>JBBQJJ010000126.1:0-20385 GCA_038325805.1 Haliangiales bacterium
CGTCGCCGCGGTTTCATGCGCGTCCCCACGCAACCCAACGGTCGCTTCGAAAAGATCTGGGTCCAGTGCCGCGCTCGCAGGTTCGTTACTATCCACGTCGTGCCTGCGCCCGTCGCTGCCGATCGCCTGAAGGTCTGGCAGTGCTTTCATATCTGGTTGTCGATCCTCTACGGCGGGCTTGTCCTTGTTGTGCTGCTGTCGGTGATGGGGTTCTTCTACGTCCGCGGCATCGCGAGCGAACAGGCGGCGCTCGCCGCACGCCTGCGGATCGGCGCGATGTCACTGGCCTCGGCGATCGCGCCGGAGGATCTCGCGACGCTGCGCACTGCCGCGGATGTCGAGACCCCGACGTACAAGCGGCTCGACGCGCGGTTTCGTCAGCTCGCCGCGGCCGAGCCGGACTTCTCGGACTTGTACGTGATGCGCCGCGGGCCGAAGCCGGGCTCGCTCGAGATCGTGGTCGATGCCGTGATCCTCGCCGATGCGCCGCCGGGCAAGCCGGGCGAGCCGTACGAGGCGGATCGCGAGACCAAGATGCTCGAGGGATTCGACGGACCCGTGGTCGAGGACGAGATCTACACCGACGCGTGGGGCACGGTGTTGTCAGGCTACGCCCCGATCCGCGATGCCAGCGGCAAGGCAGTCGCGATCGTCGGGATCGACGTTCGCGCCTCGCGGATCGCGGCGATCAAGCGCGAGGTCGCGGTGCTGTCGCTCGGCGTGCTCGCGGTCGCCATCCTCGCGATGATCCTGCTGGCGATCGTCGTCGCGCGTAGCGTGCGCAAGCCGCTGTCGCAGATCATGGCGGCGACCGATGCGATCGCCAAGGGCGAGCTCCACGTCCGCGCCGACCTGACGCGCAACGACGAGTTCGGCGTCGTCGGCCGTCACTTCGACGACATGGCCAACGGCCTCCAGGAGCGCGACTTCATCAAGACCACCTTCGGGCAGTACGTGGCGCCGGAGGTCGTGCAGCGGATGATCACCGGGCGATCGGAGGCACTCTCCGGGCAACGCCGTCACGCGGCCGTGATGTTCACGGACGTGCGCGGGTTCACCACGCTGAGCGAAGCGTTGGCTCCCGAGGAGGTGGTCACGCTCCTCAACGAGTACCTCGATCGGATGACCGCGGTGATCACCAAGCACGGCGGCCGGATCGACAAGTTCATCGGCGACGCGATCATGGCCGACTGGGGCACGCTCGACGATGCCCCGAAGCCCGAGCGCACCGCGGTGACCGCCGCGCTCGCGATGCAGCGCGAGCTGGCCGCGTGGAACGTGGAGCGAGCGATACGGGGTGCGCCACCTCTCGACATCGGCACCGCGATCCACGCGGGGCAGGTCATCGCCGTCAGCATCGGCAGCGCGCGCAAGCTCGAGTACACCGTGATCGGCGATGCGGTGAACGTGGCGAGCCGGCTCGAGGGGCTGTGCAAGACGTTCGGTGCGCGGCTCGTCGTCTCGGGCGCGGTGGTCGAGGCAGCGGGGATGCGCGATCACGCGCGCTGGCTCGACACCTTGGTGTTGCGCGGCCGGCAGGAACCGACCGACGTCTACGAGATCCTCGACGACACCGATCCGCGGTTCGCTCGCATCACCGAGTACACCGCCGCGACGACGCTGTTGCGCGCGGGTGATCTGGTGGCTGCGCGTGCCGCGTTCGTCGAGCTCGAGGCTCGTGGTGTCGACCCCGCGGTGACTCGCCACCTCGAGCGCGTCGACCGGAAGCGCGACTCGGCGACAAACCTGTCACCGCCGTAGCTACGGCGTCGCGGGAAGTTTCTTGAGCGGCCGGCGAATCGGGCGGGGCGGCGGTGTGACGGGATCGAACGGCGACCGCGGCGTGAACGTCGGCGCGCGACCGAGGTCGCCCGAGAACGGCGTCTTGATCTGCGGCAGGTTCTTGCGCGAGAGCAACTTGTCGAGGTGCTCCTTGGCGCGCGGCTGGAACTTCGGGTGCGCGCCGCTACGGAGATACAACCTCCAGTACTCGATCGCCTCGCTGTGGTGGCCGAGCGCTTCGCTCGCGAGCGCGAAGTAGTATTGCTCCTCGCCAGCGGGGACGAAGAACACGTTGCCGGATTCCCACTCGGTGTGGAACGCCTCGAACTGTTCCTCGCCGAGTCCACGGATCACGGTGAAGGCATCACCTCCGCGATCGTCGCGATCGAGCGCGACCGCGAGCCCGAACATCGTCGAGCTTCGCGCACCGAGTCGCTGCGCCTCGATGTAGACCTCGATCGCCCGTTCGACATTGCCGAGCATCATGTGCGTCTCGGCGAGGTTGCCGAGCACGAGCATTCCGAGCCCGTTGGAGAACCGTTCGCGGAGCAGGCCGTCCTCGCGATCGAGGATGGCTTGGTAGTCCTTCGCGGCCGCCTCGAGGAGTACGGTCGGGTTCGTCGCCGTCGCGACGAGCTTCGTGCGGGTGATGGCGCGGGTCACCAACAGGTCGTTGATCCGAGGGTCGAGCGGCGCGAGTTCCTCGAAGCGATCCCAGGCTGCGACCATGTCGCGCGCCTTCTCGATGCGGTCGAACCGCGCCGTGCACGTCACCGGTGGGACGCGCATACGCAGGCCCGAGCTATCGCAGTCGTCGAAGAAGAACGCGTTGAGCACGGTCCCGATGCGATAGAACGGCTCTGCCGACTTGGGATTGACGTTCGCGGCGCCGCGATACGCCTCGATCGCTCCGTCCACCATCTTGAGTGCGGCCGTCGGGCCGACACTCTGCGAGCTCGCTGCCAGCGCGGCGTCGTCGCCCTTCTGGAGCAGCGAGGTGTAGACGTCCATCGAGACAGTGTTCGGCGGCGTGGTCGCTGTTTCCCAGATGTCGCCCTGCGCCGGCGCGGCGGCGGCGAGCAGTACAGCAATAAAAAACGAGCGCTTCATTTGGGCGGCTTGACCTGGGTGGGCTTGACCGTTGGATTCGCGCGGCGCTGCACGTCGATCGCGGCGATGTGATCGAGCGCGCGGGCCTTCCACGGCGTGTCGCCACTCGCGGCATACAACGACCACGAGGCGCGCGCCTCGGTGTAGTCGCCGAGCGATTCGTAGAACAGGCCGAGGTAGTAGTTTCGATCTTCACCGGGGATGAAGTCGAACCGCAGCAGCTGCTGTTGCAACTGCTGCGCGTACATCGAGTTGAGGTTGCCCTGCATACGGTCGAGCACGTTGAACGCGTTGCCGCGCTGCTCGTCTCGATCGTAGAGCACGGCCAGCGAGAAGGCGACCATCGTCGCTTCGGGATTGAAGTACGGGATGCTCGCAGGCATCACGCGATCGAGCGTGTCGGTGGCTGCGAGGATCTCGCCGCGCTGCGCGAGCGCGGTGGAGAGGTAGATGATCCACTCGACGTTGCCCATCAGCGACGAGCCGGCCTGGGCGTAGCGGAGCCAGCGGATCGCGGCGTCGGTGTGGCCGAGCCGGAGCTCGAGCGCGCCGAGCCGGCCGGTGACATCCGCGCTCGCCTTGTCGGGGCCTTCGATCGCGACGGCGGCCTCCAGGGCTTCGATCGCCTCGCGGGTCTTGCCGAGCTCGTCGGCGACCTGCCCGTACAAGGAGAGGACCTCGGCGTTGTGCGGCGACAACCGGCGCGCCTCGCCCAGGATGTTGTAGGCATCCCGATAGAAGCGGGCGCGCTGATCGACGGCCCACTCGTCCATGCCGCGCTCGGGCCGGTTGATCGCCTCGCGGGCTTTCTCGAGCAGCACGTGCGCGACCTGACCTCCGGGATCGATCGCGCGTTGCCAGAGGTCGGGGGAGGGTGGGGGCGTGGGGCGATAGCGGCGCGGCCGGGCGTCGGCCAGCGAGGCCACCAGCAGTAAGAGGAGTCCAGCCCGGCGCACGCGGTGAGTATGCCGGCCGCGGCTACCAGCTGCCAGTGGAGGATCGCGGAGCGGTTCGGGGTGTGTTCCCCCTGCGGGATCGGTGGGTTAGGTAACGAATTCCAAAGGGTTGCACGGCTCCCACCCCTGGCCTCGTCCTTGCTGAGTCTGACAGCGTGGATCGAGGAGTCATCGCGACCGCCAGAGAGCTGTTCGAAGCCAGGCACTACCCCAGCGTGGTTGCCATGGTGTCGGACGCCCTCGAGCAAGAGCCCGAGTGCATCGACCTCCTCGTGATCCGAGCCCGCGCCCATATCGCGCTGCGGCGAGATCTCGACGCCCAAGGCGACCTCCGCGACCTCATCCGCCTCGAGCCACAGTGTGGTCTCGCATACCGGTTGCTCGGCGAGCTCGCCGCGCGGCGCGACGAGAACGAATCCGCTGCCATCTTCTTCCGCGAGGCACTCCGCCTCGATCCCGACGATCCGGAAGCTCGCGACTGGCTGATGATCGTCGATGCCTCGCTTCGATCAGCCACGGCGCGAAAAATCCCGACACCCGCTAGTCGGTTTCCCCGCGCGCAATCGCCACGGATCCAACCTCCCCCGATCCCGACCTTCGAGGCGGTCAAGCCGACGCCGACCTTCGGGCGCGAGCGCATGGTCGACGATTCGGAGGACTTCGACCGGGCTAGCGACACCGTCGACGTGCACCCTGTTCGCGTCGCCCGCGGCACCCAGCCCCCGGGCGGTGAACACGACGAACGGCCGACCAAGCCGTTCGCTCGCGGTAGCAAGCCGGAGCACGAGTGGGCGAAGGCGCGCGCCTTTCCGCTGCCCGCGCCCTACTCGAATCCCCAGCTCCCGCAGGAACGCAGCACGCTGGCCGGTCGCCCGACGCCGCAACCACCCGCTCGTCCCGCACCCAAGCTCGGCACCCCGTCACGACCCATGACCCGCGGTTCGATTCCCGAGCTCCCGGGTTTCGGCGAATACCTGGTCGAGACCGGCATCTTGACCCGCGAGCGCCTCCGGGCCGCTCAGGCCTATCAGCGGTCGATGCGCGTCCAGCTGTCGACCGCGATCGTGACCCTCGGCCTCGCCACCCCGCAACGCATCGAATGGGCCTCCGTCGCACACCAGAGCCAGCTCTCGCGGAATCCGTAAGGTCAGGCATTCGACGCGGCGCGCGCGTTCTGCGAAGATCGCGGCATCGATCCGCGACTCGTCAATGCGATCTCGACCGCGAGCATTCGCACCGAAGCCACCGAGCTGGTGCGCCTTGCCTTGCTAGCGCTTGGCGCGCTCGACAAGGTCGATGACTCGCTCTACGACCGGTTCGTCGCGAGCCGGACCTCGCAAGAGGAGCCCGACAGCGCCGCGACCAGTCTGCGCTCGCTGTGGAACGACACGTTCCGGACGCCGCTGCTGCTACTCGCGTACTGCAAGAAGCTCGACAAGCGGCAGAAGAAGCGCGCGCCGAGCGTCCTGACCGAAGCGCCCGAGGAGCCGGGCGAGGAGATCGACGAATTCGGCGACCTCGAGGCGATCAGCGACAGTCCGTCGGGATCGCTCGAGTTCAACGTCGACGACATCGGCGATCTGGTCGAAGGCCTCGGCGGATCTCCCAAGCGCAGCGAGGCCGAGCGGTGGGGCGACGCGATCGAAAAGATCTCGAGCATTCGCTACGGGCTCGGCGGCCAGACCGCCGACGCGAATGAGCGGATGGAGGTCGCGATCGGCGCGGGTTACGCGAACCAGGTGCTCGGCCTGCTCGACGAGATGACCAGCACGTGGAACGAGGGCATCCACGCGCTCGTCGTCGCCGTCTACGAGGCGTTCGTGCCCGACGCCGATCCGCAGGGCGTGGTGCCGGCCTACAAGACCACGCTGCGTCGCGCGCTGATGGTGCGTACCGGGATCGCGAAGCTGCTCGCCGAGCTGGCTCCGATCAACGACGTGCTGCAGGGTACCGATCGCCAGAAGCACCCCGAGGCGTTGGTCGAGCTGTCGGAGCGACTGCACACGTACGTGTCCTCGGAGCTGTGTCGCGCGATGCGCGCGGCGGATCGCTGGGAGCTGACGCACTTCGAGCAACGGCTCGAGGCCGAGGATCTGTTCGAGGCCAAGCTGACCGCGGAGGGGCTGGTCAAGTACCTCGAGTCGCTCACCGTGGTGAACCAGCGCGAGGTGCTGGTCGAGCACGATCGCCGGGTCGTCGGCGAGCTCCGCGATGCACTCAGCGTCGGCAAGGAGCTCGCGGAGCTGTCGGCGCGCACGGCGCACGACATCCTGGTGAAGGCGTGCAGTCAGGCGCAGGATCTGGTGGGTCGCAGCGCCGGCCTGGACGCGGTGCTGAGGCGGCTGGGAGACTCCTCAGCCACGCACAACGACGAGCTGATCATCTCACTCGAAGAAGTGCTCGCGGGTACCGGACTCTAGATCGACGCCGGTTTACGCTGGCTCTCGGTGACGACCAGCGACAACGACGAGGACCGCCGCATCGACGAAGATCTCCGGCGCGTTCGCAACTGGCGTCGCTGGGGACCGTATCTGCCGGAGCGACAGTGGGGCACCGTCCGCGAGGACTACTCCGAGTGGGGCTCGTGCTGGGACTACCTCTCGCACGACGATGCACGCAGCCGCGCGTATCGCTGGGGCGAGGATGGCTTGCTCGGCATCACCGATCGGCAGTGCCGGATGTGCTTCGGCCTCGCGCTGTGGAACGGCAAGGACTCGATCCTGAAGGAGCGGCTGTTCGGCCTCACCGGCAGCGAAGGCAACCACTCCGAGGACGTCAAGGAGCTCTACTACTATCTAGACGCGACGCCGACGAGCTCGTACCTGAAGGCGCTCTACAAGTATCCGCAGCGCGAGTTTCCGTATGGCAAGCTCGTCGAGGAGAACAAGCGGCGCGGCAAGCTCGAGCGCGAGTACGAGATCGAGGACACCGGGGTGTTCGACGAGGCCTATTGGGACGTCGGCATCGAGTACGCGAAGGAAGGTCCCGACGACATCCTCATCCGCGTCTCGATCACCAATCGGGGTGCCCACGCCGCGACGCTCCACGTGCTGCCGCAGGTCTGGCTGCGCAACACCTGGGCGTGGAATCGCCACGGCGAGGGGTACGACGCGAAGGGCGAGATCGAGCGCGTCGGCACCGCTGCCGTGCGGATCGCACAACCGACGCTCGGCCGCTATCGGCTCGCCGCCGAGGGCCACCCCGATCTGTTGTTCACCGACAACGAGAGCAACACGGAGAAGCTGTGGGGCTCACCCGGTCCGGCGTACAGCAAGGACGCGTTTCACCGCCGCGTCGTCGAGGGCGAGACCTCCGCGGTCAATCCGACGTTCACCGGAACCAAGGCCGGGTTCTGGTACCAGCAACCCGTCCCCGCCGGGCAGACCCGCGTGATCCGGTTGCGGCTCGCGATGGAGAGCGTCTGGTCGGAGCAGCCGTTCTCGAAGTTCGACGAGATCGTCGCGCGGCGGGTCGCGGAGGCGAACCACTATCACGGCAAGGTCCGCAACACGCCGATGACCCCCGAGGAGCGGCGCGTCGTGCGGCAGTCCGACGCCGGCCTCGTGTGGTCGCGCAAGTTCTATCACTACATCGTCGAGCACTGGCGCGAGGGCGATCCGGGCTTTCCCACGCCGCCCGAGGGTCGCAAGTTCGGGCGCAATCGCGGCTGGGACAACCTGTGGGCGCGCGACGTGATCTCGATGCCCGACGCGTGGGAGTACCCGTGGTTCGCGGCGTGGGACCTCGCGTTTCACTGCGTCGCGATGGCGCGCTTCGATCCGCACTTCGCGAAGCAGCAGCTCTTGTTGCTCTGCCGCGAGTGGTACATGCACGCGAACGGGCAGCTGCCCGCGTACGAGTTCGCGTTCAGCGACGTCAATCCGCCGGTCCATGCGTGGGCGGTGTGGCGCGTATATCAACTCGCCTCCGAAGCCGGGCAAGGCAAAGATCGCGAGTTCCTCGAGCGCGCCTTCGACAAGCTGCTCGTCAACTTCACCTGGTGGGTGAATCGCGAGGATGCCGAGGGTGACAACCTGTTCACCGGCGGCTTCCTCGGGCTCGACAACGTCGGCGTGTTCGATCGCGGACAGCCGCTGCCCGGTGGCGGCACGCTGATCCAGGCCGATGCGACGGCGTGGATGGCGTTCTACTGCACGACGATGATCCAGATGGCGCTCGAGCTCGCGAAGACCGAGCCGCACTATTCGGATCTCGCGCTCAAGTTCTTCGAGCACTTCGTGGCGATCGCGAAGGCGATGAACGAGCTCGGTGGCAATGGACTGTGGGACGAAGGCGATGGCTTCTACTACGACCAGATGCGGCAGCAGAACGGCAACGTGATGCTGCGCCTGCGCTCGATGGTGGGCCTGGTGCCGCTGATGTCGGCAGCGACGATCGAGGACGACCAGCTGCAGGCCCTGCCGGAGTTCCAGAAGCGCCTGCAGTGGTTCTTCGAGAACCGGCCGGAACTCGCAAAACAGATCACCGTGGCCGTCAATGTCGAGCACCAGCACCGGCTGCTCGCGATCCCGAACCGCGAGCGCCTCGCACGCGTGCTGCACACGATGCTCGACGAGTCGGAGCTGTTGTCACCGTTCGGCATTCGCTCGCTGTCGAAGGCCCACGGCGGCGCACATCCATACGTGCTCGAGGTCGCGGGCGTGCGCTACGACGTGCACTACGCCCCCGGCGAATCGACGACGAGCACGTTCGGCGGCAACTCGAACTGGCGCGGCCCGGTCTGGTTTCCCGTCAACTACCTGCTGATCGAGGCGCTCAAGCGCTACCACCACTATTACGGCGATGCGTTCAGCGTCGAGTGCCCGACGGGCAGTGGCGTCTCGATGAACCTCCGCGAGGTGGCCGAGGAGATCGAGCGCCGGCTCGTCACGTTGTTCCTGCCCGACAAGACCAACATGCGGCCGTGTCACGGCGGTGATCGGCGCTACGCCGAGGACGAGGGCTTCAAGGACCTCGTGCTGTTCTACGAGTACTTCGACGGCGACACCGGACGTGGTTGCGGTGCGAGCCATCAATCAGGCTGGACGGCACTCGCCGGTAACGTCATGGAACGCGCCGCGCTGGCGCGAATGGGCAAGGACAACAGATGACCGAGTGGCTCGAGACCGACGGCCTCGGCGGCTTCGCGATGGGAACCCACGATTGGATTCGCACGCGCCGCTATCACGCACTGCTGCTGGCTGCGACGGCACCGCCCGAGGGGCGCATGGTGCTGGTCGCCGATCTCGAAGTCTTCGTCGAGACCGCTCACGGACGCTACGGCCTCTCCGCGCACCGCTATCGCGGCGGCTACGTGTTTCCCGACGGCGCGAGCCGGCTGGCGAAGTTCGATCACTCGCCCTGGCCGCGCTGGGAGTGGATGCTGCCGGATCAGACGCGGATCGCGTGCGAGCTGATCGTCACGCATGGAGCACCGCGCACCGTGCTGCGCTGGACCAAAGTCTCCGGTTCGGCGCGCGCACTCCACGTCCAGCCGTTGCTCGCACCGCGCGACTATCACGGCACCCACCACGAGAATGGAGCGTTCAAGTTCGAGCCCGAGATCGTCGACGGCCGCGTGACCTTCCAGCCGTACGAAGGCGCGCCTGCGATCCACGTCCTCGCGAACGCGCACTATCAGCACGCGCCGGACTGGTATCGCAACTTCGAGCTCGGAAGTGAGCTCGAGCGCGGGCTTGATGGTACGGAGGACTGCGCTGCACCCGGCACGTTCACGTTCGATCTCGGTGCGGGGCCGGCGGCGATGATCCTGTCCATCGCTCCTGTCGCGGGCAACGCGGCGCAGGTCGCGGACAAGTTGTTCTCCGCCGAGCAGTACCGCCGCAGCAGGCTCGGCCCGCCGCTCGCGCGCGCGGCCGACGCATATCTCTGCACGCGGGGCGCGGGGAAGACGATCCTCGCCGGCTTCCCGTGGTTCTCCGACTGGGGCCGCGACACCTTCATTTCCTTGCGCGGGCTGTGCCTGACACCCGGGGCGGAGCGGCGTGAGGAAGCGCGGCAGATCCTGCTGCAGTGGGCGAGCGTCGTCGACGGCGGCATGTTGCCGAACCGGTTCGACGAGAGCTCGTCGACGCCGGAGTACAACTCGGTCGACGCGGCGCTGTGGTTCGTGATCGCCGCGCACGCGTTCCTGCAGGGTCACGTGGAGGCGGCGGATCGCTCGAAGATCGACGCGGCGATCCACGCGATCGTCGACGGCTATCGCAAGGGCACGCGACATCGGATCCACGCGGACACCGACGGCCTGATCGCGGCCGGCGTGCCTGGCCTCCAGCTGACCTGGATGGACGCGAAGATCGGCGACTGGGTGATCACGCCGCGGATCGGCAAGCCGGTCGAGATCCAGGCGCTGTGGATCAACGCGCTGACGATCGCGGGGCACCCTGCCGAGGCGGAGCAGGCGCGTGCGTCATTCATCAAGCGGTTCTGGGATCAAGAACGTGGTCAGCTCCACGACGTTGTCGACTGCGATCACGTGGCGGGCACCTACGACGCGTCGTGCCGGCCGAACCAGATCTTCGCGGTCGGAGGTCTGCCGAGGCAGATCCTGCAAGCCGAGCAAGCGCGCGCCGTCGTCGACGCGTTCGAGCGCGAGCTGTGGACGCCCGCAGGGCCGAGGTCGTTGTCGCCGGCCGATTCGCGCTACGCGCCGCACTACAAAGGTGGCCCGCGCGATCGCGACAGCGTCTACCACAACGGCACGGTGTGGCCGTGGCTCGCCGGCGCGTTCATCGAGGCGTGGGTGCGCGTTCGCGGGTCGACCGTCGCTGCAAAACGGGAAGCGCGAACCAAGTTCGTCGATCCGATGATGGCTCGGCTGACGATCGCGGGGCTCGGGCACGTCGCCGAGATCTGCGACGCGGAAGCACCGCATCGCCCGGTCGGCTGCCCGTTCCAGGCATGGTCGGTGGCCGAGTTGATGCGAATCGACGCACTCCTCGGCTAGGCCGCTGCGCCGCCGTCCTCGTCGCTGACGCCTCGCTCCGCTAGACACAGGGGTCGCCGAGCGACGGAGGCGATGGGTTCCATCGCGCGTCGCAGACCACCGCGCGCACCCAAGGATGCACAACCTTCGAGCTCGCGATCGAGATCATCGATGACACGGTCGAGGTCACGCAGGCGGACGCTAACGCTTGCGATGATCCTCGCTTCGCAAGGGTCATTTCGTTCGCAGCCTTTGCGTTCAGCAGGTTCACGCGTTCTCGTTCACCGGATCATTTCCTATGGGGTCCCAGGCTTCGCCACCCCATCTGCTTTAGGTTACTGTTCGACTCGTGATCATCGCAGTCGCAGGAGTCGGCACCGGCGTGGGCAAGACCCACGTGGCGTGTGCACTGGTCGGCGGGCTGCGCGACAAGACCAAGAAGGCGGTCGGGTGGAAGCCTGTCGAGAGCGGCGTCACGGCCGCCTCGCGGAACACCGACGAGCAGCTGCTCACCGAGGTGTCGGGGGGCGCAGCGGCGCCCACGCTGCGGCTCAAGGCAGCGATCGCCCCGAACATGGCAGCGCGCCTCGAAGGCGTGACCATCGACCCGATCGCGATCAAGAACACGCTCGCCGAGCTCAACAAGCAGCACGAGGTCGTCGTGCTCGAGCTCGCCGGAGGCCTGTTCTCGCCGTTCGACGACACCCTCGACAATGCCGAGTGGCTCGCACGCTGCAACCTCGCACCACGCGTGTTGCTGGTCGGTTGGGACAAGCTCGGCATCCTGCACGACATCTCGTCGACGAGCCGTGCAGCTCGCGCGATCGGGCTCGCGATCCACGGCATCGTGCTGGCGACGCCCGAGACGGCGGATCAGGCGACGGGCAACAACGCGCTGCAGGTCCGGTCGCGACCGCAGCTGCGCGCCATGCGCGTCGTCGAGATCCCGCGCGCTCCGGTGGCCGAGTTGCGCTCGCACCGCGAGCTGCTGTCGCTGGCCGAGTAGGCCGAGTAGGAGAGGGCAGATGCGGCTCGCGCTCCACGTGTTAGTTGCGATCGCCTGGGCCGTGATCGTGCAGTGGCCTTGGGGGATGTACGTGTTCCACGCGGTTGCCGCGCTCGGCATCCTGCACGTGCTGTCGCCGTGGTGGTCGCACTTCGCGTTCGCGCGGCCCTTCCACCGCGCGTTCCTGTTCGGGCCCCTCGCGTTGCTCGTGCTCGACGCAGCGTTCTTGCTCTACGCATGGACGAAGGATCTCTGGAGCGAGCTGACGATCATCGCCCTGGCGATCCTGGGCGCCGGTGCGATCGTCTCGCTGCTCTACAGCCTGCTGGTGATGACCCTGCTCGATCGGTTCCGTGCGAAGCGCGAGGCGAAGAAACCAAGACCTTGATCACTCGGGATCCATGCCGAACCGCCGCTCGCGCAGCAGCTCCTCGATGTAGCGAACGGTCAGCTCGACCTCGCGCCGGCTGATCCCGAGCTTCGCCGCGGTCTCGGGATACGACAGCCCTTCGAGCACCAGCGCCAGCACCTCGGCGTATTGGTTGCCGCTCTTGACGACGCGGCGGATGTGGATCCGCGTCACCTTCCACTCGAGCGCGAGGCGAAACAGCGCCTCGTCGCCTTCGACCTTGAAGGCCGCGACCGCTTCGTCGACGGCGGCCCGCACGAAGGCGAGCACCTGGGCACGCTTCTCGGCCAGCGAGCTCGGTGTGTTGGCGACGGCTTCTCCGGAGCCGAGGCTCGCGAGCGAGATCCAGCGAGGTGACCGCTCGGCGTTGCCGCGATCGAACTCGGGGTGCTCGCGCATGTAGTCGATCGCGGAGCGGCGAACCAGCACGCGCAGCCACGCGCGCAGCTCGGGCGGCGGATCCATCGCACACAACTTCTTGATCGCCGCGTGGTCCTTGTTGAACAGGCGCGCGACGACGCGGGTCACGATCTCGCGCGGCGAGTCCTCGCGGTCGCGCAGCCGACCGATCGGCTGGTTCCGCGCCATCGGCGTCAGCTCGGGCTCGAGATCGACGAGCAGCGCCTTCCAATCGGCGTCGGCACCCGTCGCAGCGACCGCGCGAAATCGGTCCCACAGAGGTTTGTCGTCGCCCACGCCGGCATCGTACCTCACGCCACGCGGAGGATGAACTCTCGGGCCGGAGCCTTGGTGCCGCGGATTCGCCGCGACCACACCGACCACAGCGCACGACCGCGTCGCCAGCGGGGCTCGTCGGGAAGCTCCGGGTCCGCAGCGTCGGTGACGACCGCGACGAAGAACCTCCAGCCGAGCGCGAGTTGATCAGCAAACCCGAACGCCGCTGTCGGATCGCTGGTGAGGAGTAACAGGGCGCGACCGAGCGCGGCGGCTTGGCCGAGGTGAGTCAGCGTCGTGGCGAGCGCGCGGATGAGCTCTCGTGCGTGGCGAGCTCCGAGGGCGAGACGTTGGTGGAGCAGGCCGCCGAGGGTGTCGAGGATCGGCCGCCGGTCGTCGGCGAAGAACCTGGTCGGCGGTAGCACGCTGATGAGTGCGGGTGCCCCGACGGAGGCGATCGCCAGCGCCATCGGCTCGACCAGCGTGGAGTCGATCCGGCGCATCGCCTCGACCACGCGCCCGACCGAGTGACCGACCGCGAACGCCGTCAGCGTCTCGATCATACACTCGAGCCTCCGACACGCGCGGCTGGTGTCCTCGACCACCGGATCCTCGAGCGCGGCGAGCTGCGCGCGGAGCTCGGCCTGGTAGCGGGTGAAGATCGAATCGATGTAGCGATCGACGGCCTCGTGAGACATGGGCCGACCGCTCGGCCCGTCGATCGCAGAGTTGCGTGGTGATAGTGTCCACGCGTGTTGAGCCTTCGTAACGTGTTGACGCTACTGACGATCGCGGCTTGTTCAGGCAAGGCGCCACCTTCGACGACCGGGCCGGCGCCGGGATCCGCGACCCCGGTTGCGACCCCTGACCAGGCTGCGCCCACACCCGGTCCTGCGCCCGCTCCGGTGCCGGCGAACGCGGTCAAGGTGACGCTCGCGGACGTTGGCCTCGAGGCGTCCTCCCTCGATCGCTCGATGGATCCGTGTCTCGACTTCTATCAGTTCACCTGTGGCGGCTGGCTCCAGAACAACAAGATCCCCGACGATCGCGCGCGGTGGGCGCGGTTCTCCGAGATCGACGAGAAGAACAAGGTCGCGACCAAGGAGTTGCTCGAGGAAGCGGCGAAGGGCATCGGCGCCGACGCGGCGACCAAGAAGCTCGGCGACTTCTACGCGTCATGCATGGACGAAGCGGCGATCCAGCGCGTCGGGACTTCCACGATCAAGCCGCTGCTCGCCACGATCAACGGCGTCAAGGACGCGAAGTCGTGGGCGGCGGCGCTGATCACGCTCCACAAGATCGGCATCTGGGCGGTGTGGAACGTCGGTGTGGCCGCGGATCTCAAGGCGTCGACGGTCAACGTCACGTACCTCGATCCCGCCGGCCTCGGGCTCCCCGATCGCGACTACTACCTCAAGGCCGAGCTCAAGGACAAGGTCGACGCGTACAGGGCGCATGTCTCGCGGATGCTCGCGCTCGGTGGCAAGCAGGGTCCTGCCGCCGACGCGGGTGCCGCCGACGTGCTCGCGATCGAGACCGAGATCGCGAAGCTGACGAAGACCGCCGTCGAGCAGCGCGACGTCCAGGCCGCCTACAACCCGACCGACGCCGCGGGTCTCGGCAAGCAAGTCAAGTCGTTCGACTGGCGCGGCTACTGGAAAGGCGTCGGCGCCGAGCCGAGCAAGAAGCTCGTCGTCGGCACGCCGAAGTTCTTCGCCGCGTTCGACAAGCTGCGCGCGCAGTTCACGTTTTCGCAGTGGTCGAGCTACTTCACGTATCACCTGCTGGTCCACGCAGCGTTCACGCTGCCGAAGCCGTTCGACGACGAAGCGTTCGAGCTCCAGAAGGCGCTGACTGGCGTCGAGAAGCGGCCCGATCGCAGCAAGCGCTGCATCGACGCCACCACAGACTCGCTGGGCGAGTTGCTCGGTCAGCAGTACGCCGCAAAATACTTCCCGGCGACCAGCAAGGCGATGGCCGTGTCGTACGTCGACGCACTCGTCAACGTGATGGGCGAGGAGATCGGCAAGCTCGAGTGGATGAGCGACGACACGCGCAAGATCGCCATCGGCAAGCTCGGCAAGGTGGCGCGGATGATCGGCTACCCCGACAAGTTCCGGACCTACGACTTCGAGGTCAAGCGCGACGACTTCGCCGGGAACGCGCTGCGCGCGGAGGCGTTCGACACCAAGCGGAGGCTGACCAAGGCCGGGAAGCCCGTCGATCGCACCGAGTGGCAAATGCAGACCTACACGGTCAACGCCTACTACAACCCGACGGCCAACAACACCGCGCTGCCGGCCGGCATCCTGCAGCCGCCGTTCTTCGGTCCCGACCGCTCGGTCGCTGCGAACCTCGGTGGCATCGGCATGGTGATCGGTCACGAGTTGACGCACGGCTTCGACGATCAAGGCGCGCAGTTCGACGCCGACGGCAACCTCAAGAACTGGTGGAAGCCCGACGACGAGAAGGCGTTCAAGACGCGCGGTCAGTGCGTCGCGGACCAGTACTCGTCGTTCGAGGCGATGCCGAAGCAGTACGTCAACGGCAAGCTCACGCTCGGCGAGAACATCGCGGATCTGGGTGGCGTCAAGATGGCGTTCAAGGCGTACCGGTCGCTGCGCAAGGACGCGTCGAAGGTCTACTTCGCCGACGGCTTCGACGAGGATCAGCAGTTCTTCCTCGCGGTGGGGCAGGCGTGGTGCAGCAAGGATCGCCCCGCCGAGGTGCAGCGCCGACTCACCGTCGATCCGCACAGCCCTCCGAAGTTCCGGGTCTATGGAGCGCTGCGGAACCTCCCGGAGTTCGCGACCGCGTTCAAGTGCGCGGCGGGAACGCCGATGAAGCCGCAGGCAGCGTGCATCGTCTGGTAGTTCTGATCTGAGGTCGCGTTACACTGGACGCATGTGGGCCAGGCACGTCGTTTGGATCGCGGTCAGCGCGGGTTGTTCCTATCACCCACCAGACGCCGCGGAGACCGATGGGCCCCTGAGCGACGGTCCCCTTTCCGATACGGCGGCCGATGGGCCTGCCAGCGCGTGCACGGCGGTGACCATCGAGGCGTCCAAGGCATACGATCCGAGCGCAACGATGGATGGCACGCACGTGCTCGCCGCGCCGGCCGACATCGTGCTGCCGGAGATCCTCCCGGTGACGACCGGCAACGCAGGCAACCACTGCGCGGAGCTGAGGTACACGGCCGCGGACAACTCGCTCGTGCGGTGCCGCTATCGAGGCGGTGCAGACGTGTCTCACGTCGGCAAAAATCCAATCCAGGAGGCGCTCGGCAAGAGGTACGTGTTCGACCAATGTCGACTCGGCGCTGCGTGTCCATCGCCGAATGGCACCGTCGTCGCGACGCTGCCGGGCCAGAAGACGCCCGCGACCAACCAGTTCGTGCTCCACATCGACAACGGCGATTCCGACGAGGACACGACCACCGCGGAGGCGACCGTCGAGGTCTGTGAATGACCCGCGCTGGCGAGCCTTATCGAGTCAGTAGGCGTACCCCGCCGTGATCGACACCTGCTTGATGCTGTCGACCGCACCGTTGGTGTCGGTCGTGCCGTCGTCGGCGAACGTCCAGCTGTAGCGCGTCAGCGAGCCTTCGACGCGACCGGTGATGTTGTTGCCGACCTTGACGCCGACGCCGAGCGCACCGCGGAAGCCACTGACGTCGGAGCCACCCGTGCTGTCGAACCGCTTCGCGAGTGGCCCACCCGACATCACGATCCGGTTCTCCGCCGCGAGGTACGGCTCGAGCTTGTCGACGAGGAGCGCGACGCGACCACCGATCTTGAGCGACTGGTAGTAGGCGTCGGGGACCTTCGCGATGTCGGAGTCGAGTCCCTCGAACTGGTGCTGGTCACCCGCGTACCCGAGGTTGACCTCGGCGACGAACTTGTCGGCGATCAGGAACTGCTGGCGCGCCGTGACCTCGAGCGACGTCCAGAACGTGCGCGCACCGAGCGCCGCGTTGTTCTGGTCCTCGATCACCGTCTGCGAGTTGAGGCCGTACTGGAAGCGACCGACGAGCGCGAAGCCACGCAACACGCGGACGCCGACGAGCCGACCGGGCCAGATCTCGAGCTGCGCGCCGGCGAGCACCTGGCCACCCTCGGACTCGGGGCCGAGATCCTGGCGCGTCGTCATCGGCTTGACATTGCGGTACTCGAAGCTGCGGAAGCCGACCGAGAGCGCCGCGGACAGCGAGAACAAGCTACCTGTTCGCGGCAGCGATGGCTTCGCGGTCTTGCGAATCTCGGGTGTGGTGTCGTCGGGTTCGAGCTCGGGATCATCGTCGGGCGGTGGCTTGGTCGCGACCTTCTTCTTCCCGTCGACCGTGACCTTGCGCTCCTCGTCCTCGGCCACATCGACGGCGTCGACGTAGAGGTCTTGCCCGTCGAGCTTGACCTGCACCTGGTGGGTGCCAGACGTGACATCGGCTTCGTAGGGGAGCTTGCCGGCTTCCTTGCCGTCGACGAACACGTCGGCGCCGGCGGGCCCTTCGATCTTGAGCGTCCCGACGCTGGGGACCAGGTTGTAGGAGCGCTTGTACGGCGCGCGCTCGCGGCGCCCGATCACGATGGCTTCGCTCTTCGGGCGGTAGCCTGCGAGATCGATGATCACCTGATCGCCATCGTCGACCTCGACCGGGCACGGCGTCTTGCACTTCTCGCCTGCCTCGAGCGAGCCGACATAGACCGACGCACCCGCCGGCTTGCTGACGATCTGGATCTTCCTCTTCGCGGCCGCGGCCGTGCCCGTCCCCCCTAGAAGGAGCAGAGCGAGGAAGGGCCAGGTGCGCATGGGAGATAAATGATAACGCGCCCTCTGCCACCGTGCCCACGTTCCTTAGGTACGTCATCCTCGGGGCGATGCCCTGGGCTGCGGTGCTACGCCTGACAGGCCTGTTGTGTGCCGCGGGGTTGGCCGCGAGCCGGCTCGGCCTGCTGCTCCACGAGCTCCTCGGCCACGGCGGCTTCGCGGTCGCGCAGGGTGGCGAGATCACGGATCTCCGGCTGTTCTGGTTCGCCGGCGGCTGGATCGGCTACTCGGTCGAGGACCCGAGCTCCGCCGGTGCGCTCGCGACCGCGATGGGCGGGTTGATCGTCGAGCTCGTGCTGGGTGGCGCGCTGTGGTTGGGGCTCGCGAACAAGCCCGAGACACTCGGGATTCGCGTGCTGCGCGGGATCGGCGCGGCGATCGTCGCGCACGCGTGCTGGTACTTCGCGACAGGCACGTGGCACGGCTATGGCGATGGGCTCCCCGCCTATCGCGGGCTCGGCGAGGCGCGCTACCCGATCGCGATCGTCGCCGGTCTCGCCACCTGCGGCATCGCCTATGCGTGTGCGCGCCTGGTGCTCGGCGTGTTCACCGCGGTGCTGCCGAGCAAGCGGATCGCCGGCGTCGCGATCGCGATGACCATCGCCGCGGTGGTGCTCGTGCTGCCCGTCGTGATCGAGATGCAACTCCGCAGCGACAACCGCTACGGCGCGATCATGAAGCGCGAGGGTGACCGGCGCGCCGACCGCGAGCTCGCCCAGTGGAGGCGCGAGATGGCGCGCACCCGCACGCAGATCGATCCGGCGTTGCTCGCCGCGGAGACCAGGCGCCTCGAGTCGCGGCATCGCGAGCCGCCCTTCCTGCCCGTGCTCGGCGTGCTGGTGCTCGTCTCGATCGCGATCGGCGCCCGCCGAGCGCGCGACGCCACGGGTGTGGTCCTGACGGGGCGGCATCTCTGGATCGCCTCGTCGGTCGCGGCTGGATCGCTGATCAGCGTGATCGCGATCGACGCCTTCTGGTAGTAACCGCAGAGCTCGCCTGTGTCGATCCCTCGACCAGGCGAATGATGGGGAACGGGGTGACTCGTCTTCGAGCCGGCGACCCCGAATACAATCGACCAGGTAAGCGCGATCGCGCGAACTCCTACTTCCAGAGCTCAGTCTTCCGGCGAAGCCGGAAGATCGAGGTCAACCGAGGTGAGCTCTGGTATTAGACTCGCCGCCGATGGCCGACCGCACGGTGAAGGAATTGTTGGGAGGCGGTCTGCGCCCCAACGATCCGCGCCGGTTTCTGATCGAAGCGATGATCGGGGCGATGAACGCCGATGGCGTGATCGACGATCGCGAGAGCCTGGTGGTCGAGCGGAAGCTCACGCAGCACCCGCTGTTCCAAGGGCTCGGGCAGCCCGCCGCGCGCACGCTGATCGGCCTGTCGAACGACGCGATCAAGTTCGCCGGCACGGCGATCAATCGCGCACCGGCGATCGCGAAGGGCCTGCCCGCGCGGGTCCATCGGCTGACCGCGTACGCGATGGCCGCCGAGGTCGCCGCTGCGGATCACCACTTCGACGAACACGAGCTCAACTTCCTCGAAGCGCTGCGGATCTCGCTGCGGATCTCGCCGAACGAATCGCAACGCATGCTCGACGCCGCGCGAGCGGGCTGGGTCGACGGCTATCTCGACGATCGCTACCTGCGCATTCGCGGCTTGATCGGTCCCGCCTGCGAGGTGTTCGCGTTGCGCTCGCTCGCCCGCGGCCTCGGCTCCGACGAGCAGCGGTTCAAGACGCGCGACTTTTTCGCAGCGATGCCCGATCTCGCGCTGACCAAGGACGAGCTCGATGCCGAGCTGTATCGCGCGTTCCGCCGGCCGCGCGCACCCGACGCGCAGGTCTTCAGCGAGCTCCAGCACGTCGCCTCCGGTCTCATCGATCCGGTCGATCGCTACTGGATGGTGGTCTACACCCTCGTCGCCGAGGTGCCCGCCACGGTGCCGAGCTGGCGCGTGATCCCGTTCATCGGCGTGATGCAGTCAGCGATGCAGATCACCGACACGGACATGGAGCTCGCGACGGCCGACGCGCTGACGTTTCCTGCGGCGCTTCCGCGTCCGGGTTGACCGCGGAAAAAAAGTCAACGCGGAAATCGTCGCGGATGATCGACCGCGATCAAACGCATCGCGATCTTCGCGACGCGATCGACTCGTGCATAATCGAGCCAACCATGAACTCAGACACCATCGAGCTCGTGGAGCGCGTGCGCCGTCGACTGACGGAGCACGAGAACCCGGTCCAGATCGGAGGCCCGGTCACGGAGTCTCAGATCACCGCCGCCGAGGAAGCACTCGGCGTGACGTTCCCTCCTTCGTACCGCACGTTCCTTCGTACCTTCGGCGGCCTCGCGATCCCGCCGCACCTCGGCATCGTTCACGACTTCATGGGCGTGGTCACAGAGCCCGCGCACGATGTCGTGCAACGAACGTTGTCCGCGCGTGCCGAGCGCAAGCTGTCCGAGAACCTCGTCGTGGTCGGCATGGGCGCGCAGTATCAGGAGTGGTTCTGTCTCGACGTCTCGCGCGAGAACGCGGCCGGCGAGTATCCCGTCGTGATGTTCGACGCGAAGGACAACGCGCTCGATCAGCAGTTCTACGAAGACTTCGGGCAGATGCTCGAAGAGGTGATGGGCTTCGTCGCCGACTCGCTCGAACACCCGCTCGA
>JBBQJJ010000127.1:0-20258 GCA_038325805.1 Haliangiales bacterium
CCGTCCGCGCCACGGCGAAGCGGCTCGCCACCGGGCTCGCTCCGCGCTCGCTCGTCGCGTTCGACTACGTCGGCAAGAAGTTCGCCGCCGGCCAGGACCTGTCGGCGAAGGACGCGCAGACCCGCGGCTTCGTCGGCGAGCTCGGCGAGCCGATCCAGTTCGGCACCGATGATCCGCTGCCGCTGCTCGCCGAGTGCGGCTTCGGCTGGGTGCGCACGCTCGACTTCAACGAGCTCGCCCTCGAGCTGCTCGGCGACTATCAGCGTGAGCGGATGTTCCGATTCCAGCACATCGCCCTCGCCGCGCCGAAACCACCGAGTGGCTGCTGGTTCTAACGCGCAGGTGACCAGTCGGGCGCGACGTCGACGTCGTTCTCGATCTTCTTGTGCGCGAACACGCGGATCCGATCGGCGTACGGCTTCGGTGCCTCGGTGCACGCGGCCTTGACGATCCCGCGGTGCGCATCATCGACCCAGCGCTGTTGATCCATCGCGTCGCACGAGCCGAAGTCGCGCGCGTTGCCACCGAGGCGGTAGCGAACCGTGCGCGTCGGCAAGTCCCACACGATCATCGCGCCGTTGCGATAACCAGTGACGGCCGTGTTGCCGTCGGGTGAGATCGCGAGTGGACCGCCGTCGGTCTCCTTCGCCTCGAACGACCCGACCACCTTCCAGGTGTTCGCGTCCCAGATCAGCAACGTGCCGTCCTCGCCAGCGGTGTAGACGAACTGCTTGTCGGGTGAATACGCGACGCCCCAGATCGGCCCTGCGTGGTTCTTGCGCTTGGCCAGCAGCTTCTCGCTCTCGACATCCCATGCGTACAGCGAGCCGTCCTGCGCACCGGCGAGCACGGTCTTGCCGTCGGCGGACAGCGCGACACGCAGCGCACCATCGTCGCCGGTGATCCGGAAGCGGTGCTGGAGCTCGAGCTTGGCGTTCCAGATCTTGACGGTGTTATCGAGCGACGCCGTCCCCAGCATCCCGTTCGGGCCCCAGGCGACGCCGTAGATCTGGTGATCGTGGAGCGTCTTCTCGATCAGCACCTTGCCGGCCGCCAGATCGAACAACCCGAGCACGCCCTTCATGTGCCCGGCGGCGAGCGTGTTGTTGTCCGGCGACAGCGCTGCGATCCGCAGATACACCGAGGTCGGGATGCTCGGCAGCGAACGCCCGGTCTGGTCCCACCGACGGATCATGCGGTCCTCGCACGCCGCCGAGATCACGCCGTCCCTCGACAGGTGCGGCGACGAGCAAAAGGTGCGCGTGCCCTTCGTCGTCGGCAGCGAGATCTGGAGCTGCTCGTGCCCGTCGGCGAGGTTCCAGATCCGCAGCGTGTAGTCGTCGGAGATCGTCGCCACCCGCGTGCCGTCGGTGGTGATCCGCATCTCGGCAATGCCGCTGCGATGACCGACCGCATCGATCAGTCGCGGCAGCGAGGCGATGTCCCAGACGATCGGCAGCTTGTTATCACCTGCCGTCACCAGCCACTTACCGTCATCGCTCATCGTCACGGTGCTCGTACGCCCGCCGGGCATCTCGATCGTGGTGATCAAGTTGCGCGTGCTGATCTCCCAGAACCGCAGCTCACCGGTATCACCTGCCGAGATCAACACGCGGCTATCGGGCGACACCGCGATGTCGTGCACGCTCATTCGATCATTCCACGCCGCAGCCTGACCACCGGCGCTCGGCCACAGCTTGAGGTCGAAGTCCCAGCCACCTGCCGCGACCTCGGCACCGTTCCTCGTGAACTCGACGGTGCGGATGCCGCCGTTGTCCTGGGCCCCGCGCATCGCACCTGTCCCCGAGGCGACGTCCCAGATCCACAGCGTGCGATCGTCGCTCCCCGACGCGAGCCGCTTGCCATCCGGCGAGAACGAGATCGAGTAGACGCGCTGCGTGTGGCCCTCGAGGACCTTCGACGCGCCGTTGATCGTCCAGACGCGCGCCGTCGCATCCTCGCCGCCGCTCGCGATCTGCGATCCATCCGGCGAGTACGCGAGCGACCACACGCGCTTGACGTGCCCCGCGAGCTTCGCGATCGGCTCGAGCTCCGCGGTCAGCCGATGGATCGTCCCCGCATCGTCGCCGATCGCGAGCTCCTTGCCATCGGGTGAGAACGCCACCGACCACAGCTGATCCGGAAGTTGCTTCGCGACGATCAGCGCACCATCGTCGCGCTTCCACACCCGCGCGAAGCCGCCGGTATCGACGGTGATCACCCGCCTGCCGTCCTTCGAGATCGCCGACGCGGTGACCGGCGAGAGGTGCCCTTGGTGCCGCGTGTGCGCGACGATCGCCTTCGCCTCGGCGAGCCCGCCCAGCCACCGCGCCTTCGGGGTGTCGCTCTGCTCGCGCGATGCCGCGTAGTACATCGCGGCGTCGGCCCACCGCTGCTGCTGCTCCGCGCTGCGGCCCTTCTGGACCAGCGCGGTCGCGAGGCTGCGCCGCGCGTTGTCGGTCTCCTTGATCGCGGTGCCCTTCGCGGTCACCGCCTCGGCGCGCTGCGCGTTCGCCGTGTCGCGCTCGCGGATGACCGAGCGCACGCTGTACACCGCGCCGACGATCAGCACCGCGACCAGCGCCGCCGCCACGGTCACGGTCGCGCGATGCCGCTTGAGCCATCGCTTCGCGAGCGCCTTCCAATCGTATTGATGCGCCTGGACGAGCTGACCGTTCGAGAACCGCCGGAGCTCCTCGGCGAGCTCGAGCGCCGTCGGATAGCGCTCGCTCTTGTCCCCTGCCATCGCCTTGTCGATGATGGTCACCAGCTCCGGCGGTGCTTCGGGTGCCAGCGTCCTCACCGGCGTCGGCCGATCGCGCTCGACCATGACCAACAGCGCAGCGACATCTTTCGGATTGCGATCCGCGAACGGCGAGCTGCCGGTGATCAGCTGGTACAGCATCGCCCCGATCGCGTAGACGTCCGCGCGCTGGTCCGCCCGATTGCCGAGCGCCTGCTCCGGCGGCATGTAGCTCGGCGTACCGAGCACCAAGCCATCCATCGTGCGCTCGCCGATCGAGCCCGCCTCGATCACCGCCGCGGACGCCCGCATCGGTGAGATCGCCTGATCGTCCTCGTCGATCAGCTTCGCGAGGCCCCAGTCGATCACCACGGTCTCGCCGAACTCGCCGACCAGCACGTTCGCCGGTTTGAGGTCGCGGTGGATCACGTTGTGCTCGTGCGCGTACGCGAGCGCGTCGGCGACGGCGACGATCACCGAGAGCCGCGCGAGCCGCTCCGTCATCGTCTTGCACTCGTTCGCCACCTGCTGCAGCGACTTGCCCGCGACCAGCTTCATCGCGAAGAATGGTTCGCCGCTCGGCCAGCGACCGAGCTCGTAGACCGGAACGATCGCCGGGTGCTCGAGGATGGCGGTAACCCTCGCCTCGCGCGCGAAGCGTTGTGCCGTCTCGATGGCATCGCCGAGCATCTCCTTGAGCGCCACGATCCGCCCGGTGCGCCGGTCCTTCGCCTTGACGATCCGGCCGAGGCCGCCACGCGCGAACTCCTCGAGACGCTCGTAGTTGGCGTCGTCCACGATCGGCAGCTCGTCGTCGCGGTGGCCCAGCTTCGAGGTCCCGCTGCGGATCAGCGCGCCTCCCCGTGACGCCGCAGGCTGGCTGGCCGCGCCGACCAGCGTGTGCTCGTTCCCGACGGCGTCGTCGGCGATCATCGTCGAGTCCGCGGGTCCACCGGCGATGGTCTCGTCGAGCCCCCGGACCTCGGAGCCCGCACCGAGCACCGGCGGCGCCGCGATGGTCACGTCGAGCCCGGTGAGCACGACGGCCACGGCCTGGTCGAGCTTCTCGGTCGGCCGAGCCACCGGTACGACCGGTTCTTGTTCAGGCACCCCCTTGCGCTCCACAGCTACAGCCTATCACCGGCCTCTGCAAACCCTCTGCTGCCCCTCGTCACCGACCGACAAAGCGCCATATAAGGAGAGCGATGGTGAGCCCTGTCTCGAGCCCTGCATCGATTCCTCCGATCACCGTGCGCAGCGTGGCCGCCGGGTTGGTGCTGTCCCTCGTGCTGTGCGCGATGAACTCGTACCTGACGCTGTCGTTCGGCGTGATCGAGGAAGGCCCGACGATCGCGGCGCTGTTCTTCTTCGCCGTCTTCTTCATGTCGAAGACCAAGATCACCACGACGGAGATGGTCGTCGTTGCGACCATGGGCTCCGCCGGCGGCTCGTTAGGCTTCATCTCGAACTTCTATGCCGCGAAGGCGATGACCGGCGTGCCCTACAGCGTGCTCGACATGACGCTGTTCGGCATCGTGTCGAGCTTGGTGGGCCTCCTCATGGCGATCCCGCTGCGCCACATCTTGATCCTCAAGGAGAAGCTCCCGTGGCCCGGTTCGCGGGCGGTCGAGAGCGTGATCCGCGCGCTCGTCGAGGAAGGCGATCGCCGCCAGCCGCTGATCTTGTTCGTCACCTTCGCGGTCTGCGGAACGTACGTGGTGCTGAACTCCAGCGGCTTCGACATGGTCCCCGAGGAAACGCATCTGCCGATCGTCGCTGGGGTCGGCGGCGCGATCGCGTGGTCGCCGTTCGCGATCGGCGGCTCGTACCTGATGGGCATGCGCACCTGCGTCGGGTTCCTCGTCGGCGCGGTCACCCTGATGGTGATGGCGCCGTACATCCCGGATCCGGAGCCGGGCATAGCGTTCGACATGACCGCGCCGCACAAGTTCTACTGGCCAGGCCTCGGCTTCCTCGTCGCCGCCGGGTTGACGATGATGGCGATCAACTGGCGCACGATCGCGAGCGCCTTCAAGTCGATCCTCGCGCTCGGTAGCAAGGCGGACGACGACGACCCGACACTCAGCCCGCGCGCGACAGCAGTGCTCGCGGTGGTCGCGTTCACCTCGACGGTGATCGTGCTCGGCTGGCGGTTCGCGATCCCGATCTGGATGACCACGGTGTTGATCCTCGTCGGCGGCCTCGTCCAGAACATCATCGCCACCCGCGCCGCCGCACAGACCGCGTTCAACCCGGCGCGTGTCATGGGCATCCTGCTGCAGGGTGTGACGAGCTCCCTCCCCGGTGGCTCGGCGGCGGCGACCAACCTGACCGGTGCCGGCTTCGTCGCCGGCTCGGGCGCGCAGGCGTCGCTGCTCACCGCCGATCTGGTGTACGGCAAGGCGTTCAGGGTCCCGTCGCGATGGCAGTTCTGGACCCAGACCTCGACGGTGATTCCGTGCGCGATCATCTCCGCGCTCGCGTTCTCGATGATCCACGAGGATCGACCGCTCGTCCTCAACGCACCCGAAGAGGTGGCGGTGGTGCTGCCGGCAACGACCGGTGATCGCGTGGTCGATGCGCGCGCGCTCCTCGAGACGGTCAACGCGGAGTTGTTCGCCCCGGCGAAGGCGAAACCGCACCCAGCGCCGGTCGCCAAGATGTGGGCGCAGAGCGCGCTGCTGTTCGAGAAGGGTTCGGACGCGTTGCCCGAGGGAGCGCTGATCTGGCTGTTGGTCGGGGCCGGCGTCGGCCTGATCTACACGCTGCTCGAAGCCGTCCCGCGCTTGAAGCCGTGGCTGCCCGACGGGCTCGGCATCGGACTCGGGCTCGTGCTGTCGGTCTCGCTCGGCATCTCGTTCTTCATCGGCGGCTTCCTGCTGTGGATCGTCCTCGGCCGCTGGCTCAAGATCGGGGAGAGCACGCTGACCACGATCGCCGTCGGCTCGATCGTCGCCGAAGGCATCGGCGGCGTCCTCCAGTCGATCCTGCTCAAGGTCGTCTGATCACTGCTTGCTCTGGATCCGCAGCTTGCGTGCGGTGATCTCCGCCGCGCGGACGAGCGCGCGCTGTGCGGCGATCTGCTTGTCGAGCTCCGGGCTCTTCGGCTTCCCCGACTCGAGCCGCACGAGCTCGCGCCGCGCGGCCGCCTCGGCATCCTCGGCGAGGAGGATCTGCTGGGCGAGATCGAGCTCGCGATCTTGGCAGCTTGCCAGCAGGATCACGACGACGAATGCGATCGAGCGCATGGATGATGGTCACATAAAGTAGTACGACCGGGGCTATGAGCGATCCGGCGATCTGGTACCTCGGGATCAACGGCCAGCAACAGGGTCCTCTCGGCGCACAGCAGGTCATCGACATGATCCGCGCCGGCACGGTGAGCAACACCGCGTACGTCTACTCGCAGAGCAGCCCCACGTGGACGCCGATCCTCCAGGTCTCGGGCTTCGCCACCGCGTTCCAGAACATCGCCGCGATGCCACCGCCGCCACCGCCGCCACCCGGCCCTGCCCCGATCGCGGATCAGATCGACTTCGAGATCTTTGGCAACGAGATGCAGTTCGTCGAGGTGGTCCTCGATCCCGGGGAAGCCGCGATCGCCGAGGCGGGCGCGTTCTTCTACATGGAACCCGGCATCAAGATGGAGACGGTGTTCGGCGACGGCTCGCAGGCCGCGGAGAACCAGGGCTTCATGGGCAAGCTGCTCGCCGGCGGCAAGCGCCTGCTCACCGGCGAATCGCTGTTCATGACGATCTACGGCAACGGCGGCACCACGCGGCAGAAGGTCGCGTTCGCGGCGCCGTACCCCGGCAAGATCATCCCGGTCGATCTGCGCGAGTTCAACGGCACGCTGCTCTGCCAGAAGGACGCGTTCCTGTGCGCGGCCAAGGGCATCTCCGTCGGCATCGCGTGGAACAAGAAGGTCGGCGCGGGTCTGTTCGGCGGGGAAGGCTTCATCCTCCAGAAGCTGGAGGGCCAGGGCCTCGCGTTCATCCACGCAGGCGGCACGATCGTCGCGAAGGAGCTCGCCGCCGGTGAGACGCTGCGTCTCGACACGGGCTGCCTCGTCGCGTTCGAGCCCAAGGTCAACTACGACATCCAGTGGGTCGGCGGCTTCAAGAGCGCGCTGTTCGGTGGGGAGGGCTTGTTCTTCGCGACACTGACCGGACCAGGCAAGATCTGGTTGCAATCCCTGCCGTTCTCGCGCCTCGCGGGTCGCATGCTCGCCGCCGCGGTCTCCGCCGGTTTCGGGCGCGGCGACGAAGGCTCCGTGATCGGCGGCTTCGGAATGGGATCCTGATGAGCGCATTCGATTACTTCAAAGGTACGCCCCACGCCAAGGCCACCGGCCTGTTCCAGCTGATCCGCGAGGACGGCACGCCGATCGACGCCGCGGCGATCGAGTCGCTCGACCGCACGCTCGCGCGCACGCTGTTCGAGGGCATGGTCCGCATCCGCGTCACCGACGCTCGGATGATGGCGCTCCAGCGGCAGGGCCGGATCGGCTTCTACGGGGAGGCGATGGGTCAGGAGGCCGCCGTCGTCGGGAGCGCGGCCGTCACCCAACCCGAGGACTGGATCGTGCCCGCGCTGCGCGAGGCCGGCGTCGGCCTGTATCGCGGCATGACGCTCGATTCGTACATCGCGCAGATTTTCGGCAACGCGGCCGATCCCACGAAGGGTCGACAAATGCCGTGTCACCCGTGCGACCGAGAGCATCACTACGTCGTGATGTCGTCGTGCGTGTCGACCCAGATCCCGCACGCCGTCGGCATCGCGATGGCGATGAAGATCAAGGGCGACAAGGCAGCGTGCTTTGGCTACATGGGCGACGGTGGCACCAGCGAGGGCGACTTCCACGTCTCGCTCAACTTCGCTGGCGTCGCGAAGGTGCCGGTGGTGCTGATCTGCCAGAACAACCAGTGGGCGATCTCGACCCCGGGCAATCTCCAGACAGCATCGGAGACCATCGCGATCAAGGGCCTCGGCTACGGCGTCGAGGCGATCCGCGCCGACGGCAACGACGTGCTCGCCGTCTATCACGCCGTCAAGTACGCCAGTGACAAGGCGAGGCGCGGCGACGGCCCCACGTTCATCGAGCTGCTGACCTACCGCGTCAGCGCGCACAGCTCGTCGGATGATCCGTCGAGGTACCGCGACGAGAACGTCACGGCGATCTGGCGCGGCGAGCGCGATCCGATCCGCCGCTTCGAGGTGCTGCTCCTGGCCAAGGGGTGGCTCGAGGCCGGCGAGAAGGACGCCCTGGCGGCAACCATCGAGCAGGACGTCCGCGACGCGATCGCCCGGCAAGAAGCGGTCGGTGCGCCGCCGCTCGAGTCGTTGATCGACGACGTCTTCGAGGAGCCGACGTGGAACCTGCGCGAGCAGCTCGCCGAGCTGGCCGCCGGGCCGCGTGCGAAGTCCGCGCATCAGCACTGACGCATGCGACAGCTCGGCCGCTGCGACATTCACAGTCGCTGACCCGACGACACGAGGCGTCATCGCGCGGCGCGACGCGATCGCATGGCGACCATGTATGGATCGAACATGCGCAAGATCAGAGTGTGGCTTGCAGCCTTTGCTTTGGCCGGAGGCCTGCTGGGCTCGACGGTCGGTTGTCATCATCGAGCCGGCTCTGCCGTCACCGGAGGCGTGCTCGGCCGCGTCGTGATCTATCGCAACGGCGTCGCGTTCTACGAGCGCAACGCGGTCGTCGTCGACGGCAAGTTGACGGTCCGGGTGCCGCGCGAGCGCGTCGACGACTTCTTGAAGTCGCTCACGATCATCGACCGGATCACGGGGAAGCCGCTCGCGATCACGATCCCGCGGAACCAGGACACCGACGGGACCTATCTGTCGATGACGCTCGAGGTGCCAGGGACGGCACACGCGGAGGTGCTGCTGACCTACGTCACCGAGGCGCCGGCCTGGAAGCCGTCGTATCGCGTGGTCGTCGGCAAGAACAACAAGGTGATGCTCGAAGGCTGGGCGGTCGTCGACAACACCAGCAGCGAGGATTGGAACGGCGTGCTCGTCGGCGTCGGTGCGAGCAGCGCGCTCGCGTTCCGCTACGACCTGTGGAGCGTGCGGTCGATCGATCGCGACCTGCTGCAGGGCGAGGAGAAGTTCGCGATCGCACCGCCCACCGGCGTGTCCCCCTACTCGGACACGGGTGCCGAGGAGCTCGTCGCGATCGCGGGCACCGAGGTCAAGCCAACCGCCGGCGTGACCGGCCAGCTCGGGGGCTCGCAGGGCGATGACCTCGGCGTGTCGTTCTCGGGCTCGGCGAGCGTCGAGAACCAGTACTACGTCGATGGCGTCAACACGACGGGGAGAGGCAGCGGGCGGCCGACGGAGAGCACGGGCGTGGTCGCCGGCGTGGTGAGCGACACCAAGACCGGTGACAAGCTCCCGGGCGTCACCGTGGTCGCGACGAACACCGCACTCAAGCTGACGCAGACGGCGATCACCGACGAGCGCGGCATGTACTCGATCGGCAGCCTGCCGAGGGGTGACTACCTGATGACGTTCTACTACTCGGACCTCACGGTGGAGCGACGCGGGGTCAGCGTCGGGGCGAACAGGACGACGCCGGTCTACCAGAAGCTCAATCCGGCGCAGGCCGGCGGCGAGGTGATCAAGATCGTCGACAGCGCGCCGACCATCGATCCGACGAGCACGACGCAGGGCATCACGGTCAACAAGGAGTACGTCAAGAATATCCCGCAGCCAGGGCGCACGTTCGAAGCTGCGCTCGGCGCCGCTGCGGGTAGCCAAGCCGGTGGGACCCGACGCAAGGTGCTGCCCGGCGGCAAGCTCGGCGATGACTTCGGCGGCTTCGAACATGTCGGTCAGGGCAGCGGTGACAACGGACGTTCCGAGACGAAGGCTGCAAGCCCCGCCGCACCGGTCAAGGACGAGCGGTTCAAGAACGTGGTCGCGAAGGTCAAGAGCGACAAGCGCGACATCGTGATCCTCGTCCACGGTCCGCTCGGCACCGAGACGCAGGCGCTGGGCCGCGGTCAGACGATCAAGAACAAGCTCGTCGACGACGGCGTGCCGGCCGGCAAGATTCACATCGTGCCCAAGCTCGGCGCCAACCAGCCCGACACGATCCGCGTGCTCGCGGTGGCCCCGAGCGCGGTCAAGGATCAAGCCACGCCGAAGCCCGCCTCGAGGATCACGCCCGGCGACAACCCGGTGGGCGAGAGTCACTTCGTCGCCGAGCGCCCGATGACGATCCGCGCCGGCTCGAGCGCGATGGTCGCGATGGTCCACGGCGAGACCTCGGGTGGCGTCGTCTATCTCTACGATCCGGTCTCCGATCGCGGCGATCAGCGCTTCGCCTTCAAAGCGGTGCGCCTCGACAACCCGACGGGCGACACGCTCGAGCCGGGTCCCGTCACCGTCTATGGCGACGGCCGGTTCATCGGTGAAGGCATCACCGAGCCCGTCCCGCCGCATGCAGCCGCGGTGGTGCCGTTCGCCCTCGACAAGCAGATCGTCGTCGAGCGCACCGGCGCCGAGTCCGACCAGATCGCGAAGCTCATCACCGTGCAGCGCGGCATCGTGACCGCCGAGGTCCAGCACCGGCGCGAGACCAAGTTCGCGGTGACCAGCCGACTCACCGCACCGACCACGGTCTACCTGCGCCATCGCCTCGAGACGGGCTGGGCACTGGTCGACCAAACGCATCCCGAGCTGACGCGCGTCGGCGATTCACACCTGTTCGAGATCCGGATCGGCGCGGGTGAGACGAAGCACATCACGATCGCGGAGGCGACGCCGGTCGAGCGCACGTTCGATCTGTCGACCGATGCGGCCTTGGGGATGATGAAGGTCTTCGTCAACGAGCCGAAGTCATCGCCCGAGCTCAAGCGCCAGATCGAGGCGCTGCTCGCGATCCACAAGGGCGGCGTCGATCTCGAGGATCACATCCGCACCCTGCGAGATCAGCTGGTCGAGTACCGCTCGCGGTCAGGAGAGCTACACGCACAGTTGGTCACACTCAAGGCGGTGAAGACGAGCGGCGAGCTGATGCAGACGTTGAAGACGAAGCTCGGTGAGATGTCGGACCGCACGCAGAAGTCGACGATCTCCCTGGTCGAAGCGCAGGAAAAGCTGATGCTGCAGCGCGTGAAGTTCCAGAACCAACTCGCCGAGCTCAAGCTCACCGACGCGATGACGAAGGAGGTCTCGAGCAAGTAGCTATCCCAGCCCTGCCCCACGAAGTCGACCCGTCGGCCGATCCAGAGAGGTGTGCGGGTCGTGATCGTCGGAGCTACCAAGAAGAGCGCCGAGGGCGTGGGAGAGCACGCTGCATGAGCAAGAAACGCATTCTGTTTGTCGACGATGATCCCTACGTGCTTGCCGGTCTCAAGAACGTGATGCGTCGCGAGCGAGAGCGCTGGGAAGCCGTGTTTGTCGACAGTGGTGCGCGTGCCCTGGTCGAGCTCGCCAACGCCACGTTCGACGTCATCGTGTGCGACATGCGGATGCCCGAGATGGACGGCGTCATGCTGCTCGAAAAGGTCCGCGATCACTGGCCGCAGACCGCGCGCGTGATGCTCTCCGGATCGGCGGATCGCGGGGCAGTCGAGCGTGCGAACGGTGCGATCGACGAGTTGCTCGAGAAACCGTGCAGCTCCACGCTCCTCAAGGCCACGCTCGAATCCATGATGACGCGCTCGGCCGCCTGAAAACTTCCCCGAGTGGGTGGGGTTGGGTTGGCTCGGCGGTGGTATGAGACCGGCATGGCTGAACAACGGTTTGATGCTGTCGTGATCGGAGCCGGGCCCGGTGGCTACCCCGCCGCCATTCGTCTCGGCCAGCTCAAGGTCAAGACGGCCGTGATCGAGCGCGAGTACATGGGTGGCGTCTGCCTCAACGTCGGTTGCATCCCCTCGAAGGCCGTCATCCATGCCGGCAAGATGTTCGAGAAGCTCGGCCACTCCGAGGACATCGGCATCACGATCCCGGGCAAGCCGACCCTCGACATGAAGAAGCTGCAGACCTGGAAGGGCGGCGTGGTCAACAAGCTGACGAGCGGTGTGAGGACGCTGCTCAAGGGCAACGGCGTCGAGATCATCGAGGGCATCGCCAAGCTCGGCAAGCGCGGCGCCGACGGCCACGTCATCGAGGTCGAGACCAAGACCGGCAAGCAGACGATCATCGCGAAGAGCATCGTGCTCGCCACCGGTTCGCGGCCGATGGAGATCCCCGGCTTCAAGGTCGACGGCAGTTCTGGCCGCGTCATCGACTCGACGGGCGCGCTTGCTCTCGATGCCGTCCCGGGTCGGATGATCGTGATCGGCGGGGGCTACATCGGCCTCGAGCTCGGCATGGTCTACGCGAAGTTCGGCACCAAGGTCACCGTCGTCGAGGCCACGCCGGGCCTGCTCGGCACCATGGACAAGGACTGCGTCGCGGTTGTCGCGCGCAAGCTCAAGAAGATGGGCGTCGAGGTCATGCTGTCGACCAAGGCGAAGAGCTGGGAAGACAAGGGCGATCGAGCGGTCCTGACGGTCGAGCTCGCCGATGGTAAGACGGCCACGATCGACACCGACAAGATCCTGCTGTCGATCGGTCGCCGTCCGAACAGCGAGAACCTCGGCCTCGACGTCGCCGGTGTCACCGTCGACAAGCGCGGCTTCGTCGTGGTCGATGATCAGCTCAAGACCAACGTCGCCGGCATCTACGCGATCGGCGACCTGGTCGGCGGCATGATGCTCGCGCACAAGGCCACCAAGGAGGGCGAGGTCGTCGCCGAGATCATCGCCGGTCACAAGGCCGCGTTCGACGTCCGCACGATCCCCGCGGTGGTGTTCACGGATCCCGAGATCGCCTCGACCGGACTCACCGAGGACGAAGCGAAGGCCAAGGGTCACACCGAGCTCAAGGTCGGCAAGTTCCCGTTCGCCGCGCTCGGTCGCGCGCTGTCGGTCAACGACACCGAGGGCTTCGCCAAGGTGATCGGCGATGCCAAGACCGGCGAGCTGCTCGGCGTCCACATCGTCGGTAATGGAGCGAGTGATCTGATCTCCGAGTCGGCGCTCGCGATCGAGATGGGCGCCATGGTCGATGACCTCCGCCTCACGATCCACCCGCACCCGACGCTGTCGGAGGCGGTGATGGAAGCCGCTGCGGTCGCGATGGGTGAAGCGATCCACGTGATCAACCGCTAACGCAAAGACCGCTTGCGAGTGGCGTCCATCGGTGCGCGCAGCGTAGTTCCAGACGTGCGCCCGGCATTGCGTGGTCAGAGGGTCGCCAAAATCGCCAAACGCAACCCGCCAAGTTCGCCAAAGATCTTTCAATCAGAGGACGGACGATCCGCGCTCATTCGACGAGAATGCGCAAGCTCGTCCGGCGTTGGACGCCGAACGAGAGCGATCCGAGTGGAGCGGCTTCGGTCGACGCCTCAGGTTCGACCGAACTTGCGCGATCAGCAGACCGGTCGTGACGTGCGTTGAACCTCTGCAGCAGTCGATCTCTCGGCGATCATGGCGGGTTGCGCATGGCGCTTTGGCGACCCTCTGACCCAGTCGTACCTGTGCGTAGTCGGCTGAAGCGAAGAGGAGGGCGACTCGGCGCGACACTGCGAAGTGCGAAGGACGAAGTGCGAGCTCGACACTCGCTGAGCGCACAGCACGAAGCGTGGTAACCCACCTCATGCCCGTCACGTGGGACGTCGTCGATCTCGGCACCGCCTCCTATCGCGACGCGTGGGCCAAGCAACTGTCACTCGTCGAGCAGCGCCAGACCGGCGCCGTGCGCGACACCCTGCTCCTCGTCGAGCATCCCCACGTCTTCACGCTCGGCCGGCGCCGCGAGGCACAGCAGAACGTGCTCGCACCCGGCGACGTCGAGGTGATCGAGATCGAAAGAGGAGGCGACGTCACCTATCACGGCCCCGGCCAGCTCGTCGCCTACCCGATCGTGTTGCTCGGCGACGGCGAGCGCGACCTGCACAAGTACCTGCGCAATCTCGAGCAGGCCGTGATCGAGACCTGCATCCGTTTCGGGCTTCCTGCGGATCGCGAGCCGGCGAAGACCGGCGTGTGGTGCACCAACGCAGCCGAGGCACGCAAGAAGCTATGCTCGATGGGCATCGCGTGCCGCAAGTGGATCACGTTTCACGGCCTGGCGTTGAACGTGTCGAGCGACCTGTCGTACTTCGCGCGGATCAACCCGTGCGGCTTCGAGGCGTCGGTGATGACGTCGGTCGCGGCGGAGCTCGGCGAGCGCGCGCCGTCGATGGCCGAAACGAAAATCGCCCTGACCGAGGAGCTCGGCAGGGCGCTCCAACGCGACCGCGGTTAGAAGATGACCGTACCGGGCTGGGCGACTTCCGTGGACCACTGGAAGCCGTCGATCAGCGCGAGTGAATCGAGGCGGTGATCGCTGGTGTCCCAGATGGCGATGCGGAGCGTGATGATCTCGCCGGGCGTCACGTTGCCGGTGGTGACGAGCCAACCCGTCGCGCCGCCGTTGAGCGAGTTCGTGTCGCAGTTGTCTGCAGAGGGATCGTCGAAGCCGGTGCCCGCGAGCTGGGTGATGCCGTTGCAGGTCGAGATCGTGCCCGGCTCGCCCGAGCAGCCGGTCTGCCCGTTGATGCACTGGGTGAACAGACCCGTGTTGCCATGGCCGAGGTTGACGCCGACGGGCACTTTGTCGCCCGTGCCGTTTGGCTGGTAGAACGCGAGGTTCTTGTCGGTCGGGTTCGGCGGATCACCCGCGTAGGTGGAGTCGAGCAGGATCACGAAGAAGTCGTTGAACGAGCTGCACGTGTACTCGGGGAACTCGGCCGAGAAGAAGTTGCTGGAGAGCTTGAACGACTTCGCGTTGGTGGGGACGCGGACGCGCAGCGTCAGCATCGTGGCGTCGTTCGCGGTGGTGCCGAGCGGCGCCGGGCACTCCGGGGCGTTCGGCAACATGCCGCCGTTGGCCGCCAGGAAGTCCGCCGGGAACGGCGAGGTGTTGGTGCCGCTGTGGGTGTAGCCGAAGTCCCACGCGTGATAGCCGGGGTTGGTATCCGTCTTGGCCGCCGCGCCGCCCGTCGACAATACGGCGAGGTTGACGCCGCCCTGCGGCAGTGCGCCGGTACCGAACTTCGAGCGCACCGAGTGACCCTCGACATCCGTGGCGGTGGTGCCGTCGGTCAGCGTCAGCGACGCGGTGATCACACCCCACTTGGTGTCGTTCTCCGCCGCGACCTGACAGATGTCGATCGCGCGCGCGTACTCGAGTGCATCCTGCGTGTTCGACGGGATGTTCTGATCGCACAGCAGGATCGTGTCGTCGATGAAGCCGTTGCAGTCGTCATCGAGCGAGTTGCCCGCCGCGTCGAACGCGCCCGGGTTGACAAGCTCGGGACGGGTGCACTCGGTGGAGTCGCAGCAATCGTTACCGGCACACGACGTGAAGCCGTCGCCATCGGCGTCGACATCGTCGTCGACGTTGCCATTGCAGTTGTCGTCGATGCCGTTGCCGCAGTCTTCCTGGATGGGGTGGATGTCGCTGCACTGCGACCAGGTGGCCGTGGGATCGCAGGTGCGCGTGCCGGCTTTACACGGACCAACCCCGAGCGTGTCGTCGGGGCCCGTGTAGCACTCCTCGGTGGCACCGGGTTGACACTCGCCGGGGATGCAGCCGCCCGCGAGGCACGAGAACCCGTCCGCGCAGGCGTTGCCGCAACTACCGCAGTTGAACGGGTCGGTGGTCAGATCGGTGACGCCAGCGACGCATTCGCGATCACTCGTGGGCCCGCACGCTGCGGCCGCCAGGGTGAACAGCATCGGTACTGCAAGATGAGCAAGTAGACGCGTTTGCATAGGATTCCGGCCGCGGAAAATACACCCGCGTGAATCCCCTGCAACAACAATCGCCCAGCTGGGAGGTTGCGCACGTCCTCGCCCGAGCCGTTCCTGAACGTCGCTTCGGTCAGAACAGGACCGTGCCGGGATCGGTCGCCTCGACGGACCACTGGAAGTGATCGATCACCGCGAGCGAGTCGAGGACGTGATCACTGGTGTCCCAGATCGCGATCCGCACCTTGATGATCTCGCCGCCGACGACATTACCGCTGGTCTGCAACCAGCCCGTGCCGCCACCCTTCTTGCTGTTGGTATCGCAGCTTCCGTTATCCAGCTGCTGGAAGCCCGTGCCCTCCAGCTGATCCGTGCCGGTACACGTGCTGATCGTGCCGGTGACGCCGCCGAGGATGTTCGCGCACCCGGTCTCGCCATTGATGCACTGGGTGAACAAGCCGGTGTTGCCGGAGGCCAGGTTGACGCCGACCGGATACTTCATGGTCGACCCCTGTGGCGTGTAGAACGCGAGGTTCTTGTCGGTCGGGTTCGCCGGGGTTCCGGCGTACGAGCTATCGAGCAGCACGACGAAGAAGTCGTTGAACGGCGAGCACGTCCACTCGGGGAACTCCGAGCTGAAGAAGTTGGTGTCGAGCGTGAACGACCTCGCGTTGGTCGGCACGCGGATCTCGAGCTCGAGCATCACTGGATCGAGAGCCGTCGAGCCGCGCGGCTCTGCGCAGCCCGGTGCGTTCGGCAGCTTGCCCCCGTTCGCCGTCACGAAGTCGCTCGGGAACGCAGACTCGGTCCCGTTGCCGTTCGTGTTGCTCTCGTTCTGGAACTCTTCCCACGCGGGGTTGGAGTCGCTCTCGCCGGCAGCCGCGCCCGTCGAGAGCAACGCCACCGACGTCCCGCCGCGGGCGACCACGTTGGTGCCGAACGCAGGGCGGATCGAGTGCGACTTCGCCGCCGGCGTGCCGCTGCCATCGGCGAGCACGAGCTTCGCGCTCACCACGCCCCACTTCTTCTCGGTCGGAGTGGTGGTCTGGCAGAGATCGATCGCGCGCGCGAAGTCCATCGCGTCGTTGCTGTTCGAGGCGAGGCCGTTGTCGCAGACCAGGGTGGCGTCGTCGACCGCGCCGTTGCAATCGTCGTCGAAGTTGTTGCCCGGCGCATCGAACGCACCGGAGTTGACGATCGCGGGATCCGCGCACTCGGTGGAGTCGCAGCAATCGCCGCCGCAGGTGGTGATGCCGTCGCCATCGAGATCGACATCCTCGTCGGCCTCGCCGCTACAATTGTTGTCGACACCGTCGGCGCAGTTCTCGGCCGCAGGCACGACCTGCCCGAGACATGCGGTGAAGATGCCTTGCTCGGTGCACGTCATCTGGCCGCCATGGCATGGACCGATGTTCTCGGTGCCGAGCTGACCGTCATAGCAATCGACGACGGTGCCGGGCGCGCACGGTGCGTTGGGATCAGGCGTCCCTTCCCGCGTGCTCGGTCCACAGGCAGCAAGCAGGGTAACGGCGAACAGATACGCGCGCATCGTGGCTCCTTACCGCGCCACAGCGCAGCGGTGGTTCCCTCTCCCGACGCGCGCACTAAAGGCGATCTAGCGATCAGTTCGCAACTGCAAAAACGCTTCGACCCGATCTTTCGATCACGACGCAGTGCGCCAGGGGCCGCGAAGGATCAGCCGGTGCGGACCGAGAAGTCGCGCACGGAGACGATCTGCTTGCTCTCGAGATCCGCGAGGAAGCTGCGCCCCGAGCCGATCCGGCCGTCGAAGGCGAGCAGGTACCAGACGTCGAGCGTCCACCGCAGGTGCTCGGTCTCGCACGGCGGCGTCCACGACACGGCTTCGAGATCGCCGAGGTACGTCGGGCGAGAGGGGCTCGCGGCGACGAGCTTCTGATATTCGTCACAGTTCTGCACCAGGCTGACCGCCGCGGCGGCGTCCTTCGCAGCCACCGTGCGGCGCCACGCCGAGGTCAGCCGGCAACGCCCGATCTTACCGTCGGGAGACAGCTCGATCTCGTACGCCTCGTCCGCGGCCAGGCCGTCGAAGTCGGGGACGTCGAACTCGGGATACTTGTCGCGCTCGGCGATCTGCTCGAACCGATCATCGAACGCCTCGTGCCCGGCCTCGAGCGTGTCCTCGCTGTAGTAGCCGTAGACCCGCAGGATGAGGTTGGACGAAGGTAACCGGTGATCCCAATCGACGATCGAGATGGCACCCGCGTACTCGTGGCGAAACCGCGCGAGCGGAGGCAGCGAGGCTGCAACCTTGGTAGCGGCGCCCTCCTCGGAGAGCACACCCTGATAGGCGACCCGAGGGTGTAGCCGGATCTCTTCCGCAACAAAGGGACGAAGGTCGGAAGACACCGAAGCGGCAGTGTACACAACGCCGGGTCGATTTAGCCGGCACCGGCACCGCAGTTTAACGACCCAGCAGATCCGATTCGAACGCGAAGCCGAGCAGCAGGTACGGAAACGCGCGACTCGTGAAGTCATCGGGCGTCTCGCCGGGTGCCATCACGTCGGGCGTGCCGGTGCGATAGTTGTGGTCGAGGTACCACGAGGCGATCAGCAGCACCGTCGGCTTGTTGAACCGCGAGGGGCCGCGGTCATGAAGCGTGTACGCCGCGAACAGGCCGAGCCGCTGATGGCTATTCGCGTCCGAGAACCGATCGAACTCGTCGGCGTTCTCGGCGTCGGTCAGCGAGGCGTCCGCGAAGTGCTTCCCCTTGTAGAGCGGCTTGACCCAGGTGTGGCGCAGGCCGATCGCGAGACCGGGTTTGCCGACGAACAACACGTCGGTGTCCGTCGTCAGCGTGATCGCCTTGTCGGGGAGCAGCGTGTCGTAGGTGGCCTCGTAGGCCACGGTGTCGCCATCGCGCAGCGCGAAGTTCCAGTAGTCGATCTGGAACAGCGAGCGCACGGCGACGACCTTGCCGATCTTGAGCTGCACCATAGGGTGCACCGCCGCGTGCAGGAAGGACGCGGACTGCGGCTCGAAGCCCGGCGTCCCCTCGAGGTCCTCGAGGCGGTGATCGGAGTAGTTGGCGTGCGGCGTCGAGAACGACTGCAGGAAGCCGAACGTGCCGAAGTACTTGCCGACCTCGATGTTCGCCCTGAGGTTGAAGATCGAGAGCGGCTGGATCTCGCCACCGAACCCGACCTGCGCACTCGCAGGGTTCAGCTTCGGATATGCGCCGAGGAACAGGAAGTTGTTCTGCGTGATCGGCTTGTCCGACGGATACAGCCGCTTCTGCAGACCGACGCGCGCGCGGGTCTCGATCCCCAGCGGGTTGAGCCGGAAGATCGAGAGGTCCGAGACCATCAACCGCCAGTGTCCCGGCGGCGACCCGCCGACGCCGGAGTACTTGCCGACCACCGGCTCCGGCGTGGGCTCTTCCGCAGCATCTGCAAATGCGAGAGTCGGCACCAACAACGAGACCACCACGAACGATCGCATCCGCGGTTTCTAACGCGAGACGCGCGACAGAGGTGGAGGTGGCGCCGAACCCGGTACGTTTGACGTCACAACGCGCGTTCGAGGGCGTCGATCATCGCACCGAGGCGATCACCGTCGAGCTTGAGGCGCGCCGGGTTGATGACGAGCCGCGAGCTGACCTCCGCGATCGTATCGATCTCGACGAGCCCGTTCTGGCGCAGCGTCTCGCCGGTCTGCGTGATGTCGACGATCCGGTCGCACAGGCCGGTCAGCGGCCCGAGCTCGATCGCCCCGGACAGCGCGATCACCTCGGCCGTGATGCCCTTGCGATGGAGGTACGCCTGCGTGGTCCGGGGATACTTCGTGGCGATCCGCATGTGGGCCTGCGGGTCGATCCGGTGGTCGCCGCGCTCGGCCACGATCATCCGGCAGCGACCGATCCCGAGGTCGATCGGCTCGAACAGCTCGCGGCCTTCCTCGTCGAGCACGTCGCTGCCGACGACCCCCACATCTGCCGCGCCGTGCGCCACATAGGTGGGGACATCCGAGCTGCGCAGCACGAGCACCCGGATCGGGCCGCATTCGTGAACCAGCCGCCGCGAGTCGCCGAACACCGGCGATAGATCGTACCCGGCGCGCGCGAATATCGCGGCGGCCTCGTCGAGGATGCGGCCTTTCGGCAGCGCGAGAATGATCGGCGGGCGGCTCACTCCGACACGCGCTGGATCTTGGCGCCGACCGCGTGCAGCTTCTGCTCGATCGACTCGTACCCGCGATCGAGGTGGTAGACGCGCAGCACCTCGGTCTTGCCGGTGGCGACGAGGCCTGCGAGCACGAGGCTCGCCGATGCGCGAAGGTCGGTCGCCATCACCGATGCGGCGGTGAGCTTGGTGCCGCCGCGAATGATGGCGGTGTGACCGCTGATCGTGATGTCGGCTCCCATCCGGCCGAGCTCGGGCACGTGCATGAAGCGGTTCTCGAAGATCATCTCCTTGATGATCGACTGCCCCTTCGCGATGCAGGCCATCACCATGAACTGCGCCTGCATGTCCGTCGGAAAGCCCGGGTGCGGATGGGTAATGATGTCGACCGCGGTGAGGTCGCCGCCCCCGCGCACGCGGATGCCGCCGGCTTCCGCCCCGACCGTGACGCCCGATGCGCGCAGCTTCGCGACCACGGCTTCGAGGTGCTCCGGCCGCGCGCCCTCGAGCAGCACGTCGCCACCGGTGATCGCGGCGGCCAC
>JBBQJJ010000128.1:0-20145 GCA_038325805.1 Haliangiales bacterium
GGTGCCTCCCCCGGCGCTCCCCGGCGAACGCCTGCGGACGTCGCCCTCGAACCACGATCCGATGCCTCGCGAGGACAAGCCGAAAGCGTCTGTCGCTGCGGCGGCCGCGATCGCCCGGACCGACATCGATCGGCTTCCTGCCATGCACAAGGCGCAGCCGGTCACGCCGCGTGTGACGACGCCCGTGGATCTCCATGATCTCGTCGGCCGTCGTGAGAAAGCCGAGCCGTTCGCCGTGACGCTTGCGTGGGCCCGCGAACTCGGGCTGCGCAGCGCGGCGAGCACGGCATCCGAGCTCGTCGCATGGGCCGAGCAGACCCACCGGCTGCATGGTGCCGGCGAGCTGCCCGAGCCCGGCGATCTGCTGGTCTTCGACCGCACGCACAGCGACGACGCCTCGGATCTGCTCGCGATCGTGATCGCCCGCGATGCACGCAACGTGATCGAGATGATCTACATCGCCGGTGGCGTGGTACGGCGTGGCTTCGTCGACGCTGCGCGCCCTGCCCTGCGCCGCGATCGCGGGGGTGCCACGGTCAATACCTACCTGCGACACGGCAAGCGATCACCGCCGGCCGGGACGCACTACCTCGCCGGCGAGTTGCTCGCACACGTGGTCAGTAGCAGATCAACCAGCCCTTGAGCTTCTCGCCCGTGGACCGGTAGTAGCCGTCGCACTCGTCACCCTCGTGACCCTTGAACTGGCGCGGCTCGGGCGCGTCGTCGCAGTGATCGCAGTCGAGCGTGCCCGTGAGCTGCGCACCAATGCCGTAGATCTCGAACCCCGCGCACGCCTCGCCGTGCTTGCCGGGCTTGCGCTGCTTGTCGAACGTCGGATCCGAGCACTGGAACCCGGTCGACTGACAGGCCTTCGGTTGGCAGTCCTTGGTGCCGTCCGGGCAGTCGGGGCACTTGGTGACCTGCGTCGGGCACAGCGACGTGCCGCGAGTCGTCTTGCAGTGACACATCGACGGCCCCTTCTTCGCGCACATCGACACGGTGTCGCGGCGATCCTGCGGGATGCAGTGACACGGACGCAGCCCCGTATCCCGATTCGGGATCACCGTGGGCGGTGGCGTGGTGCGCGCGCCCCCGGGCGGCTTCGACGTGCTCTGAAGTGCGGCGAGCTTCTTCGTCACCGTGTCGCGATTCGGGGCGTCCTTCGCGGCCATCAAGTAGCGCTCGTAGAACCGCACCGCGTCGTCCTTGTGACCCAGCCGGTCGTGAAGCTCGGCGATCGCATAGGTCGTCTCGGGGCTCGGATCGATGGTGTACGCCGACTGATACGCGGCGAGTGCCTCGTCGAGCTCACCCTTGCCGTCGGCTTCGCGTGCACTCTGCAGCGCCGCGGCGACCTTGTCCTTGCTCGACGGTGTCGCGCTCGGTGGTGGACCACCCGCGGGTGGAGGCATGGGCCTCGTTGGCACCTCCGCGATCGGTGCCGCCGGTTCTGCTTGGCGTGTCGCGAGCACCACCGTCGTGACGATGCCACCGACGATCACGGCCGCGAGTGCGAGCCACAGCACCAACCTCGACTTCGATGGTGCCTGTTCCCGCACCGTGTTCGCCACGTGAGCGGGCTGTGGACCCGTCGCGCGCGGCTGCGCCGTGGGCGGTGCCCCGCCGGCCTCGGTCCGCGCTACCGCCTCCTCGGTCACCGTCGGCGTCTCGCGACCGGCTGGTGCTGGCGTGGCCTCCGCGAACACCGTATCCGCGCCCGCGAACACCTCCATCCGCTGGCTCTTGGTGCGCGCGGTTTCCTCGCGCGGTGGCGCCGCGTGCGACGGCGTCTGGATCGCCTCGAGCGCGGTGAGGAAGGCCTGCGCATCGGCGAACCGTTCGTCGCGCGGCTTTGCGGTCGCCTTCTCGATCGCGCGGATCAGCTCGCGTGGGAGCTCGGGCTGGTGCGCCGCGAGCGACGGCACCGGCACGTACGGGTTCGCGGCCGACGACCGATCGAAGGTGTCTGTCGTGAACGGCAGCTTTCCGGTCAACATCCGGTACGCCATGATGCCGACGGCGTAGAGGTCGGCGCGCGGATCGATGTCCTCGCCGATCAGCTGCTCTGGCGACATGTACTCGGGCGTGCCGATGATCGCGCCGGTGTTCGTGATCGTGCCGCCGTGGATCGGCTTGCTAATGCCGAAGTCCATGATCTTGACGAAGTCGCGATCCTCGTCGCGCGTCGCGATCAGGATGTTCGCCGGCTTGATGTCGCGGTGGACGATGCCCGCCAGGTGGATCGCGCGCAGGCCGCGCAGCACCTTGCGAATGATCGACACCGTCCGCATCGCGCTCAGCGGTCCGAGCTCGCGCAGCGTGACCGCGAGGTCCCTGCCCTCGAGAAACTCCATCACGATGAAGTCGGTGTCGGCGTCCGCGGTGCCGACGTCGTAGATGTGCACGACGTGCTCGTGGACGATCCGGCTGGCGATCTTCGCCTCGCGACGAAACCGTGCGAGCGCATCGCGATCGGTCTTGTTGATCGACAGGAACTTCAAGGCGACGCGCTTGTCGAGGCCAACGTGGTCAGCTTCGTAGACCGTGCCCATCCCACCGCGCCCGATCAGGCGCCGGATGAAGTAGCGGCCGTCGATCGTCTTGCCGATCCGCGGATCCGTGTGCTGGTCCTCCGGCTTGATCGGCCCCGCATCGAGCGGACAGAACCGCTCACCCGCCGTGTACACCGCATGGCAGACCGTGCAGCGGTACACGAGTTGAGCGGTCGCCTCGGACATTGACGCGATCATACACAACCCATCGCCCCGTCTCGAAAAGCGCTCTGGTCACACTTTTGAACGGCCCTCTACCGAACTGCCACTCGCTCCGAGGACTCGATCAACAGCGACGAAACCGTGTAGTGCGCGAGACGGGGGTCGAACCCGTAAGCCCGTAAGGGCAGGAATTTTTAAGACTCCCGCGTATGCCATTCCGCCACTCGCGCAGGGCTCAGACCGTAGCACGCGCATCGGCGCGCTCTGCAAGCCGTGCGATCGCACGGACCAGCGTCGGCCACAACGGAATCGGTAAGTCGTGCCCCATCCCCGCGATCGGCAGCCACGTCGCGTTCGGCATCAGCTTCGTCATCGCGCGACCCGCCGAGATCGGGAACATCGGATCGGCGGTGCCGTGGATGATCAGCGTCGGGACCGTGACCTCGCGCAGCTTCGGACGGCGATCGTATGCGGCCAGCACCGCACCGAAGTGACGGAGGAAGCCACGCGGATTCATGCCGCGCGCGTACGACAACTCACCGGCCGCCCGGATCCGCTCGCGATCCTTCTCGCGCGGCCACGCCTTGCTACCGATCGTCTCGAACACGCGGACCAGGTGCTCGCCGGCTTGCGCGGCATCCTGCGGTGGCTTGCGGAACAGCGCCCCGAACGCCTTGGGCTGCGGCAGGTAGCGGCGACCACCGGGCGTCGACATGATCGACGTCAGCGAGCGCACCCGAGCGGGATGCTCGATCGCGAGGTGCTGCGCGACCATGCCACCGAGCGAGGTGCCGACGATGTGAGCCGAGCCCCAGCCGAGGTGCTCGATCAGGCCCGCGACGTCCGAGGCCATGTCGGAGAGCGTGTACGGCGCGTCGACCTTGAGGTTGAGCATCCGCCGCATCAGGGCTTTGCCGGGGCGCGGCACGCTGGCGTGATCGAGCTTGGACGATTCGCCGATGTCGCGATGATCGAAGCGCGCGACCTTGAAGCCGGCCAGGGTGAACTGCTCGCAGAGCTCGTCACTCCACATCATGCGCTGGGCACCGATGCCCATGATCAGGACAAGCGGCTTGCCCGTCGTGCCGAACAGATCGTAGGCGAGCTCGATGTCGCCAACCCGCGCGCGACCGGTTACCGGCAGCGAGACTTCACTTGCACGTGCCATCGATGCAATCCAAGCCGGCTGGACAGTCGGTCTTCGCCGCGCACTTCCTGACGAGGTTGGTCTTGATGCAGGCGCCCGGCTCGTCGCAATCGACTGGATCCGGCGGCGGCTTCACGATGGTTGCCGAGCCCGTGCCGCTGCCGGGCGTGGGATCGGGTGGCTTGACCACGACGACCGCCGAGCCCGTCCCGACGCCGGGGACGACCTTGCTCGAGCCCGGACCCGGCGTGGCGGATCCGCTGTGGACGACCGTGCCCGTGCCTCTCTCGAGCTTCTCCTTGAACGGCGTCAGCTTTTCTTTGTTCGGCACCAGCTCGATGACGAGCGACTTGTACCCCTTCTTCTTGAGCTCGAACTGCCGTGGACTGTTCGACCCGGTGACCTTGAACGTGTGCGGGGTGGTGCCGCGGACCTTGTTGGTCATCACGTCGACGATGTCGGCACCCGAAGGATCCGTGTCGAGCGTGATCTCCGCTTGATCCGGCAGCACGGGCAGCGGCGCCACGGTGGACGCATCGGGCGGTGGCGCGGTGATCACCACCTGCGAGCCCGACGGGTTGCTCGCGCTCGGTACGTGCGTTCCTGGATCCGACGTGGGACCACGCGTCGCGAAGAACACCGCGACCGCCGCGACCCCGGCGACGAGGATGCCGCCGACGATCATCGGCAGCTTCGACTTCTGCGCGGGTGCCGAGACCTCCTCGGTGGGGACCTGAAGACTGCCGGTCCACTGCGTGCGCTGGCGAGTGTCGGGCGGGTTTGTCCCCGGTGTCACCGGTGCCGGCGTGACGCGCGCTTGCGTGGTGTGCTCCGGCGCGGGAACACTGGCCGCACGCACCGCAGTCTGGCTGGCGGTGTTGCGGCTCGCCGGATCGATGATGGGATCGCCGCAGACTTGGCGCACCGCATTCGCGAGCTCGTCGATCGTCTGGTAGCGCTGGTCGCGATTCTTGTGGAGCGCGCGATCGATCACGAGCGCGAGCTCCGGCGGCGCGCTGATCCGTTCGAACACGACCGACGGAATCTCCGGCGGCGGCTCGGTGAGGTGCATCGACAGCACGCCCATGAAGTTCTCGGCCTCGAACGGCACGCGTCCGGTGACGAGCTGGAACATGATGCAGCCCATCGCGTAGACGTCGACGCGGTGATCGACGTTCTCGCCGCGTGCCTGCTCGGGCGACATGTACTCGGGCGTGCCGAACAGCATGCCCGTCTTGGTCAGCTTGCGACCTTCCTCGTTGACCTCGGTCAGCTTCGCGATGCCGAAGTCGAGCAGCTTGACGAAGTCGCCCTCGCCGAGGAAATCGATCAGGTAGATATTCTCGGGCTTGAGGTCGCGGTGAACGATGCCGCGTGCGTGCGCCGCGGACAGCGCGCTGCAGATCTGGAGAAAGATCTTCTTGCTGCGCGAGAACGGCAACAGCTGACCGGCGAGGCGCGCCCGCGCGATCTCCTCGTGGAGATCGTGGCCGTTGAGCAGCTCCATCGCGAAGAACACCAGGCCGTCGGGCGTGGTGCCGAAGTCGCTGATGTCGATCACGTTCTCGTGGCGAATCCGCGACGCGGCCTTGGCTTCCTGGATGAAGCGCTCGACAAGATCCGGCTTTCGCGCGAACTCGTTGTGAAGGATCTTGAGCGCGACGTCCTTCTCCAGCAGCTGGTGCGACGCGAGGTACACCGCGCCCATGCCGCCCTCGCCCAGCTTCTTGCGGATCAAGTAGCGCCCGGTGAGCATCTGGCCGATCAGTGGATCGGTCTGAGGCGCGGCCGGTGGCAGGTAGGAGGTCTGGTGTGCCGCGGGGGCCGGCGTGGACAGCGGGCCTGGCGCGGACGGATCCATGAACTCGGTTGAGTTCGACGCGATCGGTGCAGGCGTTGGCGAGGGCGCAGCCACGGCCTTGACCGTGCCGGTCCCGATCTTCGTCCGCTTGTCTTCAGACACCGTCCGGCATCATAGCAGACGGGTCGCGATCAATCCGGTTGATCGATTCACTCTCCGCACGGCTGACGCCGTGCTGCGCGCCCCGACGAGTCGGGGCTATCGATTCACTCTCCGCACGGCTGACGCCGTGCTGCGCGCCCCGACGAGTCGGGGCTATCGATGAACTCTCCGCACGGCTGACGCGGTGCTGCGCGCCCCGACGAGTCGGGGCTATCGACGAACTCTCCGCACGGCTGACGCCGTGCTGCGCGCCCCGACTAGTCGGGGCTATCGATGAACTCCGACGCCCGGATAAACGCCGAGCAGACGTGTTGCACGAAGTCGATGCGGACGTTGCGATCGATCGGTGATCCGGGGATGCCGCCGTAGGCGGTGCCGACGACGTTGAAGTCGTTGTCGGGGCGCAGTTGCTGTCCGAGCACGTACTGCAGCGCTGCCCGGATCTGGGCATGGACCGCGGGATCGGGCGTGCCGTGGTGCCGCCCGAGCAGGTACGCCGAGATCATCGCCTCGGTGCGCGACCCCGCCGGCGTGTTGCTCGGCATCAGGAACGGCGTGAAGTTGTACGAGCCCGCGAGGTCGTCCTCGTCGGGGTGCTCGCCTATCTCCGGTTGTTGCTGGCGGAGGAACGCCCCGTAGCCGTGGCAGAAGTCGCGATACGCCGGGTTCTTCGCGAACGCGAACGAGGCCTCCGAGGCGATGCACGTCCAGTGCTCCTCGCCGTAGAAGAAGCCCGACATGAAGAAGTCGTACCAACCGACCAGCCAATCGAGCGCGGCCTCCGCACCCTTCGCGTAGCGCGCGTCGCCGGTCACCGTATACATCCGGGCGAGTGCGAGCGCTGCCTCGCCGGAGTAGTAAAGATCCTGCGCTTCGTTGTCGGCCTGCTTGTTCACCGGATCGTAGCGATGGCGGAACGAGCCGTCGTCGCGCTGCATCCACAGGATGAACTCGGCCAGCTTGGTCGCCGTGGGCAAGTAGCGCTTGTCGCCGGTGGCGCGCTGATACTCGGCGAGCGCGACGACGGAGAGTGCGGTCGAACCGAGTGTCGCGATCTTGTCGTTGCGATCCATCACGCAATCGATCTCGACACCGCTTGGCAGCTTCGACGCGCACTTCTTGTTGCCCATCAGCTCCGCGAGGTGCGCGAACGCGCGCTCGATCGGCTCGCGCAACCAGTCCTCCTTGGTGATCCGGTAGAGCTCGGCGAGGAAGTACGTCGTGCCCGCGTGGCGGGGCATCGAGTACGACGGTCCCTTCGGATCGGTCTTCACGCCTGTGCCGACATCGTGCTCGTAGATGTAGCGACCATTGGGTGCGAGGTGGTCGACGAGGTAGCGTCCGCCCTCGAGCGCGGCTGCGCGGAGGCTCGCCGCCGTCAGCTTCGGTGCCTCCGGGATGCCGCGATAGATCTGCAGCGGCGCGAGCTGCCGCTGATCGGCGGGCCGCTCGACGAACGTGTCGGTGCGGAACCGAAACAACACGTCGCTGGTCACACCCGTCTGGCGGTTCGCACGGATCGCGACGAGCGTCCGGATCTTGTTGAGGTCGACGCCGATCGCGAAGTCGGACAGCGCCTGCGACGGCTTCTTCGCGGCGAGCAACTTCATGCTGACCAGCTCGTGCGGCAACAGCACCGTGAGCTTGTCGTCGAGCCGTGCGCCGATCCCCTCGACCCCGGGGTTGATCGCGAGCATGTCGGCGATGCCGGGTACGGCGAGCCCGCCTGCCAACCAGTGATCGCCGCCGAGCGGCCCGGTGCCGGTGACGATGTCGACCTGGATCCGTGCCTTCGTTCTCGTCGGCGCGTCGAGCGGCCCGAGTTGCGGATGCTTGCCGAGCTTGTCGGCTAGCGCGCCGATCGCGGTCGCGAGATCCGTCGAGGCATCCGTCGCGGTGGCCACCGATCGCCCGCCCGCCCACAGCGTGACGACGACCGGTCCGTGTACGGTGCCCGCGATCGCACCTGCAGTCGATGGGCGCTTCTCGAGCGCGGCGCGCAGGGTCTCGATGATCGCCGCTCGCGTGGACTCGTCGATCCGATCCGGCGGCGGGATCCGATAGGCGTTGTACGTGATGCACGTGACCGACAGGAACAGCACGCTCGGCAGCGTCCACACGAGCACCAGCAACAGGCGCCTTGTTCCCGGCATGCTCGTCACACGCCGTACGTGCGGCGCCCGGGGCGCGACATCAGGAACTTCACCTGGCAGATCGGAAGGATGCCGACCAGCTCGATGATCAGCGCGACCGAGACCAGCGCGAACGTCGATGCCGCCTTGCCGAACGCACCATAGACGCCGGCGAGGAACGCGGCCGATGCGAGGATCCGCGCGATCAGCACGATCGTCGACAGCAACACCAGCGATCCGCCGGTGACCGCGAGCCACCAGCCGAACCGCCCACCGAGCAGCGTCCCGATCGCCATCATCAGCGTGAACACCGGGACCGTCGCGAGGTGCAGCATCGCCGAGGGCAGCCGGTTCGGGATCACCTTCCACATCAGCAGGCCGTAGACGACGGCGAACAGCGCTGCGAGCACGCCGTAGATCCACCGCCGCTTGTCGGCCGCCGCAGGTTGCTCGGCGCGCGGGTCGAGGTAGTACCCGCCGGCGGAGAGGGCCAGCGCGCCGGAGATCCCGAGGACTTGCACCACGAAGAACCGCCACAGCGCCAGGTCTTCGCCGTCGCCGGCCATCGCGAGCACGATCCCACCGATCAACAAGGCGACCCCGACACCCAGCCCTACCCGACCTCGGGTGGGCTCGATCGCTCGGATCGCTTGCTTGGAGGCCACGGGTGGAAGCCCGGATTTCTCGGGGTTCCCCGCCTTGCCACCAGGCGTGCCCTTGCGACGTGCCATTTCGCGCAGCATATGCCGGGCAGCGCTGATATCGTAGGACCATGGGCCCGTTCCTCGCCGACCGCGTCTCTGGTGGTGTCGCGTACTGGCTGTGTGGAGTCGCGATCGCGGCCTCCGCCTTCTCGCTCGCGACGTTGTGCACCGGCGATCATGCCGATCATGTCGCTACGCAGCCAACACCGGTCTGGAAGCAGGGCGGCTGCAAGAAGCTCGCGACTGCTGACGATCTTGATCGGGCCTCAAACCGCCGCGTGCTCTCGATCGGACCGATGCTCGAAGCCGGCAGCTATCGCGACGTCATGCGCGAGGCCGTCCGCACCGAGCTGACCAAGAGCTCACCCTGGCGGATCGAGCTCACCGACGCGCCGTCGGGTGGCTTCTACGTCGACGGTACGGTCGACGAGATGAAGGTCGAGCACGACGGCAAGACCACACGCGTGTACTGCGAGCTCAAGATCTGGGTTCGCAACGGAGCGGCGAAGCCAGAATCCAGGTCCCCGATCGACAGGCCGATCAGCTTGCTGTCGGGGTCGGCGGCCGTCGACACCACGCGCGGACCGCGGGACATCGCCTTGTCGCGCCAGGCCTGTGTCACCACCGTCGCCGAGGAGCTGGTCGAGCGTCTGCTCGTCGGCGATCCCGCGGAGTAAGTTAGAAACAGCCCGGGCGCTGGATGCTCGGCTCGGGCTCGAGCGTCGGCAGGATCTGCCGCAGGTACGCATACTCGTCGTCGCAGAACACGCCGGGTGCGGTGCCCTGCAACTCCGAGCGCTCGGTGAACGGACGGTCACCGCCGGCGTCCATCAAGCGAGCGGGTGCATCACCTGCGTTGTGGAAGCCGTCCATGTACGGGTTCGCGAGGCCCAGCGAGTGCCCGATCTCGTGCGAGAGCGTGCCGCCGATCAAGTTGCCGAGGACGAACACCGCGCACTCGACCTTGCTCTTGCGATCGGTGCCCGGACAACCACCACCGTCGGCGAGCAACGCGAGCCCACCCGAGAGGTCCGCGCTCGTCACGGGGGTGCCGATGTCCGAGCGGAAGCCGTCGAAGATCGCATCGAACAACGGATCGGCGCCGGGCACCGACGTCGCGAAGCTGCCCGGATGCTGCGAGAAGCCCATCAGCGATCGGATGAACACGCCGCCGTAGCCCGCGTAGCCGTCCTGCTGGGTCAGCGCGTTGACGCCACCGAGCCGGTCGTAGAGGCGGAGGTTGCCGTTGTCCTTGCCGGGCGAGTTGTCGTAGCCGAACAGCCCGGTGCCGTTCGGATCGACGCCGACCAGCTCGACGTTCTCGAACAGCGCGAAGTCGGTGGGCGGCTCCTCGCGGAACTCGATGTTGATACCCTGATACGTGCGCTTGCAGACCTCGAGGATGCGATCCCGGATCTTGCGATCGACCGCGCGGAGGCCGAAGTCACGCAGACCCTCGACGTACGACGGCTGGTACTGCAGGTAGACGACCTGCTTGACCGGTGCGAGGCCGAAGCTCGCCGGCTTCGACACGCCGCGCACGGTGTCGGGGCCGTAGGAGACCACGGGCGTGATCGTGCCACTGAACTGACCGGTGTCCTGGCGAAGGTCGAGTGCCTGGCCGAGCGCATCGTCGGTGTTGATCACGTAGCGAACGAGGCGGCCCTCGACGAACTCGGGGATCAGGGTCATCGAGACCGGCGCCGACCCACCGCCCGTGCGGGTGAACGTGCCGGACAGCTCGAGCTCGGTGAGCGCACCAGCTTCGCCACCGACGAAGCCGCCACCCTTGATGAACACGTACTGGCCGAGGCTCGCGGCCGGAGGATCGAGGGTGAAGACCTCGGAGGTCACGAGGTCATACGAGACGTCGACGGCATCGGCCGAGCTCGGCATCTGCGACGGCTGCCGGTTGACGATCGTGACGAGGCCCGTGAACGTGCCGGGCTTGATGCCGGCGACCTTCGGCGAGAATGGAAAGGTGGCCTTGCTGCGCGACAGATCCTCGACCGACTCGGTCGCGAGATCGAGCGGTGCGATCGGGACGCACGGACCGCCGCTCTCGAGCGTGAAGCAGCCCTCGAGGTGCGCGACGGTGGTCCCCTCGTCGCCGCCGAGCAGGAAGCCCTGCCCTTCGAGCTGGAGCTCGTCGTTGACGAAGATGACGCCCGCGGAATCGAGCTTGGTGACCGAGGGATCGAGCTTCTCTGCGAACTCGAGGCTGACCGTGATCGCTTCGCTCGCGTAGGTCTCGCCGTCGGAGGTGGCGAGCACTTCGATCTTCGCGTCGCCGGAGAAGGCCCCGACACCGACGTCCTCGATCATCTGCGCGTCGACCGCGACGGTCAGCGTGCTGAAGTCGACGAACGTGGCCGGCCAGCGCACGTCGGCGCCGTTGCCGGTGAGATGCAGCGTGGCGCTGCCCCACTGCGATTCGACGAACGAGGCGCCGCTGACGCGCACCTTGGTGCCCGGGATGATCGTGTCGGGTGCGACGCGCGACAGCGCGAGACCTTCGAGGCCTGGATCAGGCGCCGACGACGTGGCGCAGCCCGCGATCAAGACGAAGGCGAGCTTCCGCATCACTGCACCCCGATGGTGATGCTGTAGTCGTTGTTCTCGGCGCCGTTGTAGCCGCGGACCACGACGTAGTGCGTGCAACCCGCCGCCGGGCAGCCGGTCACGGTGTACTCGAGGTGCTCGTTCGCCGTCGCGCCGGAGCCGTTCGCCGACGAGCAACCGCTGGTATTGCCGGGTGCGCACGGGAACACCTCGGTGACCTCGGTCTTGTACATGTGGAGGTCGAGGTCGCCTGCGGCGGTCGACGTCATGTTGACGGTGATCTTCTGGCCGTTCTTGACAGACACCTTGTACCAGTCATCGTCGCCGGGGCAGATCTTGTTGCCCGTCGAGCTCAGCGAGAGCCGCGCCTGGCTGTACGTGTCGTCATCCTCGCGGCTGTCGTCGACGCAGGTCGTGTTGCATGCCTGCGCGGTCGACACGTAGTCGAGCAAGTACTCGCTGCGCGCCGGGTCGTAGCCGTTGACCTTGACGTAGTAGGTGCCGGGGGTCAGGCACTTGACGATGTTCTCGTCGGCCTCGAGGCTGGTCGACTTCGAGAGGATCGTCTCGTTCGAGCGGTACAGCGTGAGGTCGAGGTCGCTCGCACCATCGCCATAGAGCCACATGTCGACCTTCGCGTCCGCGTCGACCACGATCTGGAACCAGTCGTCGTCGGCCTTCGAACCCGACTGCGGCTGCACGGCTTTCGGGCAGCTCACGAAGTCGAACGTGCCCGGCTCGAGCGGCCCGTTCGCGGTGGCGTTCGCCGACGCGGCGGAGCGCGAGTCGTCTTCTTCGTTGGCGTCGTCGATACACGCGGCGGTCGGTGCTTCGCAGGTGCCGTTGTTCGGCACGCACTGCTTGCCCGACACACCGTTCACCGACGACACCGGAGCGACCGAGCAGGTGTAGCCGCCCGGGCAGCCGCCGTCGCAGGATTGCAGGCAGAAGCTCGCGCTCTGCGATCCCATGCGGACGCAGAGGTCGCCGCTGCCGCACTGCGCGTCGCTCGAGCAAGTGGCACACACCGGCGCGTTCTGCGGACCCGCCGACGTCACCTTCATCTGGAACACCTGCGAGATCGTCGTGTGGTCGCAGTTGCCGACCACGTCGTCGTCATCGTCGGCGACGAACACGTAGTACAGCGTCTTCGAGGTGCCCGCCGGCAGGTTCGCCACCGGGTTCGGAACGTCGGCCGCGTAGATCGCGTCGGTCGCGGTGCCGTCGATCTCGAGCGTCGACAGCTGGATCATCTGCGACAGGTTCGGCGGGTTCGCCGGCTGGGTCTCCGAGTAGTAGAACAGCGGCGCTTCCTTGAGCCCCTTGTCGTCGGTGACACGCGCGTCGATCGTCAGGTTGATCGTGGTCTCAGCGTTCTGTGGGGTGTGCGTGATCGCCGGTGAGCCGCCCGGGCAGTTGTCGGGCAGCTGGGTGCGGAGCACCACGAGGTACGGCTTCATCGTCTTCGGGTTGTCGCCATCATCGGCCGATAGCACGAGCGTGCGGCGGTTCTCGGCTTCCTGTTCCTTGGTCGGGCACCACGACCACACCGCGGTGGTGCCGTCGATCTGCTCGAGCGTCGAGCCCTCGATGACGGGCTCCTCCTGCGCGATGTTGATCTGTGCGGTGTCCTGATCTTCGACGACGACCTGGAGCTCGAGGCACTTCTTGGTGCCGAGGTCGATCGTGGTGCCGGTGCCGAGCGGCGACCGGAACAGCGGCGCGGTGGCCGAGCCGATCGCGCTCTTGACGTCGATCGTGATCGTCACCGTCGCGGTGGAGCTGCCATCGGAGGCGGTGAAGTCGAACGAGTGCGCGCCGAGATCTCCGGCAAGCGGGGTCCACCGGAACACGCCCATGCCGCTCGGCGACACCGTGACCTGCGCGGTGAGGTCCGGGAGGTCCGCGGCGCGGAACCCGTACTCGAGGTCATCGCCATCGGGGTCGGTGCCGACCAGCTCGATCTGAAGCTCGGTTCCCACCTGCGCGACCTGGTCGGACATGCCGGCCAACTCGGGAGCTCCGCCGGATCCGCAGGCTACTGTGGTAGCCAGCAGGACGAGCGACGAAGTTGCGAGAACGCGGGGTCTTCCAGCTAGGTAGGTGCGCATGGGGGTTCCGATGGCTGTCGGTCCCCGATCAACGAGCAAGCGTCACGCCGGACAAGGAGGTGGGTGGGCGGCGCGAGATCGATCCGGCAGTCGCTGCGATTCCAGCTACCTGGCGACGGCGGCGTGATCTTCGGACAGCGCAAACGAGACAAGCCCCTGAGCAACTGGATCCGCCAGGAAGCCCGGCAATTCAGCACCACTGGAGGTTGCCAGGACCTGCAGACCAGCGAGCAACGAGCCCGACGCGACCAGGCCTGCACGGAGCTGGGCGATCTTGAGGTCTCGCGCGAGGTCGGTATGGCGGAAGGCGATCGGGTCGATCGCGAGCGCGAACGGGCGCAGCTCGTTCATCAGGTTGGTCGGGATCAAGCGGCGCAGCTTCTGGAACTGCCCGTTGACCGCATCCTGATCGAGGCCGTTGATCGGGAAGTCGGGTTGGAATAGCCGCAGCAGCGCGACCGTGATCACGCCGAGGTCCTCGACGGGTAGCCGCGCCGGAATCGCCAGCGAGGCTTGCGCCATCTTCAGCGCGCCGCCGGCCGCGAACCGGATCGCGTCGCCACCGGCACCTGTGATCGCGGTGCCGATCACCAGCGAGACCGGGCTCGTCGGCTCGGCGACCATCACGTAGGGCTGGCGAGCCGAGAGGTAGACGTCGATCTCGCCGAAGCCGAGCGACGTGGCGACGGACTGCGCGACCGCGGCCACCGGGTTGTCCTTCGCGCGCACGCGATCGCCGCGCGAGACACCGTAGGCCTGGACGTTGACGCCGACGTGCTTCGCGATGCGATCACCGAGCAGCTGGAAGACCTGCCTGAGCTCCAACGGGATGCCGCGCGGGAAGATCACCTCGTCGGCCTCGGGCTTGATCAGCTGCGCGATGTCGGGCCGGCCGTCGATCGAGAGCAGCTTGGTCTCCTGCTCGCCGGCGGCACCGAACATCTCGGCGAGCTGCGCGGCTGCGCGCGCGATCGGCAGCGAGCCCGGTGCGTTGGTGTTCGCGCGAGCTGACATCGCCCGGGAGATCACGCGGTAGGCGACACCGTCCTTCGGATTTGCCTGCGCACGTGCTCGCATCGTGCCGGCGACGCGGTTCAAGTGGACGCGCACCGACGTGATGTCGCGAGCATCCTTGTAGAACTGGACGAGCTGGTCGAGGGCGACGTCATTCGTCGGCGAGCTGTCGAGCGCGAGGTTGAGTGCACGCTCGGCGCGCTTGCTGTCGTTGAACCCCTCGCGGAAGATCTTCGCGACGCGGTGGAGGTGCGCGACGCGCTTGTCGGCGTCGCCCTCGTTCTTGACCAACCGCTCACACGCACCGAGCGCGAGCTTCCACTCGCCGATCTGCGCGGCGAGATCCGCGAGGCGCACCAGCGTGTTCTCGTCGTCGGGCTGATAGGTCAGCGCGCGCTGGAACGCCTTGAGCGCCATCGGGATGTCGACGAGGCGGTCGGCGTAGATCAGCCCGAGACGGAAGCACAGGGTCTTGAGGATCTCGGGCTCGCGCTCCAGCCGCGCGCGTGCCATCAACGCATCGGCGGCGTCCTGCCAGTTACCGAGCTCCCACGCGATGTCCGCGATCGCGGAGTGCGAGTGCAGATCGTTCGGGTCGTAGTCGAGGATCGCGCGGTAGTGCGTGGTCGCGGTCTCGCGATCCGACAGGAAGTTGCGGTGCAGCTCGGCCAGCGCGCGGTGGAGCTCGACCTTGTACTTGACGTTGTCCTCGACCTCGAGCCGGAGGGCGAGCAGGGTCGAGAGATCGTCGTGGTTGCCGTCTTCCTCGAGGAGGATGCGCAGACGAAGGAACGAATCGCGGTGCGCCGGATCGGCGTCGAGCGCGCGGCGGAACGACTGCATCGCCTGCTCGCCGACGAGGCCCTTGTCCATCAGTGCGACGCCGGCGAAGTGATGCAGCCGGGCTTTCTGCGGATCGTCCGTGGCTGCATTCGCCTGGCGCGTCGCGGCCTCCGCGACATCGATCCAGAGCGCGCCCTTGAGCGCGGCCTGACGCCAACCCTCGAGTGCTGGCACGTGACCTGGCAAGACGTGCTCGGCCTTGCCGAAGCGCTGCACGGCTTCGTCGATCTTGCCGACCTCCGCGAGCGTCTCACCGGCGCGCGTCCAGAACGCGGCCTGCGCCTTCGGATCGCCCTCGAAGTAGTTCGCGATCGCCTCCTCGAGCTTCGCGAGCTCGAGCGATGGCCCGGAGCGCCGGGTGATCGACTCGAGATGGAGCAAGGCGAGGCGGATGCTCGGATCGGTGCCGAGGACCGACGTGTAGATCTCGGCGAGCTCGACTTCCGGACTGCGATCGCGCGTCGCGAGCCCGGCGAGATCGAGCTGGAGCGCACCGCGGTCGCGCGTGAACGCTTGCGGGACCACGGCGAGCTCGGCGCGGCGCAGCCGGATCAGCTCGCTGAGCTCGTCGGTCTTGACGTAGCCGCGCTCGAGGCGGTGCAGCAGATCGATCCGCGTGGCATCGGCCTGCGAGGCACTCTCGAGCGCGATCTGCGCGGCGCCGTCGTCGCGGCGGACCTCGGAGTCGATCTGCGCCATCCATTCGTAGGCGGCCGCCTTGCCGCGATCGTCCGCCGCGGCTTCGGCAGCACGCAGCTGCGCCAGGGCGAGTGCCGTCAGCGGTGCCGGATCGGCAAGCTCGGTGGCGACACGCACGAGCGGCACCACCGCGAGCGGATCCGAGGGCCGGAGCTCGAGGGCGCGTTGATACAGACCGAGCGCCGACGCCGGATCGCCATGCGCGTGGGCGAGGTCGGCATCGCGGACCACGCGGACGAAGGCGTCGTCGCGCGAGGCACCGGGCGGCGGTTCGATCCGTCTGGACACCGACGGACGATCGCCAGCGCGGCGACGGGCCGCGGCGAGGAGATCGGCGATCACACCGAGCGTGGGCAGCGCGGTCTCGACTTGTTGCAGGAGACGAGTGGCGCGCGCCGCATCGCCGGCATCGAGGGCGATCTGCGCGGCCCGCAGGCGAAGCGTCGCCACTTCGCTGGTGGCGCCCAGCTGGGTCGCCCGCTCCTCGAGCGCAGCCGCCGCATCGCCGAGCTCGTTCGACTTGGCAGCCGCGAGCACCAGCGCGACGGTCCGGCGCGGATCATCGATCGGCTGGATGTCGCGCAGGATGGTCTCCGCGCGCTGCGGGTCGTCGCTGACGAGGCGTGCACGGCGAAACGCGAGGCTGCCGGAGGCGAGCACGCTCGCAGGTGTCAGCTGCTTCTCCGCGGCCTGCGCGCGCGACAGGGTGTCGCCCATCACATCGCGATCGCTGAGCCGATTCGCGAGCACGATCGCGGCCGCGTGCGCCGCCGGATCGTGTGGGTTCTGCTCGAGCACGCCTTCCCAGGCCGCGAGCGCCGCGGCAGTCAGGCGCTGCATCTCGCCTTTGTCCGTGCTCTCCGCAGCTGCGGCTGCACCGACGGCTTCTTCCCACGCGATCGCGCTGCGCAGCTTCGCGACGTCACCGTCGAGCTGCTCTCCCGGCTGCTTCGCGAGCTCGGCGAACAGCTCGGCACGCTCGGTCCATCTGGCTGCAGCGGCGTACGCTTCGCCCAGCGCCTCGACCAGTGCGAGGGAATCGGGGCGCTGCGCCCTGCCCTGCGCGAGCATGTCGATCGCGGTGTCGAGCTTGCCGAGCGCCATCGTGCCGTAGGCAGCGCGCAGACGTGCACGCTCGCGATCCGGTGCCGCGGCGATCGCGAGGTCGACATCGATCGAGGCCTGCGAGGCATCGCCGGCGACGTGCGCGGTGCGGAGCTGCGCGGCGGCGTAGTCGTCGTCGGGATTGTGACCGACGGCGATCCCCCACAGCTCGGCGGCGTACGTGGTGTCGAGCTCGGCGGCGCGACCCGCGGCATACGCGCGCTCGACCGGGGCGGTCGCCGTGCGAGCCCAGTGCGCGTGCAGACCCGCGGAGGTCTCCGGGGTCGAGCTCTCGGCGGACAGCCGCGCGACGAGCAGGTCCTGTGGTGCCGCCGAGGTGGCGAGAGCTCCAGCGTCGGCGATCAACGCGTCACCGGGCGCAGCCCAGGCCTGCGAGCGCAACGCCGCGGCGGCGGCCGTGATCGGATCCCCAGTCTCGACCTGGCGCGCGAGCTCGAGGAGTGCACGCGCGGCGCCGCTGCCATCTGCCTGAGCGGCAGCGTGGCGGACAGCGCCGAGCCGCCCGGCGATCGCGTGCGGATCCGATTCGGCGGCGGCTGCGAACCAGCGTGCGGCCGCGTCGGTATCGTTGTGGTGTGCGGCGAGGATGCCGCGCGCCGATTGCACGGCAGCGCGGAGCTCGTTGTCGGACACCGCGCTCGCGATCTGTTCGAGGGTGGCGCCGAACTCGTCGGCACGACCGTCGAGGAACGCGAGCTCGAGTTGCGCGAGCAACGCGCGGATGTCCGAAGGTGCGCTGTCGAGGATCTCGCCGACGGCGACGCGCGCCATGTCCTGCTCGCCCGTGGCGAGGAGCAGATCGATCCGGTAGTGCCCGAGGGGGCGGCGCTCGAGCACACCCGCGACCGCGATCTCGGTCTCGAGATGCCGCGTGACCTCGGCGAGGTCATTGGACGAACGGGCGATCCGGCGCAGGCCTCGCAGAGCCCCCGTGGCACGTGGATCGGCGAGCAGCGCGGCATCGTAGTGCGCGCGCGCGCGCTCGAGATCGGCGAGCTGCTCGCACAGTCGACCTGCTTCGATGCGAAGCGCGGCAGACGTCGCACTGTCGTCCAGGGTCGAGACCTCGCGTTCGTAGACCTGGAGCGCCGTCGCCGCGGCCTCGTCGAGCGCTGACGTCGACAGCGGCGAGGCTTGCTCCGGCCACTCGCGCCCGAGCTGGTCGAGATCGAGACTGGGCTCCGGTGCGGAGGTATCGCTGCCCGGCAGCGGGGTCGACAGTTGTCCGAGCGGACGGCGCTCCGCAGCGCGCTCGATCTCTTCGAGCACCCCGAGAGGCGGCACGGAGGTGGGCGTCTTGACGCGCGGATAGAAATCGGCGAGCGCGGGCGGCCGCTGGGTGCCCTGGGTGTTTTGAGTGCTCTGAGTACTCTGAGTACTCTGCTCCTCGCGGATCCGCTGCAGATCTTCAGCGCGCGGCGCCGAGATCATCGTCTTGGGGCCACCCTCATCGTCGCGTGAGGACAGATCGGGAATCCCATGACGACGCGACTGCCGCACCAGATCCGCGGGCGGCGCGCCGATCATCGTGCGCAGCGGCGCTTCCTCGTCCTCGAACGACTGGAGCTCGTCCTCCGCTTGGACCTCGATGTCCTCCTGCTCGCGCGGGCGCGCGTTGCGCAGCTTCTCGAGCTCCTCGCGGCTCGGCGCGGCGATCATCGTGCGCGGTCCCTCAACCGAATCGGGCTGTGAGGATTGTGAGAGATCCAGCTCGGGCAACATCGGCTCGTTGGCCGCACCGACGGCCGCGGCGACATCCGAGAAGTCGTCCTCGCCGCCGATCAACGGCTCGGGCGCGGGGAGTGGCGTCAGATCCGCCATCTCCATCTCGATCACCGGACCCTGTTCCGAATTGCTCCGGGGCACGACGGGCGGGGGACGCGTTGGGGTGTCCGTGCGACGGACGACGTGCGCGGTGCGGCGTTGCACCGGCGCCGAGTCGAGGTTCGGCTCGACGCTGATCGCCGGCGAGCCGTCGTCCTTTGCATCGATCTCGATGTCGTCGTAGTCGTCCTCCGGCGGAGGCATGATCGGCAGCGATCGCTTCGAGGCCTGCGCGCGCGCTTCGATCTCGTCGCTGTCGATCACGCGCGTCTGTTCGGCAAACTGCGCGATGTCGACGCCACCTGCGGGGGTCGGATCGCGCGTACCGGGACGTGGCACTTGATGCGGGGCGGTGACGCGGCGAACGATGTTGGCCGCGGCGGTGCGACGGCCTGGTGGTGGCGCGGGTGGAGGCGCCAGCTCGTCCTCGAACCCCGCGAGTGGATCTGCGGGCGCGCGCGTCGGACGCGAGGCCGACGTGAAGACTCCGTCGTCATCGCCGACGGGCGGCAGCGTGGCCGCGCGGTTCGGCGTGATCGTGGTCTGGTCGCCGGCGGGCCCCAGCATGTCGCCGAGCGTCTGCGGCCGCCCGCTCGCGCCGACGTCCGAGAAATCGGTCTCGTCAGGTGGCGGATCGCCGAACGTGTCGAACTCGTTGTCGCCATCTGCCGCCAGCGAACCATCGACCGTCAGCGATCCGTCGAGCGTCATCGCCTCCTGGTCGTCCTCGAGATCGTCGAGGTCCATCGGTGCCTGGCGCGACAGCGTGGTGGGATCAGGCGTCGGTTCCGGTGCGGGCGCCGGCCACTCCATCGGCTTCGCGCCGAGCGCCTCGGCGGCAGCAGCTTCGGGGCCGCCGTGGAGCGCGTCGAACGTGGCGTCCCACGCCTCGAGCTCCGAGAACAGATCGTCTTCGCCGAGGAACGGCTTGCCCTTGCCGGGTGGTGGTTTCGTCGTCATCGGCTCACTCCGGGCAAGCCGACGCCGAGGAGCTGGCGCAGGCGATGGTGCTCGTCGGACACCGACCAGCCCGTGATCTCGAGCGCGGCTGGGCTATCGGCGATCGCCTTGCCGCCTTTACCGACATCGAGCAGCGCGAGCGTGACCGCGAGATCGCCGCTCCACAACAGACCCGCGCGATGGCCGACGGCGAGCGCCTGATGGCGGAACGCCGCGAGATCGACGAGCTCGGCGCCGCGCGCTTGCACGAGCTGCGAGATCGCGGTGCGCTGCTTGCGACCGAGCTCCTTCTTGAGCACCTTCGTGCGGTCCGCGATCGTCACGGCCTCGCCAGCGGCTTCCTCGGC
>JBBQJJ010000129.1:0-20066 GCA_038325805.1 Haliangiales bacterium
CGCGCAGTAGGGGCACGTCACGGTGCGCACCCCCGCGAACGCGAGCTGCGCTCCACACGTCCCGCATGCCAGCGTGGCACCAGCGCTCACGGGCCGAGCATACCTCTCGGCGGCCCCGCCCGAGCGCCCCGCGATGCAGCCGAAACTGGCGCCCTCGATCTCACTCGGGTGAACATTTTGGCGGGAAGAGTGTCAGGGGGGGCGCGTTGTCATATGAGACAGGGGTCAGCATGCTCGCCGTCATTGGAAACGTCATCGCCGGCATCGGCGTGCTCTCTCTGTTCGCTGCCACGTTGCGACTGACAAAGCCGCAGAAGCGAGTCTAGACTCGTCGGGTGGTCGCCACTGTTCTTCCGCGAGTCTCGCGGCCGCCCGGCGCGCACGAGTTGACCGACAACGACGTCGACTCGATCCGCATGGTCCTGCGCGGCGAGTCGGTGATCGACTGGCATCGACTCGGGTTCGCGGAGCACGCGGACGTCGATCGGTTCCTGCGCCTCAACGAGTTCGATCCCGAGTCGGACGACGAGATGACGCGGCTCGAAGACATCCGCGCCGATGCGGTCGAGTACCTCGGGCGCGCGTTCGCGATGGCGATTCCCGACGAGGTCGCCGCAGACCTGCCCGCGCGGGACCTGTTCCTCGTGGCCTCCAGCCACGGCCCGCACCAGAAGTGGGCGTGCGTCGTGCTGAAGGTCATGCACATCATCAACCACATCAACGGCCGTGCGGGCCTGCTGAAGATGTCGGTCTCCGACGAGATCATCTTCCGCGAGATCGAGCTGAAGGTGATGCAGGTCGTCGAGCAGCTCCGCAGTGCCGGTGCTCCACTCACCGAGTGGGAGTGGAGCCGCAAGCCGCGCGACTCGCAGATCACGAAGCTCATGGCGAAGCGGTCGTCGCTCGCCGCCAGCATCTACGACAAGCTGCGTTTCCGCTTGATCGTGCCCACGCTGGACGACCTCGTGCCGATGCTCGCGACGCTGACCCGCACGTTGATCCCGTTCAACTACGTGGTCCCCGGTGAGTCAGTGAACCAGCTCGTGGATCTTCAGGAGCTCATGCGGCAGCACGACGAGGCCCGGCCGCGCCGCGCGCAGACCGCGCTGCCCTACAACGAGTTCTCGGGGCCCGAGTACCGGATCATCAACTTCATCGCCGATCTGCCGCTGCGCGTCGACCGACTGCTCCAGACCGGTGAGGTCGCGCCGGAGCAGTCCCATGTGGTGTTCGTCCTGACGGAGTTTCAGATCGCCGACAAAGCGACCGCCCTGCAGAACGAGTCCGGCGCATCCAGCCACGAGGCGTACAAGGCGCGCCAGCACGAGCGAGTTCGCATGCGTCTGTTCCGCGACAAAGATGATCCGTTGCCGCCCGGTTAGCCGAGCGACGCTCCGAACTAGAGGCCGGTGATCAGATAGACCGCGCCGACGACGAGGCTGGCGAGGAACAGGAGCGCGAAGATCACGCGCCCCCAGCGAAGCTGCTTCTGGGGCGCGGGCGGCATTCGGCCAGCGTACCACCTGCGGTCAGGTGCGCGGGCGGACGGGCAGCAGCTGTTCGAGGTGCCAGGACTGCACGAGCATCGCCCGCTCGGCCTTCCGGCGCTCCCGGTTCACCGACGCGACCAGCAGCGTGAACACCATCACGAACGCCAGGTTCGTGATGATGAGCCCGACGGACACGGCCGGTCCGTCGGAGCGCACGATCGTGCTGTCGATGACGAGGCGATCGTCGCCGAGCCACCACGAGGTCGGCAGGACACCGATCCACTCGATCACGAACGGCAGCATCACCGCGAGCACCGCCCACGCCGCCATGAGCCTGGGCCGCTCGCTGACCCACGCGATCGGCGTCAGCATCGCGAGCACGATGCAGATCGCGGTGGGGGTGAGCACGAACGGGCTCGCGATGCGCGAGAACAGCAGGATCCCCGCGAGCAGCACGACGAGGATCGCGCGGATGCGCGGCTCGCCGCTCGCGACTGACATGCGCGTGAGCACCGCCCCGAGCGCGACCAGCCCGTAGAACGCGGCCACGAGGGTCCAGTTCTGGACGTGGGTGAGGAGGAGGAGCGGGAACATCGCGAAGACCGCGAGGTAGCCGTACTGCGCTCGTGAGCTCCGGTGCCGTGCGTGCTGGCGTTCGGAGTCGTCGAGGCGCTGCGCGAGCGCGGGAGGCATGCGCACCGGCGGCTGGAGCACGAGGTAGCTGAGCAGCTCCACGGCCTCGAGGTTCTGGGGATCGAGGGCCGTGGCGCGCCCGGCGTGCTGCATCGCGAGGGCGCGATCGCCCGCCTCGTTGGCTGCGCGCGCGGCTGCCATCTGCTCTCCCGCGAGCCGTCGGCGATGGACGAGGTCGCGATCCCCGTCGAGGAACGCCTGCACGCGCTCGGCGAGCTCGTGGGCGGTGGGGCGGCGCTCGGGCAGCTCCGCCAGGCACTGGAAGGTGAGCGCATCGAGCTCGGGGGCGATGCCGCGATCGGGCCGGCGCTCGGCCGGCGACACCTGTGCCGCCCCGAGCGTGCTGCCGATCGCACTCGCGCCGCGGGGGTGCGCCGGCTCGCCCGCCAGGATCTCGAAGAGGATCGCGCCGAGCGAGTAGATGTCTGCCTGCTCGGTGACCGCGTGGCCGCGGATCTGCTCCGGCGCCATGTAACCCGGCGTGCCGAGGATCGCGCCGGTCTTCGTGCCGCCGTCGATCGTCTCGATGTCGGCCGAGCCCTCACCGCCGCCTGTGGCGACGTCCTCGCCGATCACGCGCGCGATGCCCCAGTCGATGACGTACACCTCGCCGTAGCCACCGAGCATGATGTTCGACGGCTTGAGGTCGCGGTGCACCACGCCGCGTTCGTGCGCGAAGTGGACCGCGAGGCAGACATCGATCAGAGCGCGCAAGATCTGGTTGCGCGTGAACGCGCGTTCACCGGCGGGTTGCTCGATCACCCCGGCCAGCGTCTTGCCGGTGAGCTGCTTCATCGCGAAGTACGGCTGTCCGCGATCGTCGCGACCCAGCTCGTGCACCGGCACGACCGCCGGATGATCGAGGCGTCCCTGGATCCGTGCTTCACGCAGGAACCTCGCCTCGGTCTCCGGGGTCGGCGCCGAGCGCAGGCGCTTGATCGCGACCGATCGCCCGATCTGCTCGTCGTGGGCGGAGACCACCTCGCCCATCCCACCGCGCCCGAGCTCGGCCTCAAGCCGATACCGAGCGCTCGGGGCGCCATGCCAGCTGGTTCGCGCTGCCGGTTCGACGTGCGTGGCATCCGCCGTCTCCGGCGGCGCTGCCAACGTCGGATCGAGCTCGTGCCGGTCGTCGCGATCGCGGGTCATCCCCGCAAGCGTAGAGCGTTCAGCGACCGATCACCCAGTTACTCAAGCCGAAGGTGACGCGATCGAGTGCGCCGAGTCCGCCACTGCCGACCGCGGACAGCCGACCGTCCCCGGCAGCGCGCCTTGTCGTAATCAGTGATCGCGCCATCCGCGGCATCGATCACCTTGAGCACTGGCACGATCTTCTTCGCGCCCTGTTTGACGAGCCCGAGCGTGCTCGGCGCGGGTACCCCCGGCGGCGGCTGCTGCCCACCGCTCACGTTGCTCAGCTCACAACCTTCGATGCTACTTCGAGAAGACGAAGTGCTATCGCTCGACGACGAACGTGTGTGATGCGCTTCGCGGTGGTCGGCTTCGCGACAGCGCGCGGTGGTTTGACGCCAAGTCAACGAACGACGATGCGCGTGCGATGTGCCGCTGCACCGATGGTCGCGATCGCGCCAGCGTTGAAGTCGAGTGCGTCCGTCGGCACGCCGTCGGAGAACACCACGCCGCCGACGGGCATCCGCGACTCGAGCGTCAAGGTCTCGCCCGGCTTGACCACGCCCGCGATCACCGACGCCTGCGAGTGCCGCGACACGAACGGCTCGCGCACGACGTAGACGAGCCGAGGATCCTCCCAGGCGAGCTGCATGGGCGTTCCCGTGGTTCCACCGGTGAACGACGCGATGCCCGCGGCCATGTTGAACATCGACGACAACCAGCCGGTGGAGCCGGCGCCCGTCGAGATCAGCACACCCGACGACGACTGCAGCTCGCGCTTGTCGCCGACGCGCACCTCGTAGTGCGCCGAGACGTGCGATCGCGCGCCGATGAACAGGTCATTGAAGCCGAGGAGACGCTGGCCGTCGGCGAGGCGCGCCTCGGCGAGCGTGATCTCGCGCAGCGTCGCCGTGTTCTCCATCACGCGGGTCACGGCCGCCTGCACCTGATGCGGACGGAACGGCAGCAGCACGCCGTCGTACCGTTCCGGATCGGGATTGACGGGAACGATCGGCTGCGACCCGACGTACTTCGCGACGTTCGCGACCAGACCGTCCTGCCCGGCGGTGACGACAAGATCGCTCGGTGCGAACAGATACGTCGGCACGATCTCGCGATCGATCTGATGCACCTTGAGCCCGACATCGAGTGACCGATGCAGGACCTCGAGCGAGCGCGTGTACGTCTCGTCCTCCCGCTGATAGTCCTCGAAGTCGCCACCGGCGTGCTCGATGTAGAACTTGGCCTGACCGCGCGTGTTGAAGCGTGCGATCAGCTGTTGCAGCCGCGTCTTGCGCGTGACCAGGACCAGCTTCTCGAACATCTCGACCTCACTTGGTAAGCAGCGTCTTGAGCAGATCGGGGCTCATGTTGAGCTCGCCGATCTTCGTCGCATTCTCCGCGAGCTCGCGGAACGCCAGCGCGATCATCAGCTTCGGATCGGCCGCGCTGCCCGAGGCGGCGAGCAACGTCTTCCAGTCCATGTTCTTGATCGGCTCGAGCGTGGCCGCGATCGCATAGGCCCGCGCATCCGCGTCCTGCTTGTCGTTCTCGGCCTTCTTGGTCACCAGTTGCGACCGCTGCTCTTCGACGGCGATGTCCGCGGCCATCTTGCGCTCGCGGATCTCGCGCTTCTTGAGCTCGACGGCCAGCTCCGTCGACAGCTCGCTCTCCTTGATGATCCGCTCCTGCTCGACCGCGGCGTTGCGGCGCGCGTAGATCGATTCGTCGGCCTCGCGCTGCAGCCGCTCGCGCGCCTCGGCTTCGAGGGCCCGAGCCATCTCGGGCGTCGGGCGGATCGACAGGATGGTGACGCCGAGCGGCTCGATGCCGAGCATCCGCACCAGCTCGTGCGCGCGCAGGCCCGCGATGATCTCGGCGACCAACGCCTCGCTCGCGGTGAGGGCCTCGCGCAGCGACAGCTTGCCGAGCACCGTCTGCGCGATCACCTGCGCGGTGTGAACGAGGCGGCTGTCGAGCTTGTCGGGATCGTCGCTACGGTATTTACCGTCGCTCTCGACGCTGAAGTCGAGCAGCTTCGCCAGCTTCACCGGCTCGACCACGCGGTACGTGATCTGGCCCTGCACCGTGATCTCCTGAAAATCGCGCGTGGCGGTGACGAACGCGAACGGGATGTCGGCGCTCGCGGCGGGTACCAGGACGACCGTCGAGGTTGGCTTGTAGTAGAGGAACGACAGCCCGGTGCCCTCGCGCTTGAGGACGCCGGCCTTGTAGTGGAGGACGTAGGTGGTGGGGGGAGCCTTGAGATACCCGAAGCCGAACATGGTCACCTCTTGGTGTGAACGTGACACCATCATAGTGTCAGATGAACACCAAGCAAGGAACGTTTCACGGCTCGCGACGAACTGTGTCGGGTACGGGAATCCGGTCGGCGCGAGCCTGGTTTCGTGCTCTAACCACCGCCCATGCGCACCACGCTGTTCGTTGCCCTGCTCTCCTCGATCTCCCTGCCTGCCCTGGCCGAAGCCCCCGCCGCTCCCAGGCAGCTCGAGTCCGTGCCCGCAGGTGCCGAGGTTGGCAAGGCCGCCCCGGACTTCACGCTGCCCGACCTCGATGGCAAGCAGGTGAAGCTGTCCGCGTTCAAGGGCAAGACGGTGGTGCTCGAGTGGTTCAACCCCGGTTGCCCGTATGTCAAGAAGTCGCACTCGGTCGGCTCGCTCGTCGAGACGGCGAAGAAGGCGACACAGAAGGGCGGCGTGGTCTGGCTCGCGATCAACTCCGGCGGCACCGGCAAGCAGGGCGCGGCGGTCGCGGATAACAAGGAAGCCATCAAGACCTGGGCGCTCGCCCACCCGGTGCTCCGCGACGAGGCTGGCAAGACGGGCAAGGCGTACGGCGCCACCAACACGCCGCACATGTTCGTGATCGATCCGAAGGGCACGCTGGTCTATGCCGGGGCGATCGACAACTCGCCCGACGCCGAGGGCAAGTCCGCCCCCGACGGCAAGCTCGTCAACTACGTCGAGGCCGCGATCGCGGATGTCGCCGCGAAGCGCCCGGTCAAGGTCGCCACGAGCAAGGCGTACGGCTGCTCCGTCAAGTATGCGAACTGAACTGCTCGCGCTGATCGCGTTCGCCGGCTGCAAGTGCGGCAGCGAATCGACGTCGGGCATCCAAGCGAGCTCGCCGACGATCGGCGACAAGGCGGTGGCTCCGTCGGGTCCACCACTCGCAGGCAAGGACTACTTCCGCGTCGATGCCGCCCCGGAGCAGCCAGCGTGTCAGGTCGATGCACCGTGCGAGGCGCAGCTGATCCTGACGGCGCTCGGCGATTACCACGTCAACGAGCACTATCCGTTCAAGCTCGTCGCCGAGATCACGCCCAACGTGAAGGTCGACGGCACCGGGACCTTCAGCGCGAAGGGCAAGGTGGGCAGGCTGGCGCTGCCATTCCGCGCCACGTCCGCAGGCACCGCAAAGATCGCGGGCACCTTCAAGCTGTCGGTGTGCAACGACGAGAACTGCCAGATCGAGACGCCGAAGATCGCGTTCGAAGTTCCCGTCCGCTAACCCCACTCGAAGATGCGCAGCTCGCCGAGCGAGCGCCACGCGTGCAAGCCGATATGGCCTTCGCGCAGCATGCAGCGACGCGTTCCGCCGCAGGCACTCGGGCACCTCTCGCCCTCGTCCTGCGCCCAGCCCGTCGGTCGCTTGCCCTCCATCGGCGTCCGCCAGCGCGACGACGACACGCCCTCCTCCTGCTTCACCACGGGTCCCGTCATGCGCAGACCCCGAGCGGCACGTCGACATCCGGAGCCCCGGGTACGCGATAGGCTTCGTCGAGCGGATCGATGAACAACATGTGCTCGTGACCGTCGACGGTGGTTGTCGTGAGCGTGACGCGCTCGCCACGCGTGAGTGCCGTGAAGTGGTCCGGCGTGATCGTGAAGCGATGTTGCACACCACCATGGCCGTGCCAGAACTCGAGCGTGATCGCGGTGCCCGCCACCACGGACACGACGTCGACGACACCCGTCAGCGGACCGTAGGTGCCATCGAGATAAAGGGCCTGCGCATAGGTGTCGTGCATCTTGACGACCGCCTGCGCGCAAGCGTCGACTCCAGAATTGGCGTCGACGGGAACTGGGAGAGCCGCATCGGGCACGGCGTCGTCATCACCGGCCGGGGGCGATGACGCGGGTGTGCTGCACGCGAACGCGCTGCCGCCGACGATCAGCAGGAAGTCTCGGCGCCGCATCAGTACGAGAAGTCCGTCCACTCGCGCTGGATGCGTCCGTAGATCGTCGGAGGGTGGATCGCAGGCTTGTACGGGACGATCAAGCCGGCCGCCTTGAAGTCCGCGCGGATGATCCGGTTGTCGTTGTTGAAGTTGACGACCGCGCCCTGCGCGTCGACGAAGTTCGCCAGCGTGAACGGGTGCCACGTGAAGGTCTCGTCGTTCCCCCACAGCTCGCCGTACGCGAGGATGTTGTCGTACCAGGTCTCGAACGGACGTCCCGCGTCGCGATGACACGAGTCGCACGACTGCTCGCTGATCTCGACCGCTGCGGCGTTGTACCCGGCGGGGACGATCGAGCCTTTGCCCGCTGCGCTCGCGGCCCACGCGGACAGCGCGCCGGCTTGCTTCCAGGACGTGCCGCGCGCCGAGCGAAACGGCGTCGTCCGCAGCAGCTCGTGGATCAGCTCGGCGTCGCTGCCGGTCAGCTCGGGCAGGTGCTCGATGCCGGCGTCGCGCGCGGGGAATGCACCCGGGAAGTGCGTCGCGGCGATCCGGAACGTCGACAGCCCTCCTCCGCGTAGTTGTTCGATCGTCGCGTCGAGCGCGAGAGAGCTCGCCCACTCGGGGCGATCCACGCGGCGCTTCTCGAGCGCGGTCGCCAGATCGTCGGCCGTCGGGAACGGGCGCAGCGCATCGACGTCCCAGCCGGTCAGTGTGCGCGTGCGCAGCCGGATCTCGAACGGATGCAGCTCGCCATCCTCCTCGAGGAACATCAGCTCGCCGAACACCGTGCCGGCCGGGAACATCCACTCGACGCGGTGCGTGTAGCTATTCGGATCGCGCTGCCAGTGGACGACGGGTTGATAGCCGGCGCCCGCGTCGGGCAGTCGCCAGAAGTCGACGACCTTGACGTTCGTCACCTGGCCGATGGGATGACCGAACGGAAAGTGAAAGGTGCCGAGGTCGGAGAAGATCTGCGCATGCCCGCCGGGAACAGCGAGGTTGATCAGCCCTGGATCGATCGTATTTGGCCGGAAGCCGATCGGCGTCACCACGTTGTCGCCGAACGAGTCCTGGTAGCCGGGCGTCAGCGACGTCTTGTCGTACCAGAGGGTGCGCGGCGACTCGATGAGCGTGCGGACAGCGCCGGGCGCGAGGCACGGCACGCGCGCCGCGACCGTCGCGAGCCGGGCACTCGGCATCAGGTCGATCGGTCGATCGGCGAGAGCGAGCTTCACCGGATCGGCGCACGGATCGACATCCGGCGGCGGGTCGACGATCGAGCCATCCGCACCGGGTTCGTCATCACCCGGGGATGGATCGACCTGTGAACTACAGGCGGACAACGCGAGCAAGGAGACGAGAGTGACCTTCACGTGAGCGACCTTGCACGTCTAACGAGATCCACTGCGCGTCCTATCGGACAACATTCGCTAACACTGTTGAGAGTGAGTCAATTATCCATTCACTTGGTGCGCACCCGGGTGCACGACGGAGATCGTCCGTTCAGCTCTCCGCTACCAGATCAGTATTGAGGCACTCTCAATATTGGGGTTGTGTCGAGAGCGCCGTTCAGGATACCCATCACAGGTGCCGCGAGCAGTCTCCAAACGCACGGTCAAGAAGGCCCCCGCCCCCAAGCGCCGTCGCGTGATCCGCCGCATGGAGAACGACGAGCGTCGCGCCCAGCTGCTGTCGCTCGGCCGCGCCGCCTTCGCCGCGAACCCGTACGACACCGTCTCGATCGATGATCTCGCGAAGAAGGCGAAGCTGTCGAAGGGCCTGTTCTATTACTACTTCCCCACCAAGCGAGACCTCTACATCGCCGGGCTTCAGGAGACCTCGCAGGAGCTGGTGAACAAGCTGATCACCAACGTCGCGAAGGAGACCGCGCCCCGCGAGCGTGCGATGGCCGGCGTGTCGGCGTACCTCGATCACGTCGAGAGCCAGGGCAGCGCGTTCGTCGCGCTCATGCGTGGCGGCATCGGCAGCGACCCCGAGGTGTCGGCGGTGCTCGAGAAGGTGCGCAGCGGCATCCTCGACGAGTTTCTCCAGGGCAACCCGATCAGCACGTTCCTGCGCGCGCGTCCGCTGTCGCGCATCGCGATCCGCTCGTGGATCGGCATGGTCGAGGCCGCGAGCATCGAGTGGCTGGCGCAGAAGGACACCTCGAAGGAAGAGGTCAAGACGATGCTCGTCGACCAGCTGTTCGATCTCCTCACGCGGGTGCTCGGGAAGGCCGACATCAACCGTTGGCAGCAGAGCTGATACGCTGGGAGATAGATGAGGGCGGTCGTGTTCGTGTTGGCGCTGTGCGCATGTCCGCGCCCGCCCGAGGTTGCCTCCCCTTCACCAAAACCGGCGAACCCGGTGCCCGAGCTCGAGGCCGACAAGGTCCGCGTCTATCCCACGGTCAGCGTCCGCAAGTCGGCGACCAAGTATACGCTCGAGGTGCTGGGCATCGAGCTGGTCGGCAAGGTCAACCCGGTCGGCTCGATGGCGGCGGTCAACCTGACGAACTGGCTGCGCAAGATCGCGGACGATGACCTGTTCATCACCGTCGGCCGCCGCAACATCGACATGATCGAGGCGAAGCTGTTGGCTGGATGCGGCGATGACGAGGCCGCATGCATCAAGCGGATCGCCGAATCGCTGCAGGTCGATCGGCTGATCTACGGCATCGTCAACGACTTCGACGGCGAGTTCTACGTCTCGCTGACGATGTTCGACGTCGCGAGCGGCAAGTCCACGACGTGGACCGGCAACAGCTACGCGGGATCGAAGGACACCGAGTACACGGCGAAGCTCGCGCTCGACGGCCTGATCAAGCGCATGCCGTGATCACCGCGGTCTGGAACGCGTCCCACGTCGCGTGCAACGGGATGCCGCAACGCGCGGCGACCACCTCGATGTTACCGCGCCGCCAGAACTCCGGCGGGCAGCCAATGATCAGCTTGCCGCTGCGTGCGTGAAGCCCGAGCTCGAGCAGCGTGATCGGCGACTTCGTCCGGCCGGCGAACCACATCGCGATGACATCGGCGCGATCGAGCCCGTCGAGCTCCCACTCCACTTGCTCGCGGAACTTCGGTTCGTCGATCGACTGTCTCCAGCTCGCATCCCACTCCTCGCGCCGCGGGTTGAGCACGGTGAGGTGATCGCCCAGCGCCGCGGTCAGCGTGCGTTGCCAATCCTCGGCGGCACCCATCTCGATCGAGCCCGCAAGGAACACGACGCGAGCAGCCGCGGGGATCGAGAGAGGCGCCGGAGGTTTGAGGATCACCACCCCGCGAGCGTACGGCGCGGCCCCGCTGGCGGCTCGCTGATCGTGCGCTCGCATCCGGAGATCCGTGTTCGGAGTTCGCTACGATGATGCAGTGCAGAGTCAGTCCCAGTCGCAGTCTGGACCGGTGGCCCAGCTGCTCGGCTTGTTCGAGAACTACCCCTCGCTCGCTGCGACCTACGACGAGATGTTCGATGGCTCCACGCCACGCACGCCGTTCGCCCGCGTCGCTGCCCTGCTCGACAAGATGCGTCCCGAGGAGCTCGCGCGTGCGCAGGCCCTCGCCGAGACGGCGCTGTTACAACAAGGCGTGACGTTCTCGGTGTACGGCGATTCGCGCGGCACCGAGAAGATCTTTCCGTTCTGTCTCCTCCCGCGGATCGTCGCCGCCGATGACTTCCGCAAGCTCGAGCGAGGTCTCCAGCAGCGGTTGCGCGCGCTCTCGATGTTCCTCGACGACATCTACGGCGAGCAGAAGATCCTCGCCGCCGGCGTGATCCCCGCCGAGATGATCCTCGGTGCCGGCGCTTACCGGCCGATGCTGCGCGGCCTCAAGCCGCCCGGTGGCGTGCGCCTTCACATCGCGGGCGTCGATCTGATCCGCGACACCGCCGGCACCTGGCGCGTCCTCGAGGACAACCTGCGGACGCCGTCGGGCGTGTCGTACGTCGTCGAGAATCGGCTGATCAGCAAGCGGATGTTCCCGCGCGTGTTCGACGCCGCGCGCGTGCACCGCGTCGATCACTATCCGACGCGCTTGGCGGAGACGCTGCGCTCGGTGTCCCCGGTCAGCGAGGACGTCAACGCGGTCGTCCTCACGCCGGGTCCGTTCAACTCGGCGTACTTCGAGCACAGCTTCCTCGCGCGCACGATGGGGCTCGAGCTGGTGCAGGCGCCAGATCTGTTCGTCGATGGCGACAAGGTGTTCTGCCGCACCACGCGCGGCCCCAAGCGGGTCGACGTGATCTATCGCCGCACCGACGAGGCGTTCCTCGATCCGGACGTGTTCCGCCCCGACAGCATGCTCGGCGTGCGCGGCCTGATGAAGGCGTACGCGGCGGGCAACGTTGCGCTCGCGAACGCGCCCGGCAACGGCGTCGCCGACGACAAGGCGATCTATCCGTTCGTCCCCGACATGATCGACTTCTACCTGTCGGAGGAGCCGATCCTCGAGCAGGTCCGCACATGGGTGTGCTTGTTCGATGACGATCGCAAGTTCGTCCTCGAGCACCTCGACGAGATGGTCGTCAAGGCGGTCGACGAAGCCGGCGGCTACGGCATGTTGATGGGACCGCAGGCAAGCAAGTCCGAGCTCGCCGAGTTCCGCTCCAAGATCGCCGCCGAGCCGCGCCGCTACATCGCGCAGCGACGGATCGAGCTGTCGAGCTGCCCGACGTGGATCCCCGACACCGCGTCGCGTGCCTCGGGAGCCATCTCGCTGTCACCCACCGGCCGCGTCGAACCGCGTCGCGTCGATCTGCGCCCGTACATCCTGACCTCGCGCGAAGGTCCGTGGGTACTGCCCGGTGGCCTGACGCGCGTCGCGCTCAAGCAGGGCAGTTATATCGTCAACTCCTCGCAGGGCGGCGGCAGCAAGGACACGTGGGTGATGAAGGAGAAGGCGTGATCTCGCGCGTCGCCGATCACTGCTTCTGGTTCGGGCGCTACGTCGAGCGTGCCGAGGCCACCGCACGCATGCTCGGTGCCGCGAGCTCGCTCGCGCTCGATGCCGAGCTGCCCCCCGCGCAGGTGTGGCGCCCGGTGATCGTGGTCACCGGTGAGGAGGAGCAGTTCCGCGAGCTCCAGTGCAATGACACCGACGATCACGCCGCGTGGGGCGATGCCGAGGTCGTGCAGCGCTTCATGGTGTGGGCCGAGCACAACGGCGCGTCCCTGCATCAGACGCTGCGCGCGGCGCGGTGGAACGCGCGCTCGATCCGCGAGGTGCTGTCGCTCGAGACCTGGGAAGCGGTCAACGAGCTCCACCTGTGGAGCGATTCCACGGGCGCGCAGACCACCTACGCGAATCACCGCGACCAGTTCTATCACCACGTCCGTCGCGGGACGCAGCTCGCCCTCGGCCTGATGCGCTCGACGATGCTCCACGACGAGCCGCTCGACTTCATCTGGCTCGGCGTGCTGCTCGAGCGCGTCTCGCAGACGGCGCGCATGCTCGACGTCCAGCATCACGCCTTCACGATGGCATCGAAGAATCCGACCGGCGGCGAGATCATCGAGACCGCGTTGTGGTTATCGCTCCTGCGTGGGCTGTCGGGCAGCGAGGCGTATCTCAAGCGCAGCGCCGGTCGCGTCAGCTCCGATGCCGTCGCACGCTTTCTCGTCAGCGAGCCCGCGTTCCCGCGCTCGATCGCATACTGCGTGCACTCGGCCTACGACCGCCTCGCCGACATCCGCCCACCCGATCGCCACGACCTGCCTGGCGGTAGTGCCCTCGAGCAACTGCGCGTGCTCGACGTCTGGGTCACGGCGCGTGGCAAAGAGCCGCTCGGCTCGTCGGTGCACGACCTCCTCACGCACGTCGTCGACGAGGTCCACGAGATCTGCGGGTTGCTCGGCAAGGAGCTCCTCGGCGCCGCCTAACTTGTATTCGGGGTCCCCGGCTCGAGGACGAGCCACCCCGTTCCCCATCATTCGCCTGGGCGAAGGATCGACACAGGCGAACTGGGGGTAGACCGCGAGCCGGAGGAACTGCGGATCGTGGATGCGCAGCGAGGTCGTCATGACATCGCTCACGAGGGCCGGACGCATGTGTAGGTGGAATCGCAACGGGCATGCCGTCGCCATTTCGCGAGCTTGGCCGCCGTCAGCCGTGCGGTTTTGTGCCAACTGCTCGACGAGCCTGCGGCCACATGAACGCGTTATTCTGCGCATGTTGCGCGTGTTAGTTTCGTTTCCATGCGCGCTGCGGTGATTGTGATCGTGGTCGCTGGGTGTTCGTTCAAGCCTTCAGTCGGCGGTGACGAAGACACCGTGACGATCGCGCACGACACGGCCGCGGACTTCGCCGATCCGGCGGAGCTGATCGACGGCGTGCTGACACCCGACGGCCGGATCGAGCCGAACGCGTACGTGATGGGCGGCCTCCACGCGCGGTCGTTCGCCGGCAGGCATGTCGACACCAACTCCACGTTCGCGACCCTCGATGCCGCGATCGCTACCCTCACACCTCGCGGTCGTGGCTACGCCGCCGTGCCCGCCGATTGGCAGTTCGACAGTCCCGCCGGGCTCTCCGTCCCCAACAACAACGACGACTTCACGATCTACTTCGACGGCGAGATCAATCTTCGCGGCGGGATGCACACGCTCAGGATCGATGCCGACGATAACGCGATCGTCGAGGTCGTCATCGCAGGCACTCCACACTTCGCGGTCGACGCCAGTGGTCGCGAGCAGATCGACATCCTAATCCCCACCGACGGTTGGTACCCGATTCGTCTCGGCTACACCGAGGCCGGCGGCAACGCGTCCTTGTCGCTACAGGTCGACGGCATCCTCGATCCGCTGCAGCTGCGCTCGCGGGTCACCGACGAGCGCGGGCTGCTCGGTCAGCTCTACGAGCCGGCGCACGTCAAGCTGCTCGGCGTCGCGGGCGTCGACGGGTTCGACGGCAACTTCCTGCAGGTCGCGCCGCCGTTCGATTTCCAGCCGGCTCAATTCAACAACTACGAATTCCGGCTCGGCGGTCAGATCTTTCTCGACGTCGCCGGCGAGTGGACGTTCGAGCTCGCACCGGATCCGAAGAGCACGGCGCGACTGTGGATCGACGAAGAGCACATCGCGTCGGCGTGGGCCAACGGTGTCACCGACGGACACGAGAACACCGCGACCCTCGATCTCACCGCCGGCTGGCACGACATCTTCCTCGACTTCCGCGCTCTCCAGATCTCGCCCGAGACCAGCACCTTAGATCCCCACGACGCGACCCTCCAGGTGCGTGCCGCGCCACCGGGTGGCTCGCCAGGACCGATCGCACTCGATCATCTGCGCCCGGTGCTGTCGTCGGGCCTCGTCACCGCGGCACTCGATAACAACAAGACGCTGGCGGCCGATGTGGTGACCTCGATCCCACTGACATTCGCGCCCGCGGAGACGCGGATCCATTCGGTCGATGCCGGGTACGCGCTGACCACCGGCGAGCGCGCGGACTACACCGTCGAGCTCGACACCAACGGTGCGCTATTCGAGATCCCGGACGCGAGCGGGCTCGATCAGTTCGGGCTGCTGTTCGACCACGTCACGCTGCGCGGCCAGCCGTCGCCGACGGCGTGGTCGATCAAGTTCACCGACAACGACTCGAACTCGCTCGGCGGCAATGCGGGCCTCGTGTTCATCGACATCGTCACCCGCGGTGGTCCGGCGATGCCGTTTTCGCCGTCGGTCACCTATACGTCCAAGCCCCTCGCCACACCGGGTGCGCTCGCGCTCGGGGCCGTGCGCGTCACGGGCTCGTTCGATGACGCCGAGGTCAAGATCGCCGTGCGGACCGCGGCGACGGAGGCCGAGCTCGACGCGGCCGAATTCGTCGACGCCACCAACGGGATCCCAGAGCTCGAGGCCGGCGAATTCATCCAGTACCAGCTGACGGCGACGAGCGACGGCTGGCAGTTCCCGACGGTCGACGTGGTCGAGCTCGACTACGTGGTGGCGGATTGATCGCGTGATCGCGCTCGCCCTCACCTTGGTCGTGCTCGCCGTGGTGTTCGGTGCGATCGAACGGAGGTGGGGGATCAGGCGCGAACGACGGCGCGGCCGGTTCACCGACCTCGTCTACTGGCTCACCATTCCCGTGATCTCCAAAGTCAGCAGCGTGATCGCGTTCGCGCTCGCCGCGATCGGGCTCGCGCTGCTCGTCGGAGGCAGCCCCGACGGTGCCTTCGCCTACGTCGCGCGCGCCAGCTGGTTCGCCGAGCGATCACTCGGCCTGCAGGTCGTCCTCGTCCTCGTCACCGCCGACTTCGTCGGCTACTGGGTCCACCGGGCATTTCATCGCGGCCGGCTGTGGCGCTTCCACGCGATCCATCACTCGTCGAAGGATCTCGACTGGCTGTCGTCCATCCGCGTTCATCCGATCAACGACATCGTGCAGCGTGCGCTCCAAGCGCTCCCGATCCTCGCGATGGGCTTCGACCCACGCGTCGTCGCCGCGGGCGTCCCCTTGTTCGCGCTCTACGGCCTGTTGCTCCACGCGAACGTGCCCTGGTCGTTCGGTCCATTGCGCTACGTGATCGCGAGCCCGGCGTTTCATCGCTGGCACCACACCAGCGAGGCGGTCGGGCTCGACACCAACTTCGCCGGCCTGTTCCCGATCTGGGACCTTGTCTTTGGCACGTTTCACCTGCCCCCCCACGCGCCGCGGAGCTTCGGCGTCTCCGACGCGATTCCCGACGGGTTCATCGGCCAGATGACGTGGCCGTTTCGGGCTAGAGTGCCGCTCGATGCGTATGCGTCGACTCCTCATGTTGCCTCTTCCGATCGCACTCACCACCTGTTGCCCTCCCGATCCGGTCAAGCCCACTCCGCCAAGACCCGATAGCGGATCCGGATCGGTGGCGAAGCCGGTCCCGACCGGCGAGCTCGACCTCGCCGAAGGGAGCAAGCTGCACGGCTTCACCACGGCGACGATCTACCTCGACGACGCCGACAAGCCGGTCGGCGGGAGGTTCGTCCACGACGCGACCAAGTTCACGCTCGACTACCTGCGCGTCGAGACGGCACCGCAGGGCTTCATCTGGGTGACGTCGTTCCCGACGAGTGACAAGGGTGAGCCTCACACGCAGGAGCACCTGCTGCTCGGCAAGGGCGAGCGCGGCCGCAAGTTCGGATCGTTTCAAGCGATGGCCCTCGCGGAGTCGAGCGCGTTCACCGCGCAGTGGCGGACCGCGTATCACTTCCACACCGTCGCCGGTCACGACGTGTTCTGGCCGGTGTTCGCCGACCAGCTCGACGCGATGGTCAACCCCGACTACACCGACGAGGAGATCCGCCGCGAGGTGCGCAACTTCGGCGTCGACAAGGGCGACGACGGCAAGCTCCGCCTCGAGGAGAAGGGCACCGTCTACAACGAGATGGTCCGGACCTACGAGAACCCCGACGTCGGCATGTGGCGCGCGATGGGGCAGCTGGTCTACGGTCCGACGCATCCGCTCGCGCTCGACTCCGGCGGTCATCCCGACGCGATCCGGACGATGACGCCACAGGACATCCGCACCTTTCACAAGGACGCCTATCACCTCGCGAACATGGGGATGATCGCGGCGTTCCCGTCGTCGATGTCGCTCGCGACGGTGCTCACCGACACCGACAAGGTCCTGGTGGCCGCGAAGGCGAAGAACGGTCACGTCGGCAAGACGTTGACCGAAGCGGATCTGCCGAAGCCGTCCGGTGCGGCGAGCGGCACGCTCAAGGTCGTCGACTATCCCTACGCCGACGCGACGAACCCCGGCCCGATGACGTTCGCGTGGCCTGCGACGCGCAAGCTCGACGACGGCGAGCGCCTGCTGCTCGGCTTGTTCCTCGACGCGTTCGCTGGTGACGAGAGCACGGTGCTCTACAAGAAGCTGATCGACAGCAAGACGCGCGTGCTCGATCTCGGCGCGTCCGGCGTGTGGTCGTACACCACGGACGATCAGGGTCAGCCGGTGTTCATCGGCGTCAGCGGCGTCAAGCCCGACAAGCTCGACGACAGATCTCTCACCGAGGTACGCACGCTGATCTTGGGCGAGCTGGATCGGATCGCGAAGCTGCCGGATGGCGATGCCGAGCTCGCGGCGTTCAACGCGAAGCTGTCGAGCCGCGTCGTCGATCTGCAGCGACGGATGAACAAGTTCCTCGATTCGCCACCGGGCTTCGGCTTCCGCGGTGCGAGCTCGGGGTGGATGGATCACCTGCAGTCGCTGTCGAAGACCGGAGGCTTCAAGAAGTCGCTGACGATGCGGCCCGCGCTCGCGACTGTTCGGGAGGTGCTCGCGATGAAAAACAACCCGTGGCGCGATCGGATCAAGACCTGGGGTCTCTCCGAGGTCCCCTACGGCGTGGCGTCGCGGCCGAGCCCCGACTATCGCAAGCAGCTCGACGCCGAGCGCAAGACGCGGATCGACACCGAGCTCGCGCGCCTGCAGGCCGAGTACAAGACGCCGGACGTCCCGTCGACGCTCGCGCGGTTCGAGAAGGACTACGACGTCGAGACCAAGAAGCTCGAGGCTGCCTCCGCCGAGCTGCCGCCGCTCGTCGCGAGCTTGCCGATGACGCTCGACGAGGGCCTCGCCTACACCACCGGCGAGCTGGGCGTGGTGAAGACGTTCGTCGCCACGTTCGATTCGATGGCGTCGTCGCGCGTCTCCCTCGCGTTCCGCCTCAACAACCGCGTCGATCCCGCTGACGGCATGTACCTCGCCGCCCTGCCCTCGTTGCTCAGCGACTCCGGCGTGATCGTGGATGGCACGCCGATCGCGGCGGATGAAGTGCGCGAGCGCCTCCGCAAGGAGATCCTCGAGCTCTCGATGTACTACACCGACGACGATCGCACCGGTCGCATCGAGCTGGTGGTCGCCGGCGCCGGCAACGGTGCGTCCGAGACCAAGGCGGCGCTGACGTGGATGCATCGCGTCCTGTTGTCTCCGGACTGGCGCCCGGCGAACCTGGCGCGCCTTCGCGATCTGATCGATCAGCGCATCACCGGTCTGCGCGCGCGCATGCTCGGCGCCGAGGAAGGCTGGGTCAACGATCCGCGCGATGCGTGGCGCCATCAATCCGCGCTGCAGGCGCACACGGGCTCGTTCCTCACCCAGATGCATGACCTCCACCGGTTGCGCTGGCAGCTGCTCGGTAGCGATCCGAAGGTGACCGACGAGATCGTCAAGTTCCTCGCGATCGTCGGCAACACCAAGCAACCCCGAGCAGGGCTCGTCGAGCTCGCGAAGGGCCTGACCAAGCTCGACGACGCGAAGCTCAAGCCGAAATCCGCGTCGAAGGCCTACGACGCCGCCCAGAAGCTGTCCGTCGAGGGCAAGAAGCTCGCGACCGCGATCGGCAAGGATCTCTCCGCGCTGCTCGCCGATCTGCCCGATGGCTCGCTCGCCGCCGACTGGACGTACCTCGCGCGGCAGATGGCGAAGGATCTCGCCTTCGGTGCACCCGCCGCGCTCGCGAAGCTCGAAGCCCTCCGCGCGCAGGTCATCCAAGCCCCGGCCGCGCGCCTCGTCGAGGTCGGCTCGCGTGCGTCGCAGACGGCGATCGCCGGTGACCTCGAGAAGCTGGTCCGCGATATCCCGACGCCCCAGCGAGGCAATGCCTGGGAAGCCGCGCTCGAGCACCCGTTCAAGGATCGGCTCAAGCAGCGCGATCCGAGCGCGACCAACCCAATGTTCGTCGGCCTCGTCGCGCCGGGCACGTCGAGCGGCGTGTTCTTGAACCTCTCCCCCGCCACCTCGTACGCCGACGTCACCGACGACGCGGTGCTCGATTACCTCGCGTCGAACCTCTACACCGGTCACGGCGGTCACAGCGTGTTCATGAAGACGTGGGCCGCCGGCCTCGCCTACTCGAACGGGCTGCGCCCCACCGTCGAGGGCGCGGCGCTGATCTACTACGCCGAGCGCACGCCGCTGCTGCCGACGACGATGAAGTTCGTGATCGGCGAGCTCAAGAAGGCGAAGCCCGACGCCTCGATCGCGCGCTATGCGGTGTCGAACGCCTTCGCGTCGCGCGTCGCCAGTAGCTACGAGGCGCGCGCGAGCTCGATGGCCGCGAACCTGGTGGATGGCCAGACGCCCGAGCTCGTCAGGGCGTTCCGCACGCGCGTGCTCGAGATCGCGAAGCAGCCCGACATCGCCAGCAAGCTGTTCGCGCGGATGGAGTCGACCTACGGCAAGGTGCTGCCCGGCTATGGCATCACCTCGACCAAGCCCGATCCGGCGACGACGTACTTCGTGATCGGCCCCGACAAGCAGCTGACGGCGTGGGAGGACTATCTCAAGGCCACGTACAAGGATCCAAAGATCGCGAAGCTGTACCGGCTGTACCCGCGCGACTTCTGGATTCCCGCGCTCTGATCACTTCGCGATGAACGCCGCCGTCGGTAACGTCGCGGTGTGTCCTGGGCGGAGTGAATCGTGACCGGTGGTCAACGGACGAAACATCCGTCCTGCGCTACACTGGCGCACGTGTTGTCGAGGATCTTGATCATGCTGATCGCGGCCGTGCTCGCGAGCGCATCGGTCGACACCTCGCATGCCGACGTCCTCACCGTCGA
>JBBQJJ010000130.1:0-20052 GCA_038325805.1 Haliangiales bacterium
TACCGGCCCTCGGCCTCGCCGAGGTCGTAGATGTCGACCACGTTCGGGTGCTTGACCAGCGCCGCGACACGCGCCTCGTCGAGCAACATGTCGACGAAGGTCTTCTCCTTCGCCAGGTTCGCGTGCACCAGCTTGATGACGACGAGCTTCTCGAACCCGGCTGGGCCGCGCTGCAACGCCAGCTGGACCTCGGCCATACCACCATGGCCGATCCGCGTTACCAGCTCGTAGCGACCGAGCCTGGTGAGTTGCTGTTCGCCTGCCCCTGACACGCAAATCCATTGTAACGAAGCGCGCCGTTTTTATAAGAGCCGATCGAGAGATCCAACTGGTGTGCAATTGTTGCGTGAGCGTCGGTGCTACGCGTCGCTTGCCTACAGGGTGAGACATCGCGCCTGGTCATCGACTTGTCGACGAGACTTGCACGTGTCGCGATCCCGTAGGTTGATGTCGCGAACTTCAGCTTCAACCGCCGAGATCTACCATCTCGCGATAGTGGTAGACGCGCGAGTCGGTTGGCGGCGTGCGTGACGCCGCCACCATCGCTCGCGCGATCTGGTCGACGGTGATCGACTTGTACTTCGCGGGCGTCATGAAGCCGAACACGGGCAGCGCCTTCTCGAGCAACCATGGCGTGTGCTGCGAACCGATGATCATCGCCGGACGAAACACGCTCACGGTGAGGCCACTCGCCTTGACGGCTTCCTCCGCCTCGCCCTTGACCCGGGCGTAACGCGCCAGCCCCGCTGCACCCGAGCCGGTGGTCTTCGCGGTCGGGTCAGCACCGGCAGCCGACATCAACGCGAGATGGGTCGCGTGGCCCGAGGCCTTCAGCCCTCTCGCGAAGGCCGCGTTGAGCTCGACGTCGACGGCACGATGCTGCTCGATCGTCAGCTTGCCGGTGCCCGCGCCAACGCCCAGCACACTCAAGCCGACGACCTCCAGCGAACCGATCGCCTCGCGGGTCGCGGCTTCCAGCGCGGCGGGCTCCATCGACGCGACGACGACCTCGCGGACGCCGCCGGCATCGGGCTGCGCGCGACGCACCAGCGTGATGATCGGATCGAACGAGCCATCGCGCATCAGCTCCTTGATCAGCGCGTTGCCCACCGAGCCCGACGCACCGAGGACGATCGCTGCCTGCTTTGCCACGCGGCGAGTATGCGCCGTCGACAGGGAAGCCGCCGACGTCCAACCACCCGAACAGGTCAGCGAAATGGGCCGCCGGGTGGAGCCGCCACGGTGACCGAGGTGCCGAAGCACCGCGTCGTCGAGAGTTGGTCGAGCCGGCTCCAGAACGTTGTCAACAGCCCGCAGCTCTCGCACACGACGTAGCGAACCTTGCCGAGACCCTCGACATCGCGTTCGCTGGACACCCGGTACGTCTTGCCCGTGCAATTCGCGCAGGGTTGCAGCCAGTCGGCGTGGCGGCGGCGATCGATCTCCTCGATGCGCGCTTCGAGGGCGCACACCGCGTCGTTGCCCGACCCCTCGGGGTACATGGCGTTGGTCCACGCTTCGCGTGCGAGTTGCACGGCACGCTTCATCGCGGGCACGTCCTCGCTAGCCATCAGCCGGCGGGTGACCTCGGCGGCGTCCTCGAACTCTCTTCGGCGTCTTCCGAACACGATGCACCTTCGCATGACCGGGAAATTTCTTCGAGGCTACGCAGGGATGGGCACGGGAGCGTGTGTTATCGTGCAGGCCGCGTGTCCGACGACACCATGCCCAATCTGTCGATCGATCCGCTGGAAGCGCGGGTCGTCCTCTTCAGGCAGCAGCCGGAGGCCAAGGGGTTCGGGCAGCTGCGGCAGGAGCTCCGCGATGCCGGTCGTGGCGAGTTGCTGGCCGAGCTGTGCGCGACCTGGGCGCAGCACGAGCGCGATCCGATCCGCGCGGCCGATGCCTGGAGTGAGGCCGGCGAGGCGATGGCGGTGCTCGGCGAGACCGCCACGGCGATCGAGTATCTGAGGACCAGCCTCGATCTCGATCCCACCAATCATCGCGCTACCGATCGCTTGCTCGAGATCGTCGAGCCGAACGATCCCGCAGCGGCCGTCGAGATCATCGAGCTCGAGCTCGGCGAGCTCGCGAAGCGCGACAACACGCGGCGCGGCGACAAGGCGGCAAACGAGATCGTGCAGCGGCGAGCGGCGCAGCATCGCCGCGCGGCGGAGCTGTGGAACGATCATCTCGGTCGCGTCGATCGCGCCCTCTGGCACTGGCAGCAGGCGTTTCGCCTCGAGCCGCAGCGCACCGAGGCCCTCGAGGCCGCTCGGCAGCTGTATCTCTCCCTCGGCGACGAGGCCATGGTCGCGAAGCTCTATCAGGCGGAGCTCGACGTCCTCGGCAACGCACCTGCCGCCACGCCCAGGAAGGCACAGATCCGATTCCAGCTCGGCGTGCTCGCGCTGCGCGGCAGCGATCTCGAGGCCGCCGCCAATCACCTCGAAGAGGCGACCAAGCTCGACCCCACGTCGCTCGAGATCGCCGAGAAGCTCGCCGAGGTCTACGCTACGCCGAACTTCCGCGACGGCGACGATCGCCAGCCCTGGCGCCACAAGGCCGGCGAGTTGTTCGTCGAGGTCGGCCGCCGTCGGCTGACGCGCGACGACGCCACCGGCATCAATTATCTCCGCCGCGCTGTTGGCATCGATCCGCACAGCAAGGGCACGGCCGGCGCCCTCGAGGAGGCGCTGCAGAAGACGAGCGAGTGGGACGAGCTCGATCGCGCCCTCCGCCATCGCACCGCGATCCTGACGGATCCCGACGAGCGCGCGAGCGTACTGCGCCGTCGCGCCGCGCTGTATCGCAGCCAGAAGCCGGATCGCGCCGGCTTGATCGAGGTGCTCACCGAGCTGCTCGCGTACGAGCGGCCGGGCAGCAAGATCTCGCGCGAGCTGCGCGAGCTGCTGCGGGAGGATCAGGACTGGGAAAGCATGTCCCGGCTGATGGAGGCCGAGATCAATGCGATGGGTCAGGACCCGGAGACCCCGGTCGATGACCTGGTGGCCGAGATCCTCGAGCTCGCCACGATCGCGCGCGAGCACCAAGGCGATCGCGATCGCGCCGCCGAGCTGCTGCATCAAGCACTCGGCGTTAGCCCCACGCACGAGGAGGCGCTCGCGCGGTACGTCGATCACTTCCGCGAGCGCCGCGACTGGCGTGGCCTGATCGATCTCAGCGAGTTCGCGCTCGATAACCTGATCGAAGCGGGTGCCGAGCCCGACGAAGTGGTTCGCCGCCTCGAGGAGATCGCGCAACTCGCGGAGCTTCGACTCGGCGACATCGATCGCTCGATCGAAGTCTGGGAGCGTATCCGCGAATACGAGCCCACGAGCCCGAAGGTCGCCGAAGCGATGCGCCGCCTCACCGCGCGCTCGACGATGTGGAAGCAGCTGGTCACCCAGCTCGAGCACGAGGTCGCGACTGCCGTCGACCCGGTGATCCGGATCAACGCGCTGAAGAAGATGGCGCAGACGTACCGCGAGCGGCAGATCGATCCGCGCCGCGCCATCGAGCTCTACGAAGAAGTGGTCGTCGCGAATGCCGACGACGAGGGCACGCTCAAGGCGCTGATGGAGCTCTACGAGCGCGAAGGTGATGACGCCGGTCTCGCCTCCTCGCTTCGCCGCATGCTCGAGCTCGAGGAGCGCCGCCTTCTCGAAGCCCTGCGCCGTGCGGGCCGCCCGACGGAGCCGGGCAAGATCGAATGGCCAACCGCGAAGCGCGCCGAGCGTCTCACCCAGCTGCGCCGCCTCGCCCTGCTCTACGAGACGCGCCTCGCCGATGTCGATGGCGTCGTCTACGCGTGCAGCGCGGTGCTCGATCTCCTGACCGGTGATCGCGACGCCCTCGATCGCATGGAGCGCGTCCTCGAGAAGGCCGGCGATCCGCGGCTCGAGCAGACCCTCGAGTATCACGCGCAATCCGCCACCTCTCCCGCCGAGCGCGCGAAGCTGCTCAAGCGCCTCGCGAAGTTCGCAGAAGCGCGCGAGGACGACGTCACCGCGCTCGAGCGCTGGGAAGCCACGCTGCGGACGTCACCATCGGATCCCGACGCGCTCAACGCGCTCTCGATCCTCTATGACAAGACCCAGCGCTGGGGCGAGCTCGCGCAGGTGCTCGAGCGCCTCGACGGCGGCAAGCCCCTGCCCGCTCCCGGCACGCCCGAGGCGGCCGTTCGCGCGATGTCGCTCGAGCGCTACGCCACGATCCTCGACACCCAGCTGAGCGATGCGCCCCGCGCCACCCGTGCATGGCATCGCCTGCTCGAGCTGACGCCGAAGAACCGCACCGCCCTCGACGCCCTCGCGCACCTCTATCGCACGGCGAGCAAGTCGCGCGAGCTGTCGGACATCCTCGGCGCACAAGTCGCGCTGTTCTCTGCCAGTGCCTTTCCTGACGACCGCGAGAAGGCGTGCGCCGCCGCGCTCGAGCGGGCGGAGCTCCTCGAGGAACGGCTGGGCGCACCGGGCGAAGCGATCAAGGTCCTCGACCTGGTGATCCGCGAGCTCAACCCGAATCACCTCGACGCGCACACGGCGCTGCGCCGCCTCCACGAAGCACGCGGCGACTTCGACGCGGCCGTCCGGATCGCCGAGCGCGAGATGTACTTGTCGCCCGAGACACCGCGCAAGGTGGCTCGGGGTCTCGAGATCGGCCTGGTCTGCCGCGATCGGTTGAACAATCCGACGCGCGCCCTGCAGGCATTCAAGCGCGTGCTCGAGCTCGAGCCCGAGAATGACGAAGCGCTTGCTGCGACCGCGGACTTGCTCGCGCGGCTCGGTCGCTGGAAAGAGCACGTCACGATCCTCGAGCGGATGCTGTCGTTCGCGCCGGGTCGCGATGATCCGTCGGTCGCCCCCGAGCACGTCGCCGGCTGGGCCGAGCATCGCCGCACGCTGGTCCAGCGGATCGCCGCAGCCACCGCCGATCGGCTCAACGATCCCAAGGCCGCGTTCCGCTGGTGGCGCCGCGCGCATGACGAAGCTCCCGACGAGGGCACGCTCGCCGATGTTCGGCGCGCCGGCGAAGCCTACGGGCTTTGGCGCGAGCTCGGCGAGGTGCTCACCGACGAGCGCAAGCGGCTGATCCAGATGGGGGGTGGTGCCGTCAACGCGCCCGCCGAGCCCGAGCGGTTCGTCGCGCTGTCGCGCGAGCTCGCCGGCCTCGACGAGCGCAAGCTCGCCGACAAGCCCCGCGCGATCGGCGTGTTCTCCGAAGCACTCGCCGTGTACCCCCGCGAGAGCTCGCTGCTCGCCGAGATCGAACGCCTCGCGGGCGAGCTCGACTCTCGGCAGGCATGGCGCTCGCTGCTCGACGCATACGAGATCGCGTTCGCCGCCCACAACCCGAACGAGCGCGTCGAGCTCTATCTCCGTCGCGCAAAGATCCTCGAGGACCGCGTCTCCGACAGCAAGGGCGCTGTCGCCGACGTGATGTCCGCATTCTCGTGGGCACCCGATCGCGACGACATCCGCGAAGCGCTCGTCGCCCTCGCCGGCAAGGCCCGCGCGTGGAACGAAGTGATCTCGGTCGATAGCGCGCTCGCGGAGCGAGCCACATCCACCCAACGCCGCGTCGAGATCCTGCGCCGCAAGGCCCAGGTGATCGAGGAGCAGATCAAGGACGCTCCTCGCGCCTTCCGCACCCATCTCGTCGCGCTGCTGTTGTCGCCGGACGATGCCGACACCGCGTCACATCTCTGGAGGCTCGCACGCGTGATCGGCCGCTATCGCGATGCCGATCGCTCGCCCGGCCAGGAAGCTCCGTCCGCCGCGATCATGCTCGATCCGGCGTTCTCGGAACCCGCGCGTCCAAGCGGGAGGCCGCTGCCCGGGGTCGCGCCCGCGATGGCGACGCGGATCCCGCAGCGCCGGCTCCAGACAGATCCGATCAACGACGAGGAGTTCGCGAACCTCCGGGTCGGCGATTCGACGCAGCCGATCGACGTCGCCGAGATCGAGATGGCGGCCAACCCGCCCGCGCGCGAATCGAAGCCGTTCGTCGGTGAGAACCCGACGATGACGCTGTCGCCTCAGGATCTGCGCGGCATGATGATCCCGCCGCGGACCCCGCCCGGGAAGCGGGGCGCCGAAGGGCGCAACCATAGCCCGCCGAAGCCGCCGCCGCGGCCACCGTCGATCCAGCGCGCGAAAGCCGGCACGATGCCGCCGGTTCCCCCGGCCAGCAGAGCGGTCAATCCTTTGGCCGCCCCGCGCAAAGCGCAGGCACCGGTGCGTCGTCCGCCGCTGCCGACGCTGCCGAATCGTTCCTACGAGTCGCCGTGGGAAGAGCTCGCCGTCTGTTACGAGAGCCTGCCTGCCGCCGATAACGAGACGCGGCTACGCTGGCTGTATCGCGCCGCCGAAGTCTGGGAGACCGGCGGCAAGGACATCGCGCGCGCGTTCGACGCCCTCGCTCGCGCGTTCGCACAGGCTCGTCGCTCCACCGTCGGTGATGGCGAGGTTCGCGCACGGTTGCATCGCATCGCACAGGATCACAAGGCGTGGGACAAGCTCGCCGAGCTCTACGAGAACCTCGCCGAGAGCGCCGAGACGGCGACCGAAGCCTCCGACCTGTTGATGGAGGTCGCCGGGATCCGCGGCGAGCAAAAGCGGCCCCGCGAAGCCGAGGCGCAGTTGCGTCGGATCCTCGGCATGCTGCCGAACGATGAAGCCTCGCGCACGCGGCTCGAGGAGCTGTACCGCGGTGAGGGTCGCTGGGTCGAGCTCGCGGCTTCGCTCGAGGAGCGCACCGATCCGCGGCTCGGCACCGCCGCGCCCGAGGCCGAGCGCCCGCTGCTACTGCACGAACTGGCGTCGATCTACACCGAGCGCTTGAACCGTCCGCACGACGCGATCGATGCGTTCGAGCGGCTGCGTTCCATCGCGCCGAGTGATGTCGAGGTGCTGTTCCACCTCGCGGACCTCTACGGCAAGATCGACCGCTGGTCGAAGGTGATCGAGACGCTGTCACGCGTCGACGAGATCGCCGAAGGCAGCCAGCAGGCGCGCGACGCGCTGCACCAGATCGCGAAGATCTACATCCGCGACCTCGAGCTCCCCGATCGCGCGGTCGAGGCGTACACGCGCCTGATCTCGACGTGGCCCGACGACATCGACGCGTGGACGCAGCTCGACCGGCTCTACACCGAGTCGGCGAAGTGGACCGAGCTCGCCGACGTGCTCCGCCGCCGCGCCGCGCTCGAGCGCGAACCTGCCACGCGCGCCCAGCTGCTTGCACGTCGCGCCCAGGTGCTGCTCGACTGGCTCGACTCGCCGGAGGAGGCCGCCGCGGCACTGCGGCACGCACGCACGGTCGCGCCGGAGGACCCCAAGCTTGCCGACCTGCTCGTCACCGCGCTGGTCAAGGCGAGCCGCGATCGCGAAGCCGCCGCGATCCTCGAGGATCGGATCGACTCCGCGCTCGCGCCGACCGACGTCGCGATCTCGATGTCACGTGGCGAGCTCGCCGGCCTCTACATCCGGCTCGCCCAGATCCGCCACGAGCGGCTCTCCGATCAGGACGGTGCGCGCGAGGCGATCGAGCAAGCCCTCGCCCTCGTCCCCGAGCACCCCACCGCGCTCGCCGTGCTCGCGGAGATCGCCTCCCCCGATGACGATCCGCAGTCATTCGCCAATGCGAAGCTACGCGAAGCCGAGAGCGCCACCGACGACGACGCGAAGATCGCGGCGCTGATGGCCGGCGGCGACGTCCTCCAGACCCGGGTCGGCGACACCTCGGCGGCGCGCGCCGCGTACGAACGGGTGCTCGCACTTCGCCCGTTCCACGGCGGGGCGACGTGGGCGTTGGCCGGCCTGGTCGAGAAGGGCGGCGATCCCGACACCGCCGCGCGCTTGCTCGAGAAGCGGCTCGAGGACGAATCGCTGACGCCGCCCGAGAAGGCGCGGATCATGACCCAGCTCGCGGCGCTGTCGCGCGCTGCCGGAGTCGAGTCCGCGGCGGAGCGCCGGTTGCTCGAAGCGCTCGGTTGCGTGCCCGATCACATCCCGGCGATCGTCGCGCTCGCCGATTTCTACGCCGACGCCGGCCGGTGGAACGATCTCGAAGCCTTCCTCCGCGAAGTGCTCGATGGGACGGTCCTCACGGCTGCGCCCACCGCCTTGATCGCGGATCTGCATCGCCGGCTCGCGCTCGCGCACGAGAAGCTCGGCCGCGACGAGGATGCGTACCAGACGCTGGTCGCCGCCGATCGCCTTCACCGCGGTCCCCTGCTGATCAAGCTCGCGCTCGGCGAGAACCGCTACAAGGCGCGCCGCTGGCGCGAGGCCGCGCTCCACCTGTCGCCGCTCGCAACGCACGAGGATGCCGCGCGCTATCCGCAGGAGGTCGCGCAGGGCCTCTATCACGCCGCGCTCGCCGAGATTCGCTCGTTGCGTCCCGAGAAAGCACCACCGCTCTACGCCCGCGCCCTCGAGCTCAAGCCCTCGTACGCACCGGCGCTGCAAGCGCTCGCCGAGATCGCGATGGAGCAAGGCGACCACCGCAAGGCTGCCGACCTCCTCACCCGCCAGGCCACGGCCACCGAGGCACCCGACGAGCGGATGCGCTTGTTCGAGGCGCTCGGCGACATGTCGCTGATGATGCTCAAGGACGAGGAACGCGCACGGACCTGCTTCGCCGCCGCCGTCGCCGCCGCGCAACCGCTCGAGGCGCGCCACGTGCCTCTCCTCGAGAAGCTGCTCGAGCGCCAGAGGCTCGCCTCCGATCACGCCGGCGCCGCGCGGACCGCCGAGCTGATGGCGGCGTTCGGCACCACGCCCGCCGATCGCTCTGCACGCTACCTGCGCGCCGCCCGCGACTACCTGCACGCCGGCGATCGCGATCGCGCACGCGGCGCCGCCGATCGCGCGGTCGAGGCGGATCCGTACGATGTCGATTCGGTCGATCTCGCCTCCGGGCTCGCGATCGATCTCGGCGACGTCGATGCCGCCGCAGCCATGCTGACGCGCTTGCTGACGGCGAAGGAAGACCGCACCAGCGGCTCGACCACGGCGTTCACGCGCAAGGCGCTCCTGATGTATCGCCTCGGTGCCGCGCGCCAGCAGCGCGGTGACGTCCGCCAGGCGCTGCCCGCGTACGAGCGCGCCATCCAGCTCGCACCGGAGTCCGAGGGCGCCACGCACGCGCGCCGCGGGCTCGTCGAGCTCATCCGAGCGTCGGACGATCCCTCGAAGCACCCCAAGGGTGTTGGCGCGCCTGTCGGCTCGCTGGCACGCGACACCATCGTCGGTCACCTCCAGGCGATCACCGCGGCGTCTGGTGCGCTGCCCGATCTCGTGGTGTGGGCCGACGAGCTCCGCCGCCTCGATCGCCCCGAGGCCCACACGGTGTTGCAGCTCGCGATCGCGTGCGGTCACACGGCCGACGTTCACCAGACCGCGTTCTTCACGATCCACAAGCCGTACGTGCTGCGCGACGACGAGTCGTACAAGGCAGCGCTCGACCCGACCGAGCGCTTGCTCCTCCGCGACGCCGACGAGTCCGAGCTACTCCCGGTGGTCACCGCGCTCGCCGAGGCCGCGGCCCTGCTGTGGCCGGATCTCGAGCAGTGCCTCGCTCGCAACGGCGTGGGCGGTGCGAAGCGCGTCCCGGCCACGCTCCACGTCGCCGCCTCGGCGATGTTCCCGCGCCTGACCACCGCGCTGGGGACCGGCGCGATCCAGCTCTATCAACTCGATCGGCCCATCGAACGCGACGTCGTCGTGGTCGCCGCGGCCACACCTGTGGTCGTGATCGGCCCGCGCCTCGCAGTCGAGCTCGCGGGAGGCGGCGCTGCACCCGCCGAAGCGCGTGCCCTGCTCGCGCGGGCCGTCGAGCTCACACGCCCCGAGCACATCGCGTTCGCCGGACTGCCCGAGGACAACGCCACGCAGCTGATCGCGTCGGTCGCGCGACTGTTCGGTCCCGCGTCGCTGCGCAACGTAGCGGACGCGCTCGTCGAGGACGAGGACACCCAGCGCACGCACGACGATCTCGTCAAGGGCGCACTGTCGGTCAAGATCCGCACACGCCTCGAGCAGGTGCTCGCGCAGGTCTCGCAATCGGCGCTCGGTATCGAGCGTTACGTCGGTGCTTCGAACCGCACGGCGGATCGCGCCGCACTGTTGCTCGATGGCGAGCCTGCCGCGATCGTCCGCCAGATCGTCGCGCGCGGTGAATCGCCTACGCACCTGATCGCGGCGCTCGCACAGCCCGGCTGGTTGCCGCTGCGCGCCAAGCTCGGCCTCGGCGTGAAGTAATACCCGGCAGCGTAACCACGCGCCCCTGCGAGTTTCCTGTGGTGGCCTGTGCCCGGCGCTTGCAGTACCTCCCGGCATGGGCGAGCACAAGAACCTCTCTGACCGCGATGCGATCACCAAGATCCAGGAGCTCGCGAAGGGCGAGACCGCCATGCTGTGCACGCAAGCCACGACCGGCGAGCTGCACTCGCGTCCGATGCACACGCAAGCCGTCGACGACGACGGCACGATCTGGTTCTTCAGCGACCGCGACTCGCTAAAGAACTTCGAGATCCAGAACGACTCCGTCGTGCACCTGATCTATGCGATCGGCGGCAAGGCGGAGTACCTGACGATCAACGGCCTCGCCACGGTGACGCGCGATCAGCAGAAGATCGACGAGCTGTGGTCGCGGCTGGCAAAAGCGTGGTTCACCGACGGCAAACAGGATCCCGACCTGACGCTGATCTCGGTGTCGCCGACCGACGGCTACTACTGGGAATCGAAGCACGGCAAGGTCGTGCAGCTCGCGAAGATCGCGGTCGGCGCGGTCCTCGGCAAGCCGTACGACGATGGCGTCTCTGGCAAGCTCCGCGTCGGCGACAACCCGCGCGCGTAACGCCCATCCGGCGCGATCTGGCGCGATCTGGCGCGATCTAGCGCCGACTGTTGGGCAGCAGCTGCCCGAGCTGCCAGGCCTGGGTGACGAGCTGGTGCTGTTGCTGCCGGCTCGCGCGAGCGATCGCGGCGCCATGGACACCCGCGACGATGATCGTCACCAGCGATGCCACGATGATCAGGGTCACCGACGAGGAGCCATGGAGCTCGAGTGCCCCGGCGTGGCTGACCATCTCGCCGTTGCGGATCTCCCAGGTCTCGTGAAGCACGCCGACCTGCTCGAGTACGATCGGCCCGACGAAGCCGGTGACGATCGTCCCGATCAGCACCCACGGTGCCCACGGCCGCGCGACGAAGGCAGGGTACGACATCATCGACATCACCATGAAGCAGGCGAGCGCGGGCACGAACGTGAACGGTCCGGCCAACCTCGTCAGCATGACGAGCAGCGCCGCGTTGACGCTCGCATAGATCAGCATCTCGACGAACGAGCGATTCGGCTTGCGGCGCAACTCGATCGTGGCGACCGCCATCGCGACGGCGAAGCCGAACACGCCGAGCACGACATCCCACCGCCGGATCCCGTTCCACGCGGCGATCGGAAGGAACGCGGCGAGCGCGATGTATGCCAGCGTCGCGGTGCGTGCGCGCCGGCGGATGTGCTTGGCATCGGCGTCGCGCAACGCAGCTTCGAGATCGGGCGGCGTCTGCGCCGGTGGCTCGAGCATCAGCGTGGTGATCAACTGCGCCGCATCTTCTGCCTCGGGATCGAGGGCGAGTGCGCGTCCCGCCGCGCGCATCGCATCACCGCGGCGACCCTCGACGAGCGCGGCTCGGGCGTTGAACACCAGGTCCTTCGCCATCGTGGTGCGGCGCGCGATGTCGCGATCTCCATCGAGGAAGCTCTCGATCTGGTCAGCGACCCGGCGGGCGGTGGGCCGCAGGGTCGGCTCGGTGGCGAGCATGGTCACGCACAGCGTGTCGAGCTCGGGTGGGATCGCGAGGTCGATGCCGAACGCGCGTGGGCCGCCATCGCGTGGTCGATCGGCACGGCGCTTCGACGGTGACAGCACCGTCCCTGCGGACAACGTGCTCTCGATGCCCTTGTCGCCGCGCGGATGCAGCGTCTCGCTCGCGAGGATCTCGAACAGGATCGCGCCGAGCGCGTAGATGTCGGCGGCACGCTCCACGTCGGGCGTCCGGAGAGCTTCGGGTGCGAGATAGCCGACGGTGCCGCGGATCTGTTCGTCACTCGCGCCTTCGAGCACCTCGATGTCAGCGGCGATCACCGCATCCTCGAGCACGCGCGCGACGCCCCAGTCGAGCACGTAGACGTCACCGAACTCGCCGAGCACGATGTTGCCCGGCTTGAGATCGCGATGGACCACACCGCGGGTGTGCGCGAAGTCGATCGCGCGACAGACGTCGGCGAACGCGCGGAGCAGACGCTGCCTCGTCGTCGTCGGGCTGGTGAGCAGGTCGGTCAGCGTGGTGCCGGCGACGCGCTTCATCGTGAAGTAGGGCTTGCCCGCTTGATCCTTCCCGAGCTCGTACACGGGCACGATCGAAGGGTGGTCGAGCCGTGCCTGGATCCGCGCCTCGCGCATGAACCGCGCGATGTCATCCTCGGTCGGCGAGTCGACGCGCAACCGCTTGATCGCGACGTCGCGTCCGATCTTGCGATCGAGCGCGAGCGAGACCTCACCCATCCCACCTCGCCCGATCACCTCCCCCATCGAGTACACCGAGGACACGTTGGTGTCCTCGCGCTCTTCGATGGGGGCGCGCACCTGAGTGTCGGACTCGTCATCCGTCGCCATGAACCATCGTACGCTGCTGGCCGTGGCACGTAGCAAGACTGCAAACAAGACAACCGCAAACAAGGGCTTGAAGGCACAGGCGGGCGCAAACCTCGACTCGATCGAGAAGGCGCTCGCCGCGAATGACGCGTCCGCGGCCCTGCTCGCGGCCCTGCTCATCTGGCGCGCCTCGAGGTCGCCCGAGCTCGCGAACCTGATCGATGTCCTGGACACCCGGATCGCGTTCCCAGCCATCCACGACGACCTCGAGTGGACCGAGGTCGCGTTCCGCAAGAATCCACTCGCCCTCGGCCGGTTGCTCTCGATGATCGGCGAGCTGCCCGTATCGTTCCTCCCCACCGTGATCGCCAAGCTCGCGGCGTTCGACGATGATCCCCGGATCGGCACCGCGGCAACGGGATGGATCCTCGAGCCGCCGACACTCTCGTCGTCGACCTATCCGTTCTGGACCGGGCTCTACAAGCTGCTCGAGCGACTTGGCGATACGCGCGTGATCCCCGCGATCACCAAGCGGCGAAAGATGGCGCAGCCCAAGACCAAGAAATGGGCGGGCGACAAGAACCCGAAGCCGTCGCTGTTCTGGGACAAGTTCTACGGTCACATCGAAAAGACGAAGAGCAAGCTGTCCGAGCTCACCGCGCCAACGATCGACAAGGCGGCGCTCGCGAAGCTCGACAAGCTCGCCCGCAAGCTGCCGATGGCAGAGGTCAAAGCAACGAAGGCCGCGGTCACGGGCGGCACCAAGGCGTCGACGGGCGAGAAGGGACCCGCGCTCTCGCGCGCGCTCACCCATGCGACGAAGCAACAGGTCCCCGAGACGATCGCCGCACTCCTCGACGCCTGGCGCGACAAGCGCGCCCCGGAGCTCGCCGATCTGCTCGATCGCGCGACACGCTTGCTCCCTATCGATCGCGCCACGTTCCCCGCCGCGCCCAAGCCTGCCGCGGCCGCGTGGCAAGCCGCGTTCGATCGCGATCCCGTCGGCGAGCTGCCGCGCCTCGTCCGTCACGTCCACGTCGGTGGTGCGGCAGAAGCCACGGAGCACGTCATCGCGCTGTCGACGCTGCCCGATGATCCACGCATCGCGATGCGCCTCGCCGAGCTCGCGACCAACATCACGATCAGCCCGGAGCGTGGCCACTACTGGAAGGCGACGTGGGACCTGATCGCACGCACGCGCGATACCCGCGTGATCGCGCCGCTCCGCCAGGACTTCGACGACTTCAGCGGCACCTACTACGACCACCATCGCTCCGGGAAGCGCTTGCTCGGAGACTTCCTGCTCGCCGCAACGGCGTCACCACTCGACGCTGTCGATCACAAGACGATCAACCAGCTCACCGCGGCGCTCGACAAGATCACCCCCGAGCACCTCGAGCGCGAACGTACGTTGATCGCCGACATCGTCGCGAACTGGGACGACGAAGGCCCGCGCCTGGTCTACGCCGACTGGTTGATCGAGCGCGACCACCTCCGCGGCCCGCTGATCGTGTTGTCGTGCAAGCAACACCGTGACAAGCAGCTCTCGAAGTCCGAGGCCAAGCAACTCTCGACGCTGCGCGGTGGGTTCCGTGCGCCGGCGTATCCGTTCGGCTCGCTCAGCGACTTCAAGCACGTGATCGACCGTGGCCTGCCCACGCAGCTGAAGGTGACGTGGAACGAGAACCCGATCACGTGGCGCTACCTGCCCGGCGAGCCCTTGCTGTCGTGCATCGACGCCATCGACTTCGACACTCCCGACCGCCGCGGCCGCCCCGCCGCGGAGGACGTCGCGCGCGTCATGCTCGATCCCTTGGCGACGCGCCTGGTCCGCGTCACCAACGTCCCGAACGACACCGTCAACATGACGAGCGACCCGCGCTTCGCACCCCGCGCCGCCGCGGTACGCCTCGCCGACGCACTCGAGCCGCTGGTCAAGTCGCGGTGGAAGCGAGACGCTCGGAACTTCCTACGGACCTGACCCTGGGGACAGGCGAGCTCTGGAGTTAGAGCGGCGCCCCGCACGCGAACCACTCGCCGAGCAACTGGCGCTCCTCGAGTGGGATGTTCAGATCCTCGGGCATCTCCTTCGTCGCGACCGTGCTCTCGAGGATGTCCTGCTTGTTCGCCATCACGCTCTCGAACGACGTCAGCATCGGCTTGCTCTGCCCCGAGTGGCAACGCAGGCAGCGATCCTGGACCCACTCGGCGGTGTAGTTCTGGTAGGTCAGCGTCGAGTCCGGCGGACACTCGAGCGCGTTGATGTCGATCCCCGTCGCGGCTGCCGAGTCGCCGCCGCAGTCGATCAAGAACAGGAAGAGCAACCATCGCATCCCCCCATCATCCTCTACTTCTGTGCCGGTGACGGTTTTCTCTGACGAGGACTGACGTTACGCTGCGGTCGATGTACCTGGGCATCGTCAAGGGCACCGTTGTCGCCGAGCGCAAGTACGCCGGCCTCGAGGGCACGAAGCTGCTGATGGTCCAGCCCGTCGACGAGCACGGCACGCCGGTCGGCGATCTCCAGGCCGCCGTCGACCGCGTCCAGGCTGGCCTCGGCGACCTGGTCTATCTCGTCGGGTCGCGCGAGGCCGCGCTCGCCTGTGATCCCTGGTTCGTCCCGGTCGACGCCGCGATCGTCGGCATCGTCGACGGCATCGACGTGCCGAACCCTGCGAAACGAGACGAGCGATGAGGGAGGAGCGATGAGGTACTGCCGGATTGTCGGGCCGATGTGGGCGGCGGTGAAGCACCCGGCATTCAACGGTCGTCCGCTGTTCGTCGTCCAGCCGCTCGACGACAAGGGCGCGGACGTCGGCACCACGTTCGTCGCGATCGACACCGTGCAGGCCGGCGTCGGCGACAAGGTCCTCGTGCTCACCGAGGGCACCGGGACTCGCCAGATCCTCAAGCAGGGCGACATCGTCCCGATCCGCTCGACGATCGTCGGCGTCGTCGATCACGTGGAGAGCTAGGCGGTGGCGACCAAGCTCCGGGTCCAGCTCGCCGAGGCCGCGCGCCTGCTCCATCAGTATGGCTGGGTCGCGAATCACGACGGCAACGTGACCGCCCGTGACGGCGCCCGCTTCGTCGCCACGCCGACCGCCACCTCGAAGCGGGTCGTCCACGAGCGCGACCTGATCGAGGTCGATGCCAAGGGGTCCGTGATCGGCCAGGGCAAGGTGTTCGGCGAGATCGGGCTCCACCTCACGGTCTACGAGCGCCGCCCCGACATCAACGCCGTCGTCCACGCACACCCTCCGTTCGCCACGGCGATCGGGTCGTCGCGCGGCAATCCGATCGAGCGTCCGTTCATCGCCGAGGCGATCGTCTCGCTCGGACCGCGGATCCCGAAGGTCCCCTACGCGCAACCCGGCCCGACCGCCTCCGCCGCGCTCGCGCCGTGGTGCGAACTGGTCGATGCCGTGATCCTCGGACACCACGGTGCCCTCGCATGGGGTGCCACCATCGAGCAGGCACTCCTCCGCATGGAGCTCGTCGAGCACCTCGCGAAGATCGCGATCGCCGCGGCTCCGCTCGGCGGGATCGAGCCGCTCCCCGAGTCGGCGTTCGGCCCGCTCCTCGCTGCTCGCGCAAAGGCCGGCATCGGCCGTGCTGCGGATCGCGCCGTCGAGCTCGCAGCCCAGCTCACGCCACACACGGTGAGGCCAGTGGTCGCTTGCGCCCCGGCCCCGCACTCCGACGTCCCGACGATCTCGCCCTCGGGCAAGCCGCACGATCTCGCCTCGATCGTGCGCGAAGAGATCGTGCGCGCGCTGTCGAAGTAGTTACTGCGGGAACAGCAGCGACGTCGGTTGCGACGCGGGTGACGTCGGAGTGGATGGTGTGGTGGTCGTGGTCGGCGCTGCTGGCGGCGTCGTTGCTGGCGGCGTCGGCGGCGGCGGGTCATCGACCGCGGTGGTCTGGGTCGCAGCGAAGCCGACCATGCCGAGCAGGATCATGGTCAGCCCGATGCCGCTGATCAGGCCCGCTCTCGATTTGCAGTCCGACTTCGGCATGCCGAGCTTGACGTCCATATCGCAGTCCGCCTGCGTGTTCGAGAAGGCGAGCAACGCGATGCCACCGACCAGGAACCCGCCCTCGGTGAGCTTTGCATACGTGCGGTGCTTGGGGTTGTTGGGGAAACACGCGGTGAACACCAGGCACATGACAAGAGCGACTGCACGCATGGCCCCGTTTGTATCACTTCATCCAAACCGACCGGGGCCAACCCCTGCTTGCATCTAGCTGCGCGGAAGCATCGCCGACGCGACGATCTTCTTGTCGGTGCGCTGTGCGAAGGCGACGACCCCGACGGACTTCCACGCTGGATCGAGGGCGATCTTGGTTTCCGGACCTTGCACGCGCACGAGCTTGCGCACGATCCGGCTGTTCGATAGCGAGCTACCCGCGTTCTCACCCCGCGGGATCTTGATCGTCCGCTCGGTCTCGTAGACCGCGATCAGCACCTCGGTGCCCTGTGGCACCTCGCTCTTGATCGTCACGGCGTCACTGCTCCACGTTGCGGTTGCCGCCAGCAACGCGGGGCGTGACGCCTTCGAGATCGCCGTCTGGATCTGCCCGGTGCTCGAGCCGACCATGCCCGCCGCGCCGCCGATCACGAGCTCCGGCGTGTAGACGCGAGTATCCCCGAGCGCACGCGCGTACATGTGCTGGCGTTGGGTCCACTCCTCCTTGGAGTACGGATCTGCCCAACCGAGCCCGTTCCAGTAGTCGACGTGGAACGACAGCGGCGCCAGGCTGGCGTCCTTGGCGAACGTCGCGAGCAGCTTGTCGGCCGGGGGGCACGAGCTACAGCCCTGCGAGGTGAACAGCTCGAGGACCAACGGCCCCTCGGCCTTGCCTCGCACCATCGTATCTCCTTGGGCATCGGCGCACCCAACGAGCAGGAGAACTGGGAGAAGTCCGCGCATGGCCGACCTACGCCGGGCGCGGAGCCTGGTTACGCGTCAGATCGCGCCGGACTTGCGGGCCACCTGGCGGCCCTTGCGCTCGCACAACGTGGTGCCGTCGTAGACCGGAACGGACTTGGCCCAGGCATGGCTGCCCTCTTTGCCGGACATCCCGAGGAACCAGCCGCGGCGCCCCACGAACAGGTCGAGCTGGCTGCCCTTGATCCCACCGCCGACATCATCCGCGACCACGCATCCGTCATGGACGAAGCCACCCCACGGCGCACGGCCCGGCATTTGCCGGCCTTCGAGCAGGGGCACGTAGAGTAACGAGCCGAGCTTCACCATCTTGGGATCCACGGCTACCGTGCGAAACGGTTGGAGCTGGCGGCCGGTGCCACCGGTTCCCCACTGGGCGGCGGTGACCTTGAAGCATGGCGAATTGGTGCGGGATTGATCTCCGCATCGACAAACGCCCCAGATGTTCAGGACTCGGCCGTCCTTCAGCTTGCCGGTGCCCTGCAGCGCGATCTGCGAAGCAAACTCACGCGACACTTCGGAGATCGGTTGGCAGCTCGAGTCGAACAGCTTCACCTGATCCGGAGCAACGGGGGGCACGATCGATGCCAGCTCGGGATCGGATTCATCGATCTGGACGTTGTCGTTCGCAGCCACGGCGACAGGCTTCTTCTTTGGAGCGGCGACCTCCTCTTCGGTGACCACGTAATAGAAGGTGATGGAGAAGTCGCCGATCGGTTTCGGGGTCTCCTCTTTGGCGACCTGCTTCTCGACCACGCTCACGACCTCGTGAGGCGGTGATTCGGGAATCATGGAGGCATCCGGCGTGTTCGACTGGCAGGCAGTCGCCACCGCGAGCGGTGCGATCTGTTTGATACTTCTGACGATTCGCGCGAACAGATCAGCGAGATACGTGACCGTGTCGTTCGCCGTGTTGATCGCGAAGCCGACGATGGAGCTGGCTTCGTGATCGCGTCGCTTCGTCATAACGCCCGGTCAGAACCGCACCGGGCGCATCGAGTCTAGCCTCGATCACCCCTTCGCCAGGCGCTCGGGTTCCGAAAAAGCGCGCTCCCGCGAAGCGGCTTCAGTCCGCGAAGGTCTAGAACCGCGCTTGCAGCGTCGCGTTGACGCCGAGCTGCTGGAACTGGCCCGGCTCGTACGCGAAGGCGCAGTTGTCCGGGTCATCACAGACGCGCGAGTACCGGGTCTGGTTCGGGTCGTAGCTGTAGAACACCTCGAGTACGGCGGCGTAGATCCGACCGAAGTCGATCTTGCCGGTGAGCTTCACGGCGGTCTGCGGCAGCGCCTTCTCCCCCGGTGGGAGGATGGTGATCAGCGTGTCGATGTTGTTGTTCCGGATGACCGCCGTCGAGGTGCCACCACCCGCGCCGATCGCCTGACCCGGAATACCCTTCGGCGTGGTCAACGTGGCTGGGAGCTCGAGGCCCGCGATCACCCCGAGCGTCAGCCAGTCGTTCCAGTTCTTGTCGGCGCCCACCGCTCCGAACAGGTTCGGCTTGAGCTTGTAGTCGGCCGGGAAGTCCGAGTACGGCGGCAGGCTCGGCTGGCTATGCAGAATGAACGCGAGATCGCGATACGACAGGTCGGCGCGGAGCCGGATCCGGTTCCACTTCGCGCGGACGTTGAGATCTCCCGCGTAGCCGAGCTGGTTGACGGTCGAGCCGGTCTTCGCCGGGTCCTTGAGCGTCTGGCCCATCGCGGTGAACTCGGCTTGCGCCATCCACGCGAACCCGCCCGGGTACTTCTCCGGCGCGAACAGCGAGCTGACCTGCTCGTTGTTGAACCGATAGAGCCGAAAGTCGATCGAGTTGCGAAGCGGCAGGCCCTTGTAGATCGAGAGCTGGGCCGAGGCGCCGAACAGCACGACCTTCTGGTCCTGCACGTCCTGGAGCTCGTTGAAGCCGCGGTCGAAGTAACCACCGTTGATCTCGGCGCGGACGCCCAGATCGTTGGCCTTGCAGCCGACCGTTCCCGTCTGACATGGCTGCACCAGATCGATGCCCGCACCGGCGAGCCCCGCGAGCGCGGACTTCTGCTCGCCGTCACCCGGGTCGACCACGATGGCGCTCTTCGCACCGACGAACACGTAGCCGTTCTTGAAGTCGTACTGCAGCTTCGCGCCCGGGTTGCTCGAGCGTGCCCGCTTGTACTCCGGCGAACCGCCCCACGACAGGCGGAACGAGTAACCGAGGCGAAAGCGATCCGAGCTCACCGGGAACGCGGTCAGCGAGATCCGGGTCGGATCCTTATGCGACGGATCCTTCCAGTTGGTGATCACCAGGTACGAGCCGGCATCCGCGAGCGAGATGTTGGTCTCGGACAGCTCGTTGATGCGGAGCACGAAGGCGCCTTCCGCCTGGAGGTGCCCCTTCGTGTAGCTGCGATACATGATCGCGTGCGACAGCGTCTCGAAGCCCGAGAATCGCGTGTCGT
>JBBQJJ010000131.1:0-20034 GCA_038325805.1 Haliangiales bacterium
CACCAACTCGAGCGGCAACCACGTCAACGTGTTCGGCAGTCGCGAGCTCGCGAAGCTCGAGCGTGGCCGCTTCGATCAGCTCTACGACGAGTTCCTCCCCGGTCGCGAGCTCGCAGGCGAGCTACCGATGGTGCAGTTCAACCACCCGCGGACCTTCCGCAGCCCCGGCAACCCGTCGCTCGAGGGCAACTGGGATCAGGTGTTCGATGTCTCGTTGCGCGACATCACCAACAACTCCGACCGCGCACGCAAGTTCAACGACTTCGGGCTCGACGACTACGAGCCGATGAAGACCGAGCTGCCGAAATGGATCGCCGGCGATGCGATGCCGGATCGCGAGCTCGTCAAGCAGGGCCTCGCCGCCGTCGAGAAGGCCGCCCGTCCCTACCTGCGTCTCACCGAGGTCCTGGTCGGTCGCGGTACCGAGATCGCCGGAGAGGATGGCGTCAACGCGAGCATGACCACCAACTTCCAGACCGGCGAGATCGAGCGCTTCACGCGTGTCCACAGCGATTGGGACTACTACCTGCTGAACGGCTTCAAGACCGCACCCACCGCCCCGCACGACAACCATTTCGCAAACTGGGGCACCGGCCACTCGACGCGCACCGCGATCGTCGCCGACACGCTCACCGAGGCCGCGCTCCTCGACGCGATCGACAACCGCCTGGTCTACGCGAGCGAGGACGAACAGCTCGCCGTCCGCCTCTACGCCGACGGCCGGGTCCCGATGGGCGGAAGGCTGGTGACGAGCGCGACCACCGCGACGCTCGAGCTGTTCCTCGACGACAGCGACTACACCGGTGCGTTCGACATCGTGGTGTGGTCCGGTGCCATCGGCGGCGCGGCAGTCACCGAGGTGCAGCGCAAGGACGCGCTGGCCGGCGGCACGTGGCACACGATCACCATCGATCTCACCGCCGGCGAGCAGTTCTTCTATCTCGAGGTCACCGAGCCGAGCCCCGATCGCAAGGCGTGGACGGCTCCGATCTGGATCGAGAAGCTCTAGCGCACTGCCCTTCCTGTTTCACTGGCCGCGCCGAGCACGGGTCGCGTTCTACGGTTGCCGAGTACGCGCTGCATCCCTCCGAGGATGCCGAGGCGAACAAGCAGCTCGAGATCTGGCTCGACGGCCGCGAGCTTGCCATCGAGGACCCGCTGCTTCGCCGGACTTCCGCGAGTCGATTCGCATGGTGCCCGCCGAGCGAGCGCCACGCCTGCGTTGGTGGCCAGTCGGCGAGAGTCCGATGAGCGAGCAGGACCCACGGATCAAGAAGCGCTACATCCTGTAGAGTCGTGACCATGGAACTTAGCGAGCAGGTGGGGCAAGCGTACGCCCAAGCGTTGCTCTCGATCGCGCGCGTCGATCGCGAGGTGTCGCCCGAAGAGAGCTCTCGCGTGCGCGAGCTGATCGCGGCGCACTCGTCGGTCACCGTCGATTTCGAGGCCTCGTTCTTCGACAAGATGACGCCCGAGGTACTCGCGAAGACGGTCGCCGGCGCGAAGGCGGATGGGCTCGCGATCGCGAAGCTGTTGATCGTGGACGGCATCGACCTCGCCAGCACCGACGGCGATCTCAACTCCGCCGAGGCTCACGCGATCCTCCGCTTCGCGCGTGCGCTCGGCTGCACCGACATGGACATCACGGGCGTGACCCGCGAGCTCGACGAGTTTCTCAATCGGTAGCGAAGGCCTTGCGGATGCCGCGCAGCGCGGCGCGCGGATAGATCGTGGAGTGGTGCTCGTCGGGCATCGCCTCGAACGTCCAGCTCACCGGCGGTGCATAGCTCGTCAGTGCGTGCGTCAGGCTCGCGAGGCCAGTCGCATCACCGTCGTCGCTGTTCGCGACGTAGAGCGACTTCGGAACCGTCAACCACGCGAGCCGCTGTAGCTCGCTGCGAATCAGGTGTTGCTCGTTCCACCACACGCTGGGATCCGCGGCGATGTAGTGGTCGAACAACGCGGGCTCGAGCAACAACGTCTCGACGACGAACAACCCGGCGAGCGACTCGCCGATGATCCCGGACTCGGCCGTGATCTGGTAGCGCCGCGCGATCGCGGGCTTGAGCTCGTCGCGAAGGAACGCACGGAACTTCTCGGTGCCACCCGCCTTCGGTGCCACCTTCTGCTCGTCGGGCACCTGGGTGATCGGTGCGAGGTCGCGGCGGCGCTCGGTGTTCTTGACGCCGACGACAATGAGCGGCCGGATCACCGCGTTCTTGATCGAGACGTCGACGGCGCCGACCACGTGCGGGAAGTCTTCATCCATGCCGCCATCGGGCATGTACAGCACCGGGAACGTGCCGCCCTTCGTGTAGTCGGGCGGCAGGTAGACGTTGATCGTGCGGGGCTCGCCGAGGATCTTCGACTCGATCGTGAAGGTCTCGCCGAACGACGCGACTAGTGCGCTCGCGGGTTGCGGCGGACAGGGCATCGGCTTGGTGCAGGCGACGAGCAATCCGAGTAGCAGCTTCATGATAGGCAAGGGAAACGTGCGCGCGAACACGACGAAGCACAAGGCACAGCCACCGGTGGATGACACCGGCCCAGCGCTGCTCGCGCAAGCACTCGAGTCGCCAGAGGACGATGCCCCTCGCCTGGTCTACGCCGACTGGCTCGAGCAACAAGGGCACCCGCTCGCAGACGTCATTCGCCTTCAACTCGCCGGCAGCTCCGCGACTGCGGTCGTCAACCGACATCGCAAGGCCTGGCTCGACCCGATCGCGAGCTGGTGCACCGACGAGGACGTCTTCGAGCGCGGCATGCTGCGCAGGCTCTACGGCAAGGCAGGCGCGTATGCCCAGAAGGCGACCCAGCAGGCGCTGCTCGGTCCGTCCCGCACGTTCGGGATCGCCGACACGATGCTGCGCGGCCCGTGCAAGAAGCTCGGCGCCGCCGCGACCCTCGCGTGGACGCCGAAGCTGTTCTGGTGGGACTGCCAGCTCGACGATTCGCGGCTCGTCGAGCTCGTCGCGTCGCCTCACCTCGCGAGGTTGTCGAGCCTGACGCTGGAGAAGATCCGCGCGACCGACACGGGGCTCGCCGCGCTCGCGCGATCGCCGTCGTTGTCGCGGCTCCGCCACCTCGCCCTGCCGGCGCCGGTCCATCTCGGGAAGTTCACCTCCTGCGGCGTGCTCGACGTGCTCGCTCACCTGCCCTTGACCAGCCTGACCGTGACCGGCGTCAACTCGCTCGATCTCGATGCGGTGGTCGGATCACCAAACGTGAGCAAGCTGACGCGGCTGTCGGTGGATACCCGGTACGTCCGCGCAGTCGCGGCGAGTGCCCACCTCACCGCACTCGAGACGCTGCGGATCACTTCGATCGACCATGTCGAGGATGCCGATGTCGCGCCGCTACTCGACAACCCCGCGTTTACAAACCTCTCGTCGGTGCTCCTCACGCTGTGGAGCCCCACCCCCGGGATCCGCAAGCCGAGCCTCGCGATGGTGACGCGGTTGCAAGCAAGGTTCGGCAAGGGCTTTACCTACGACACATCGGGAACCCCGTCGATGTTGTGAGGCATCGCGCCCCACGCCACAGCCCATCCGCAGATCACATCGACGTCGCTGAATGTTCGCGTTCTGCTCGACGTTGTTTAAAGTGAATCTGTCATGTGTCGGATGCTCGGCATAGCGGCTACCACGCCGGTCTCCCCTCGCGAGTTGCTGTGTGAAGCACCGCGCAGTCTGCGCGAGCTGTCGCGCGAGCACGCCGATGGCTGGGGCATCGCGATCCGCGAACGCGATGCCTGGACGGTCGATCGCGGCACCGCGTGCGCCGCGCTGTGTAGCAAGTTCGCCGGGCTCGCCGATCGCAAGACGCTGCTGATGATCGCGCACGTCCGCAAGGCGACGGTCGGCAAGACGTCGATCGCCAACACGCATCCGTTTCGTCGCGATGGCTTCGTGCTCGCGCACAACGGCACGCTGCGCGATGTCCCCGCGGTCATCGCGGGCTGCTCCGCGGAGCGGCTCGCGCAGATCGAAGGTGAGACGGACAGCGAGCGCCTGTTCGCCTTCATCCTGACGCGCATCGACGCGACGGGGGGAGTCGCCCGGGGCGTCGCGCTCGCGGTCAAGGACCTCCACGCCGCCGGCGATCCGGGCTCGGCGAGCTTCTTGTTGTCGTGCGGCAGCAAGCTGTACGCACATCGCGCCGGGCGCACGTTGTTCACGCTCGCACGCGGCGACGCGACGCTGGTGGCGAGCGAGCAGCTGACCGACGAGGCGTGGCTCGAAGTCGCGGAGCGCGCGGTGGTCGAGATCGATGCATCGTCGACGCTGTCGATCGCCGCCTGAGCCCAGAGTTCGCCTGTATCGATCAACCGAGGTGAGCTCGGGGTTAGGTTACGCTGCGGGCATGGCTCGCCTGTTCGTCGCCCTCGCGCTCGTGATCGGGTGTGGTGGGAAGCCGCCCGCACCGAAGGCTCCAGCGCCACCGCCTCCTCCCGTCGCTGTGCGCGGCACCCTCGCCCTCGAAATCGAGCCGGCGGATGCCGAGGTCGAGGTCGACGGTACGCCGCGCGGCACCGCCTCCGAGGTCAAGTCGCTCGACCTCGATCCCGGCCCGCATCAGATCGTGATCAAGAAGAAGGGCTTCGAGATCTGGCGCGGCGAGGTCGAGCTCGCGAAGACGACCGAGACGATCCAGGTCCGGCTCGTTCCGTCGAAGTGAGTCCACGACCCTACATGAAGTTGACGGTGACAGCCGGCGAGCACTGCTGGATGCGCCAGTTGTCGTAGGTAATCACGACGGCGAGATAGACGAGCACGGGCTGGAACCACACCACGCCGAGCACGGCCATCGCGAGCATCACGAGTGCGCTGACGATCACGCTCGCCTTGACCGCCCGCTCCATCCCGATCACGCGCTCGAGCAGCGTGCGCAGGATCAGCCCGCCGTCGAGCGGCACCGCTGGAAGGAAGTTGATCACCGTCAGCACGAGGCTGGCGAACGTGAAGATCTCCGCCCCGAGTAGCACCTCCGCTGGCCACGATGCGGTGTCGACGTTCGCGAGGATCACCGAACCGACCACCGCGCAGATGGCGTTCATCGACGGCCCCGCGGCCGTGCGCACGATCGCCTCGACAAAGCTCGGAGGCGCGCCCGAGTAATCGATTCGCCCCGCCCGTGTCAGCACCATGCGATCGATGCCCTTGCCGAAGGCGACCGCGACGAGGAGGTGGCAACCGAGGTGGAGGCCTGTGGCGAATGCAAAGCTCGCGGGATACAGCGCGCGCTCGAGCCAGGTGGTCCCGAGGAACGCGGTCGACACCATGATCGCGACCGCCTCGAGGTTGGTCTGCACGCTGAGGCCGCGAAACGCGACGACACGCGTGGACCGTTCGCCGTACATGGCACGACGATACCGCGAAGCGCGCGCGAGAGTCCCCGATCACTTACCGCGCGCGCGGTTCTCGGCATCGGCGAGCTTGGTCTTCGCTGACGCGCGATCGGGCTCGGCGGTCAGGGCGGCCTGGTAGTGCGCCGCGGCCTCAGCGAGATCGTTCGAGGCCATCGCCCCATCGCCGAGCTTCTCGAAGGTATCGGCGAGCGCCTTGAGCTGCGCGCGGACCTGCGGGTCGGCAGGATCGATCGCCTTCGCGGCGAGCAGGTGATCGAGCGCTGCATCACCCCCCACGTCGACGAGCTTGCCGTCGGCGATCCGCGATGCGGCCTCGCGTAGATGCTTGTCGACCTCGGTCTTGGTGTTCGACGAGGGCTTGGTCGGCGGCGGGTTCGGATCGCTCGATCCACCGCGCGTGACGAGCAGCACCACGACGACGATCACGCCGGCCAGCGCCGCGACGGCCCCGAGGATCAGGGGAAGCTTCGACCTCGGGCGCAGTGCCTCGGACGCCGGGCGAGTCGACCCGATCGCACCGATCGCACCGGTGGAGGTCACGTCGACGACGTCGACCTCGCTGGTGCCCGTCATCGCGAGCTCGCTCGCTCGCGCGGTGGCGAGCACACCCTCCGACGAGGGTCGCGCGACCGGTCCGGTCACGAGCTCGGCGATCGCGGACGGTGGCATCTGCTTGGTGATCTCGTCGGCTTTCGGCGGCTCCGCGAAGTCGGGCTTGGCCAGCACGGGCTCCGAGGCGCGGCGCACCGGCTTCGCCGGATCGAAGGTCGGAATCTCGTCCTGATCGAGCGGTGGCTGCGTCGCGAGGCTCGGCTTCGCGCCGAGGATCGAGGGCTCGCTCGGGAGGCGCTTGGCCGGTGGCTCCGTCGGGATCCGCTGGGTGTTCGGTCTTGCTTCGACTGGTGGCTCCGTCGAGATCCGCTTGGCTTCACCTGGCTCGGACTTCGCTCGTTGCGGCGCGGCCGGGCTGGCCACGGGTTTCGTGATCTCCTCCGTGCGAGCGATCGGGGACGGTGGGGTCGGCCGTTGTGCGAGCTTCGGAATCTCCGGCGAAGGGACTGGCTTGGTGATCTCGTCGACAACGCGCACGACGGCTGGAGGTGTGGGCCGCTCGGGCGGCAACGGCTCGACAGGGATCGACAGATCGTCCTCGAGCATGCCGAACGCGTCGTCGAACGCGGCATCATCGTCGAGCGGCTTATTGACGGCCGGCACGCCCTTGGCCGGCGTCGGCGGTGGCTTGGTGACCGTGGGCATCGCGGGCGGAGTCGGTTTGGGCTTCGCCGCGATCGTCTTCGCTGCCGGACCGAGCGTCGGCGCGTCGAACGTCCATTCGTCATCGAGCGGCACGCTCGGCGGCGTCGCGATCTTCTTCTCGACCGGCTTCGGGATCGCAGGAAGCCCCGCCACCGGCGTCTGGCGACGAATGATCGACGGCGTCTTCGGCGCAGGCTGCGGCGTGGGCCGTCGTGGCGCTCCAGCGCCATCTGGATCGTGGAGCTGTTTGGCGAGGTCCGCCGAGACCGGCGAGTTCTTCGTGATCGAGCTGCCGAACTCGGCGACAGGATCGTCGACCTCGAGCTCGACCACCCGACGCACGACGTGGGGTGTGGTGGTACGGGCAACGGTGGGCTTGGCGACCGGTGTAGTCGTGCGTGCGATGATCGGCCCATCGGGCTTGCGACGAACTTCGATAACGTCTTCAGGAGCCGGCCACCCAGGACCCGGTGGAATCGGCACGCCGTAGCTGGTTGGCTCGAGCTTGACCAGCCGGACCAGCGCGCCGCTCCGGCCCTCCCGGGTAGCAAGCTTCGTCACCGCTTCGGCACGCACGGCGATCGCGCCCGACTTGAACGGCGCCTCGATGCGGACATGCTCGAGCGCAGGTGTATCGAGCTCTACAAAAAATTCCCGACCCAATTGCAGCGTGGCGGCACGCTGAAACTCATCGACGGAATCTCCTGGAAGTTGGAGACGAATGATCGGGCGATCCGCCAAGGCGCCGCAGTATAGTGGTGCTCGGGTGACGGTCGCTATTCGACTATGGTGTGTCCTTGCGCTTTGCGCATGCGGTAGCTCCGAAGCCACTTCGGAAGCCCCACCCACCCCTGCGCCGCTGCCTCAGAAATTGGACGAAGCGCTAGCCTCGATCGTGGCCACCTGCGCGCGCTGCGATGGAACGGTCGAGGTTCGCCGCAAGGGCAAGCCGTTCTGGGAGCCGATCGCGATGGGCGGCACGTTCCGCGATGGCGACTGGATCCGCACCGGTGACGGCGCTGCCGCGCGCGTGCGGTTCGTCTCGGGTGGCCATCTCGATCTCGACGCGAAGACCACGCTGTTCGTCGAAGCCGATGGCGGCAAGCGCGGGGACCCGGTCGCCGCCGTTCACGTCGCGATGCAGAGCGGTGGCGCGTCGGGCGAACTCGATGGCTCCGACGCGCCGATCCGGATTCGCACCAGTGAGGGCGACGTGCGTATCGCGGGCGCCGGTAAGTCGCAATTCAAGCTCGCGCCGACCAAGGATGGTGCGGTCGAGGTCGCGGTCGACCAGGGCGAGTTGATCGTCAGGTCGAGGACCGGCGAACGGCGGCTCGAAGCGGTCAAGAAGGTCGCGATCACCACGCCCACCTCCGACAAGCGCTTGCCGATGATCGTTCGGCCCAAGCCCGCGACCGCTTCGATCGGCTTCCCGCAGAGCGTGTCGCCCCGGATCGATGCGCGCTTCCAGTGCATGTTCGGCCTCGAGATCCCGCTGCGCTGGAACTCGGTGGCAGGTGCCACGAAGTATCGCGTCGTCGTCGCGAAGGACATGTCGTTTCGCTCGGTGGTGTCCAGCGTGGAGCTGACCGGAACCCAGCTCGCGTTCGCGCCGAAGCAACCGGGTACGTATGTCTGGCGCGTCGCGGCCCGCGACAAGCGTGGCTACGGCGAGTTCGGCTTCGCGCGCCGGATCTTTTGCAACTAACCCCATCGATGTAACCAGAACGCGCCCCCCGCGCACTGGTGTGGCATGGCGTTTCGCTTCTGCGTGGTCGCACTCGTGGCGTGTGGCGGCCGAGTCTCGACGATTCCGATTCCGGCCACCGAGGCCACTGCCGAGTTGACCACGCTGCCCGTGGTCCGCGACGACCTCTCGGCGCCGTTCACGCTGACCGCATCGGACGGTAGCGGGCTCGCGGTGACGAAGCTCGAAGCCAAGGCGGTGGTCGAGGGGCCACTCGCGTTCACCGAGCTGCACCTCTACTTCCGCAACCCCGAGGCGCGCGTTCGTCAAGGCACGTTCCAGATCACGCTGCCACCGCGCGCCGCGATCTCGCGATTCGCGATGGAGATCGAGGGTCAGCTCGTCGAGGCCGAGGTCGTACCGAGGTTGATCGCGCGCCGCGCCTACGATGACTTCCTCCACCGCCGACAGGATCCCGCGTTGCTCGAGCACGCCGCGGGCAACCAGTTCACGGCGAAGGTGTTCCCGATCGCGGGCGGTGCCGACAAGCATCTGGTGATCAGCTACAGCCAGCCGCTGCCCGGCATCCGCTACACGCTGCCGCTGCGTGGCCTGCCGCAGATCGATCGCGTCGACGTCGAGCTCACCTCGATCACGGCCGACGGGAAGCATCATGTCGACTCGCTCCACGAGCGCGGGTGGCAACCGGATCGCGACTTCGAGACCACCGCGCGCGGCACCCCGGTCGCGATCGGCAACGCAGGCACGATCGCGGCACAGGTCGAGATCGCGGCCACGACGGGCCCCGATGTCCCGACGTCGCTCACGATCCTCGTCGACACCAGTGCTTCGCGCGCCCTCGGCTACGAGCGCTACCTCGCGAGCCTCCAGCGTCTGGTCGCCTCGATCGCCACGCGGTGGGGCGCCGCGCTGCCGATCTCCGTCGTCGCCTTCGATCAGGACAGCGAGCTGATCTACAGCGGCGCCGCGAGCGGGTTTGGCGAAGTGCATCGACGCGTGCTCGTCGAGCGTGGTGCGGCGGGCGCCTCGGATCTAGGCCAGGCGCTCGACTGGATCGCCACCCACCCGCGCCAACGTCTGCTGATCGTCGGCGACGGGGTGATCACCGCAGGTGCGGAAGGTCGCGAGCTGGTCGCGATCGCGCAACGCCTCGAGGTCGAGCGCATCGACGTCGCCCTCGCCGGTGGGCTGCGTGATGACCGCGCCGCCACCACGCTGGTCTCCGCGAAGCGCCACGGTGCCGTCCTCGATCTCGCCGCCGATCCCGTCGCAGTCGCCCTCGGCGAGACCGTCGCCGACATCGCGATCGACATTCCCGGCGCGAGCTGGGTGTATCCGCGCCGGATCGCGAGTGCACGCAGCGGGACCAAGGTGATGGTGTACGCGCGCGGCATCACCTCGTCGACGGTCGACGTGATCGCGGGCTCGACGCGCCGGCGGCTCCAGGTCCTGCCCGTGGCTCGACCTCTGGTCGACCGTGCCGCGGCCGGCGCCGAGCTTGCCGAGCTCGAAGAGCGCCTCTCCGCGAAGCCGGGAGACACCACGCTCCGTACCGCGATCGCGAGCAAGTCCGTCGCGGCTCGCGTGTTGTCGAGCGAGACCTCGATGCTCGTGCTCGAGACCGATGCCGACTACGCGCGCTACGGCATCGATCGCCGCGCGCTCGGCGAGGTGCTCGTCGTCGGACCGCACGGCCTCGAGGCCCGGAGTCGCGCGCCCCAGCAGCTCGCCGGCGCGAGCACGCGACCCACCGAGGTCGCGACCCGCGATCCGCTCGGACCCGATCGCCCCGTGACGCCGACCCCGACGCTCGGCGACACCGACCACGACGGCGTCGTCGACTCCGAGGATCGCTGCCCCTCCGAGGCCGAGACATTCAACGGCCGCGACGACGACGACGGTTGCCCCGATCGCGGTCGCGTGATCGTGACGGATTCCCACATCATCATCCTCGAGTCGGTGCACTTCCAGTACGACAAGGCGGTGGTCCTCCCGCAGGCGTATCCGATCCTCGACGCCGTCGCTGCTGTACTGATCGCCTCCAAGGACATCGCGCTCGTCGAGGTCGGCGGTCATACCGATAGTCGCGGTGACGATGCGCGCAACCTCGAGCTCTCCGACCGCCGCGCGCGCGCCGTCCGCGACTACCTGATCGCGAAGGGCGTCGAGCCCGACCGGCTGACGGCGCAGGGCTACGGTGAGGCGCAGCCCAAGCGCACTGGCAACACACCCGAGGCGTGGGCTAGCAACCGCCGCGTCGACTTCCTGATCCTGCGCCGTGCGGACAGCCCGACGATCACACCATCACCCGCAACGCCTCCTCCACCGCCACCACCCGCAGTCACCGGCGAGCTCGGCGCGATCCAGACGCTGATCGCCGCGCACGATCCCACGGCACTCTCACGGGCTCGCGCCTGGCATGCCCGCGAGCCGGGCAACGTGCTCGCGCTCGTCGGGCTCGGGGAAGCGCTCGAGGCCGCCCATGCTCCGGATGCTCCAACCTCTCCGACGGCTGCACGCATCTACGGCTCGATCATCGATCTATTCCCCGGCCGCGCCGACCTCCGCCGCTTCGCCGGGGAGCGCCTCGCGCGACTGCCCGCGACCTCACTCTCGATCGACACCTTCCGGCGCGCCGTCGCCGACCGCCCCGATCACATGACCGGCCATCGTCTCCTCGCCTACGCGTACGTCCGCGCGAATCGGCTCGACGATGCGTTCACCGCGATCCTCGCCGGCCTCGATCACGACTACCGCGCGACGAGCTATGCAGGTGGTCGCCGCGTGCTCTCCGAGGACGCCGGACTGATCGGCGCCGTCTACGCGGCTCGTGAACCGTCCAAGCGCGCCGAGATCGCGAGGGCGCTGACCTCCCGTAAGCTCGCGCTGGCGACGTCCGCATCGACTCGCTTCGTCCTCCACTGGGAGACCGACGCGAACGACGTCGACCTCCACGTCAGCGATGCCAGGGGCAATCACGCGTTCTACTCGGCTCCCAAGCTCGCGACGGGCGGCGAGCTCTACGCTGATGTCACCACCGGCTACGGTCCCGAGTGCTTCACGATCCCGGGCAAGCCCACCGCCGGTCCCTACAAGGTCTCCGCGCACTACTACGCGCAAGGCCCGATGGGCTACGGCATGGGCCTCCTCGAAGTGGTGCGCTTCGATGGCAAGGCACTCGCGTTCGAGCACAAGCCCTTCGTGATCACCACAAACCGCGCGACCCTCGAGCTCGGCACGTACTAATCACACCTCCTGGACCGGCTATGCGGCGCGCAGCTTCACTCGTTGCTTGCACACGTCGAACGCCGCCACTCGATAGGCCTCCGCCAGGGTCGGGAAGTTGAAGATGTTCTCGACGAACGCAGTGGCCTTCCAGCCCGCGATGATCGCCACCTGCCCGACGTGGACGAGCTCGGTCGCGCCTTCGCCGACCACCTGGACACCGACGACATGCTCGTCGGGATCGCAGACCAGCTTCAACAGGCCATGCTCGATCGCCGAGATCTGACCGCGTGCGAGCTCCTCGAACCGCGCTCGGCCGACGATCGCTGCGCCGAACTTCTCGCGTGCTTGCGCCTCGGTCATGCCGACACTCGCGACCTCCGGAATCGCGTAGACGCCCGCAGGGATCAGCTGAGACGTCGCCGGCTCGGGGATGCCGAGCGCGTGACACGCGGCCCGCCGTCCCTGCTCCATCGCAGTCGCCGCGAGCGATGGCGGTCCGATCACGTCACCGATCGCGTAGATGTGTGGCGCCGACGTACGGAGATGTTCGTCGACGGACAGCAAGCCGCGCGCATCGGGTGACACCCCAGCAGCGTCGAGGTTCAAGCCCTGCAAGCACGCGACGCGACCGAGGCAGTACAGCAGCTTCTCGCTGCGCACGCAGGTGCCGTCATCGAGCTTCGCGAGCACCATGCCGCCCTCGATCTCGATCTTCGCAGTGCGGCCACCGAGGTACGTGCCGCCCTCACGCTCGAACGCGAGCTTGACCTCTTCCGAGAGCTCTTCGTCGAGGAACGCGAGCGGACGTGGTGAGCGATCGATCATCGTGACCTCGACGCCGAGCGCCCGGAACGTGCAGGCGTACTCGGTCGCGATCACGCCGCTCCCGATCACGGTGAGCGACTTCGGCAGGTACGCCATCGACAGGATCGAGTCACTGTCGAGCACGTGCTCGTGATCGATCGGCACGTCGGCCGGGTTGCGCGGCTGCGAACCCGTCGCGATCATGACGTGCGTCGCCTCGACGCGGCGGACCTTCCCGTCGGTGCCGCGAACATCCACCACGTGCGGCGAGATGAACCGCGCGCGACCGTGCCAGCGCTCGATCCCGTTGCGCTCGAGCTGATCGTCGATGAACTTCTGATGCGCGGCGACCACCTCGTCGAGCCGGGTCATCAGACTCGACAGCTTGAGATCGTCGGGAGGCTTGAGGTCGAAGGCACCTGCCGAGCGACGGCGAACGAGGCCGAGCGCGACCGCGGTCTCGCGCAGCGTCTTCGACGGGATGGTGCCGCGGTGCACGCAGGCACCACCAGGCCGCGCTCCCTGTTCGATCACGAGGGTCTTCGCGTTCGCCTTCGCAGCCTGGATCGCCGCCTTCTGACCAGCGGGACCACTGCCGATCACGAGCATGTCGACCTTCATGACAGCTCCTTGATCGTTTGTTCGATGACCTCGCGCTTCTTCACGATCTTGGCGACGTCCTCGGGATACATGTCGAGCATCTGAGCGTGCTCCAGGCCGTCGTCCTGGGCGTGTGCGAGGCGATCGGCGAGCGCGACCATGTGAGACAGCTCGCTATCCGGTGAGTGGTGGCGACGCACCGCCTCGGCGACGCGTGGTGGCAGGGACCAGCGGTCCGCGAGCGCGCCACCGACGCGCGCATGCGCGGCGGCGACGGACGGCCACACGTTCGCGGGCTCGAGTGACATCCGCTCCTCGCGATGCAGATCGACGAGCGCCTGCAGCAGGATCGGACGGCCGATATCGTGGAGCAAGCCCGCCATGAACGCCTCGTCGCCGAGCCGCTTGCGATGCTTCGCGATCTCCTGCGCGAACAGCGCGGTCGCGAGACAGTGTGCGAACGTGGCGCGGACATCGGCCTCGAAGCCGGCGCAGCGGAACACCTTCGCCTGGCTCGCGACGATCAGGAGGATCTGCTTGATCGTGACGAAGCCGAGTCGCCCGATCGCTTGATCGAGGGACACCAGCTTGGTCGCCGCGGCGTATGCGGGCGTGTTGACCACGCGCATGACGTGCGCGACCAGCGACGCATCGTGTCGGACCACGTCGGACAGCTTGCGCAGATCGCAGTCGGCTCGGCCTGCCATGTCGAGCGCGCGGGCGATCGTGTCCGGCAGGATCGGCAACGTCAGCCCACCACCCGTGGCGAACGCGTTGAACCGTTTTTGGACCGACGCTGTAAGGGCCATGCAGAGGGTGACTCGGCCGCCCCGGGCAGTCGTCGAGGCAGATCTCTACACTTCGTCGCTGCCGGTATTCACGCCCTCGAACAGCGGCGTCGACAGGTAGCGCTCGCCGGTATCCGGCAACATCACGAGGATGACGCTCCCGGCCACGGCGGTCTTCGCGACCTCGAGGCCGGCGTGGAACGTCGCACCGGAGGAAATCCCGCAGAAGATGCCCTCCTTCTGCGCGAGTGCACGCGCGGCGGCGATCGAGTCGTGGTCGGTGGTCGGGACGAGTCGCTGGTACACGGTGCGGTCGAGCACCGCCGGGATGAAGTTCGGCGTCCAGCCCTGGATCTTGTGCGGCGCGAACTCCTTGCCAGCGAGGAGCTGGGCAGCCTCCGGTTCGGCGACGACGACCTGTAGGTCGGGCCGCGCCGCGCGCAGGATCTGGCCCGTACCGGTCATCGTGCCACCCGTGCCGTAGCCCGTGACGAAGTAGTCGAGCCGCTTACCCGCGAAGTCCGACAGGATCTCCGGTCCGGTGGTCGACCGGTGATAGGCCGGGTTCGCCTCGTTCTCGAATTGTCGGGCGAGGAACCAGCCGCGCTCGGTCGCGAGCTCGGCCGCCTTCTTGACCATGCCGGTGCCGCGCTCGGCTGCGGGAGTCAGCACGACCTTGGCGCCGTACGCGCGCATGATCTGCCGGCGCTCGACCGAGAACGAGTCCGACATCACGGCGACGAACGGATAGCCGCGCGACGCGCACACCATCGCGAGCGCGATGCCGGTGTTGCCCGACGTCGCCTCGACCACGGTCTGGCCGGGTTTCAGGGTCCCGCGCTTCTCGGCATCCTCGATGATGGCGATCGCGAGACGATCCTTGACCGAGCCGCCCGGGTTGAAGAACTCGACCTTGACGTACATGGTGACGTTGGACGGTGCGAGCTTGTTGATCCGGACGATCGGCGTGCGGGCGATCGTCTGCGTGATGCTGTCGTAGATCATGGCGGTGACGATACGCCGAGGTGCTACCAACGGGCATGACCCCCGAGGCGATTCGCGCCGCGCTCGTCGCGGGTGACGACATCACCGATGCCGTGTTCGACACCTTGTTCCCGGAGGAGCTGCGGTCACGATCCGAGCTGCACTGGACGTCGCTCTCGATCGCCCGGCGAGTGATCGCGCTCCTCGATGCACCGAACGTCCTCGACGTCGGTTGCGGAACCGGCAAGGTCTGCTTGCTCGCCCGCCTCCTCACCGGTCGCATCTGGTGGGGCGTCGACCACGATGCCGCTGCGATCGCCGCCGCGAAGCACGCCGCGTACGTGCTCGGCATCCGCGACGACGCGCGGTTCATTTGCGCCTCCGCATGGGACCTCGACTGGTCGCACTTCGACGCGTTCTATTTCTTCAACCCGTTCCCGGTGGGCGCCGAGGATCCCCGCAACGCGTTCCAGAAGTACGGTGCGTTCGTCGCCGAGTGCACGCGCGCCGAGGAGCGGCTCGCCGGGCTGCGGCCCGGCACACGCGTCGTCACCTATCACGGGTTCGGCGGCGACATGCCGGACGGCTGGGAACGGGTCACCCGTGAAGCCATCGGCACCGACGAGCTCGCGCTATGGCTTCGCCGGTGAGCCGGGCTGCTCCTCGGGACACACGGGACCGAGGTGATCGAGCGCCTCGAAGGAATCGGGATGCGGGCGCAACCACACGAGGTGGCGACCGACCCTCGCGCTTCCGTCACCGAGCGCGTACGTCGCGTACTCGCCCGGACCTTCGGCGATCAGCACCTTCGCACCCGTCTTGTCGGCGAGCACCGCGGTCAGGGCGAGCGGATGATCCTGGCCGTCGGTGACCTTTACCAGGGCACCGTCCGCCCCTGGACCGACGATGAAGAAGCCGCTGTAGCGCTCGCCCTTCCACTCGCAGTCTTCCGAGGTCTGCAGCCAGTTGACCGCGCCGGCCCACGCGACCGGTTGGCCACCGACCTCGACCTGTGCGAACGACCACAGCTTCTCGCAGGTTGGCGCCACGCACTCGTTCTGTGGCTGCGGAACCAGCGCCGCGAGGTTCGCGGGAATCGGCGTCTCTTTCACCGGCTTCTGCCACTTGCCCTGCTGGTCGACTTCACCAAGCCGTTGCGCCACCCCACGCGGTCCGTTGACCTGACACCCGTTCGGGTTGTCGCTGCTGACCACCGCGATCGCCGACGCGTTCGCCGGATCGGGAGGCGGCTTGCACCCCGTCAGCTCCACGCCGTAGGTCACGTTCTTCTCCGGCGCGTCGATCCCCGCCGCGTAGAACGCACCGACGGTCGCCTTGCACGGCTGCCCGTTTGGCTGCAGCAGCCACAGACTCTGCGGCGGTTGCGGTACGCCCGCGGCAGCCGCGGCAGCGGGGTCGATGGTCTTGTAGTCCTCGCCGTCGATCGCGTCGACGACCTTGTCGTGCAGCGGCAGCACCCAGCCGGTGTGGCCCTTGCCGTTCTCCTCGGGCGTCAAATACGAGACGACGAAGACATTGGCGGCATCGGGGCAACCGACGCCGGGCAGCGTGGCTCCACCGCCGGTGGTCGGGTTCTTGGGGGGACACGCAGCGAGCGACAGCAGGCCAGAAGTCAGAGCGAGGCGCCGAAGGACCATGTCGCGAAGCTAGCGAATTTGCGGCGACCTTGCGAGCCGGGCTGATCGTCCGATCGCGATCAGCCGTCTGCGACGCCCAAATACCGGGTGACGAGCGCGCACGCCTCGTCGACGAGACGCGGATCACGTAACTTCTCCGGCGCGTGCAGCACGGCGCGGTGAACGATCGCCTCGATCGCCGAGCACAGCAGGAACGACGCGAGCTCGGGATCCCGGATCGCCAGCTCGTCCTGGCGCGCCTTGAGCAACTCGGTGACCGCGCGGTGCCCGAGGACATCGAGCTCGCGCACGCGTCCCATCCGGCCCACGCGTGGCACCTGCTCGGTGAGCACGCGATGCAGCTCGGGATCGACGGCATGCGCCTGGATCGTGAGCTCGATGACGATGCGAACACCCTGCGAGATCGGCAGCGTCGCGACGCGCACCAGCTGCCCCATCAGCAACGCCGACATCTCCTCGACGTGCTTCTCGATCAACGCGGCGACCAGCGCCTCCTTGTTCGGGAAGTATTGGTAGAGCGAGCCGATCGACACACCGGCCGCCGTGGCGACCTCGTTCGTGGTGAAGCCATCGAACCCTCGCTTCACCAGAATCCGAGCACTGGCCTCGAGAATGGTCTCCACCGTGGCCTTCGCTCGTTCCTGGCGCGGCCGTTTCCGAGGCGTGGTCTTGACTTGCGCGGCCATGACTGGACTGGCTCGAACTATCGCACAACGCGAGTTGTCAATGTGAGCATTAACTCGCATTTTGGTGCAATGGCCGACGCGAACGCCCTGCTGTCTCCTCCGCCCGCCGTGACCACGGTCCCCGCGCTCGGAGGGCTCCCGCTGATCGGCAACCTCCTCGATTTCCGCCGCGATCGTCTGGCGCTCCAGGATCGCGCGGTCAAGCTCGCGCCCCTCGCCCGCGTCTCGCTCGTTCACGTCCCGCTCTACGTCACCGCGGATGCCGACCTCGCCCATAAAGTGCTGGTCTCCGACACGGACGCGTACAAGAAGTCCGCCGGGCTCGCCTTCCTGATGCCGCTGCTCGGCGAAGGCCTGCTCACCTCCGAGGACCCGACACACAAGCGGCATCGCAAGCTGCTCGCGCCGGCGTTCGCACCCAAGCGACTCGCCAACTACGGCGAGACCATGGTCGACGAGACGTTGATCCAGATGCGCACGTGGCATCGCGGTCGCCAGATCGACCTGGCGACGGAGATGATGGAGCTCACACTCGGCATCGCCGGCAAGACCATGTTCGGTGCCGATGTTCGCAGCGATGCAGCGAACGTGTCCAAGGGGCTCGAGCTCGCGATGCACTCGATGATGGACAACCTGACCTCGCCCGTGCGCCTCGGGTATCGGTGGCCGCTACCGCGCCACCTCCGCATGAAGAAGGCGGTCGCGATGCTCGACGACGTCGTCTATCGCGTGATCGCCGACGGCCGCAAGGCCGGGATCGATCGCGGCGACGTGCTGTCGATGCTGCTGCTCGCCAAGGACGACGACGGCACGATGCTGACCGACACCCAGGTGCGTGACGAGGTGATGACGCTGCTGCTCGCAGGTCACGAGACCACGGCGAACACGCTGACCTGGACCTGGTACGAGCTCGGTCGCAACCCGAACGTGCTCGCGCAGATCGAGGCCGAGATCAAGAAGACGATCGGTGGTCGGCGCGTCACCATGGAGGACCTGCCGAGCCTGCCGTACACGCTCGCGGTGATCGAGGAATCGATGAGGCTGCATCCGCCGGCGTACATCACCGGTCGCGAGACCAAGCGTGAAGTCGAGCTAGGCGGCCACACGCTGCCTGCGCGATCGATCGTCACGGTCTACATCCGCGCCGTTCACCGCCAGGCGAAGTACTTCACGAACCCGCTCGCGTTCGTCCCCGAGCGCATGCTGCCCGAGGCCAAGAAGCTCCGGCCGCGCCACCACTACCTGCCGTTCGGTGCTGGCCCGCGCGTCTGCATCGGCTCGCACTTCGCGCTGCTCGAGGCCCAGCTCGTGCTGATCACGATGATCCAGAACACGAAGCTGCAGCTGCTCGCGAGCCATGTCGTGCCCGAACCGCTCGTCACGCTGCGCCCCAAGGGCGGGATGCCGGCGCGGGTCGGCTAAGGCAGGAAGCGCGCGCGATTCTCCGGCGACGGAAGCTCGCAGGTGTCGACCTTGCCGAACATCCGGTAGCGCAGCGCGGCGACGATCCGGTAGCCGATATCGCCGAGAACCGCCGGCCACCACCGGAACGCGTGCAACCAGCTCCACGGTGCACGCAGGTGCTTCGTCATGTGGAGGAACGCCTTGGACCGCAGATGCACGCGACCATTGTCGAGATAGACCACCGTCGACAGCTGCTCCGGAATCTCGGGGTGCTGCTTCCGCAACTCCGCGGCGGTGTCGCCCTGCAGCGGCGCGAACACGATCGCGTGATCGCGCTCGTGGTGGAGGATCCAGCGAACGCTCTTCGCACACAGCCCGCACACGCCGTCGTAGAGCATCACCTGCCCGTTTGGTGTGGTCGTGGCAACCATGCTCGCAGCATACCGGGGATTGGCTTCGCTGCTATCGTGAGCACGCGTGGACGTCGTCACCGCGATCCTTCGACTGCTGCTGTCGCTGACGATCTCCGGCGGCATTCACTACTTCGTGTGGCGGCGGCTGGTGCAGCGCTCGGCCCTGCCGAGACCGTGGCACCTCGCGATCACGATCAGCTTCGTCGCGCTCTATCTCTCGATCCCGCTCACCACGATGCTGCGCAACGAGGTGCCGGCGTTCTCGACCAACGTCGGCTGGGTCGCGTATCCGTGGATGGCGCTCGTCGCGCTGACGTTTGTCACGCTGCTGATCATCGATGTGGTCCGGCTCCTGATCTGGAGTGGACGCAAGGCGGTTCGCAAACCCGCACCCGAAGTCTCGGAGTCGCGCAGGACGTTTCTCGCGCGCGTCACCGGGGCCACCGCTCTCACCGTCGGAGGCACTAGCATGGCGCGCGGAATGCTCGAGGCTCGCGGCACCCACGAGATCGTCGACGTCGAGGTCTATCTCTCGAAGCTGCCGACCTCGCTCGAGGGTTTCACCATTGTCCAGCTCACGGATCTCCACGTCGGCTTGACGATCGATCGCGGGTTTGTCCAGCGCGTGGTCGATCGCGCGAACGCGTTATCTCCCGACCTGATCGCGCTGACCGGCGACTTCGTCGACGGCAAGGTCGAGGCACTCCGCGACGACATCGCGCCGCTCGCAGGCTTGCGCGCGAAGCACGGCGTCTACGCGGTGACGGGCAACCACGAGTACTACGCCGGCGTCGATCCGTGGATCGCCGAGATCAGCCGACTCGGCGCGAAGTATCTGCGCAACCAGCGCGTGGTGATCGGCGAAGGCGATGCCAGCTTCGAGCTCGCCGGCGTCGACGATCACAATGCGAAGGGCGGCGATCACGGCGAGGATCTCGAGGCGGCCACCAGGGATCGCGATCCGGAGCGCGCGCTCGTGCTGCTCGCCCATCAGCCGCGACAAGTTCGACGAGCGGCAAGGTACGGCGTCGATCTGCAGCTCTCCGGGCACACCCACGGCGGCCAGATCTGGCCGTGGCACTACATCGTCAAGATCCAGCAAGGCGGCTTGCTGGATCTTGACGATGTAGTGCCAC
>JBBQJJ010000132.1:0-19909 GCA_038325805.1 Haliangiales bacterium
CGGTGCTGGCGGGTCCGCAACATCGACCCGCGCGTTCGCCACTACGACCGCGACCACCACAAGACCGTGTTCATGCGCGACCCCGAGATCGTGAAGTGCCTGACCACCGCTCCGCTCCAGACCGAGCCCGAACCGCCCGTCGAGTCGATCGAATCGCACCCGCTCGAGTCGCCAGACCTCTGATCGGGGACTCGGGACCGACCGCCAGGTAGCTGGGATCGCAGCTGTTCTGGCGACAAATGACAACTCGGTCGATCACGCGTGCCTCACGCGACGACCAGGGCGGCTTCACGCCGATCGGCGCCACGCTGGAGTCATGGAAACGGAAGCTCGGCTGACTCGCGCACCCACGATCTTCGGCGCGATGCTGATGGTGCTCGGCTCGGGCGTCTGGTTCGTCGACGCGATGGACGGCACGCGCAACCCGCACTGGTTCGTGTTCCCGGCGATCATCCTGATGGGCCTCGGCGCGCTGTTCACGCTGTTCGGCCGCAGGTCGAGCTAACGCTTCGCAGGGACGTTCGGTGCTGACGTTCGCTCGCAGACGCGGAGCTTTGCGGATCGCGAGCGCGGGTTGACCGCGATCTCTTCCTCGGTCGCGACCACCGCCTTGCGCGTGATCGCCTCGACCACCGGCTCGATTCGCTCTCCCGCCTGCTCGGCAAAGCGGGCAGGCAACGAGGTGGTCCACGTCAGGTCGCGGAAGCGGTTCTTGACCAGGCGATCTTCGAGGGAGTGGAACGAGATCACGGCGCAACGCCCACCCGGCCTGAGCAGATCCGGAAACACCGCGAGGAAGTGCTCGAGCTCGGTGAGCTCGCCGTTGACCGCGATGCGGAGCCCTTGAAAGGTGCGCGTCGCCGGATGGATCTTCGACTTGCGCTGCTCGGCCATCGGGATCGCTTGCGAGCAGATCGCCGCGAGCTCCGTGGTTGTCGAAAGCCGCTGCTCGTTCGCCGCCTCTTTGATCATGCGCGCGATCCGCTTGCCGTAGCGCTCCTCGCCGAGCTCGAACAGGATCGCGGCGAGCGCTTCCTCCTCCGTCGACTCGATCAGCTCGAGCGCCGTCTGCCCACGCGTCGGATCCATCCGCATGTCGAGCGGGCCAGGCTTCATGAAGGAGAAGCCGCGGTCGGCGTGGTCGAGCTGCGGTGACGAGACCCCGAGGTCGAGCAACAGACCGTCGACCTGCTGTCCCGCAAGGATCTCAGCAATCTCGCTATATTGGCCGTGAACCAGGGTGGCTCGAGCTGCCACCTCAGCCAGCTTCACCTGGGCCGCCTCGAGCGCCATCGGGTCGCGATCAATGCCAATCAGCGTGCAGTTTGCAGCCTCCAAGATGGCTCGCGCGTGCCCGGCGCCTCCCAGGGTTCCGTCGACGTAAACGCCATGATCTCGGGGTGCTAGACCTTCAAGCACCTCACGAGCCAGCACCGAGACGTGCTCGAACGCCATCGCCGGCTAGGTATCACGAGGAGGCGAAAACCGCAGAAATCTTGCGGTCTCAGGATAGATAACGTCCAATAATCATGTAGGGATACTGCCCACGTTTCCTTGACGATTCGGGGGGTGTCTCGTAGACTGCTGCGGTTCGTTCCCGGGTTAAAACAAGTGCTTAGGTACAAAGAGACAGAAGACATCGACGCTCGGTTCAGCGAGGTCGAGCGCATCGTCACCGCGTGGCGCGCGCGCGTTTCGACTGCCAACCCGGTCGCTCGTACGGAGTTCAACAATCGCCTGCGGATCTCGTTGATCCACCACGATGCGGCGCTTGAAGGCGAGGTCCTCTCGTACAGCGAGATCAAGGCCGCTGTCGATCCGAGCATCATCAGCGATCCGTCGCTGATCCCGAGTTACGAAGAGATTCGTCGCTTCGATGATGCGTGCAACTTCGCGAACGAGCAGGCCGGCAACAAGAAGAAGCCGTTCAAGTTCGACACGATCCGCGACATCTACGCGATCCTGACGCCCGAGGAGAAGCCGAAGGGTCTCCCGTTCCGGAAGGAGAACCCACTCCACCGGCTCTACTATCACGACATCGCGCCGCCCGAGAAAATCCTCCCACTGACGCGCAAGCTCGGTGAGTGGCTCGACGAGCCGACGACGAAGCATCTCCACGTGATCGAGAAGGTCGCGACGATGCATTCGCGGTTCATGGCGATCTTTCCGTGGGCCAAGGAGAGTGGTCGAACGATCCGCGTCGCGTCGAACCTGCTGCTGCAGGAAGCCGGCTACCCGATCGCGATCGTTCACTCGATCGATCGCCAGCGGTACTACGAAGCACTCCGCGGCGATCACCTCGGCCTGACCTCGCTGTACCTCGAAGCGGTGCAGACTACGGCCGAGACCGAGATGCGCGTGTACGACGAGGCTCAGAAGAGTCCCACGAAGCGCCGCTCGAAAAAGCAAAGCGCGGGTTAGTCAGGGCGATCTTGTGAGCCCGTCTTTTCCGGATAGGCGAGCGCTCTTCGGGTCCCCGTGTCGGACCTGGTGATCAAGCCAGGCCTGACGATCCCGGCCGGTGAGCTCGAGATCGCGTTCGCGCGTTCCGGAGGTCCCGGCGGGCAGAACGTGAACAAGGTGTCCAGCAAGGTCGATTTGCGCTGGAGCCCGGTGACGTCCAACGTGCTGAGCGATGTCGATCGCGCGTTGCTCCTCGGCAAGCTGAAGAACCGGCTGACCAACGACGGCGTGTTGATCGTGACGTCGACCAAGACGCGAGATCAGAACAAGAACCGCGAGGACGCGCGCGACAAGCTCGTGTTGATCGTCAAGGCCGCGCTCGATCGTCCGAAGCCGCGCAAAGCGACCAAGCCCTCGAAGGGTGCGAAGGCCCGGCGGATCGCGAACAAGAAGCACATCTCCGAGAAGAAGAACAATCGCCGGATCGAAGACGCGTGATCTAACCCGTCGCGCGTTCGACAAGATCGGCCGCGGCGCGGGACCCGGGGCGGGAGATGTAGCTGGTCGCGATCTCGCGCGCCGCGCTGCGCTCGTCACCTTCACCGAGCAGGCGATCGAGGGCACCGACGAGCTCCGACGTGGGCGAGCCCTCGAGATCGATCGCGACGCCACACCCTGCACGGGCGACGAGCCGCGCGTTGTGCGGCTGGTCGTTGTAGATCGGCGCGATGATCTGCGGCACGCCAAACGCGCAGGCCTCCATCACCGTGTTCGCACCGCCGTGATGCAGCACCACAGCGCAGCTCGGCAGCAGCGCGAGCTGATCGACGAGGTTGACGCAGCGAACCCACCGCGAGTCTTCGTACTCCTCGGCGAGCGGTCCCATCGCACACACGATCGCGATGTCGATCGCGGCCGCGGCCTCGAACAGCTTGTCGAACCGCGCGGGTTGGTAAGACGCCTGCGTCCCGAACGTCGCGTAGACCAGCGGCCGCCCGGCGGCGAACTGGAGGTCGACCTTGTCACCGCCACGCGATCCGCCCAGCGAGGGTCCGACGAGATGAATATCGACACTCGGCGACGGTCCGGTGAGCGCTTCGGTGGCGAACACCGCGGTGCCGCGCGGGGACACGACATCGGTGACACGGAACTGTGCGGTGACGTTATAGGACGTGAACAGCGTGGTGCGCGCGGACTCGAGTAGCCGCAGCGTGCGGATCAGCCGGCTGTCGAAGCTGTCGGGGATCACCGGACCGAGCGATGTCGCCCACCCGACCCACGGAAGCTGCTCGAGCTCGGCGGCGATCACGCCGGCGTACGCGACCGTGTCGATCGCGATCACGTCGGGTTTGACCGCGCGGATCACGCCACGAAGCGGCTCGACGAACTGTTTCGGCGAATCGATCAGGAGCTTGCGATTGATCCCGGCGAGCGACACCGGATCGAACAGCAGGCTCGCGAGCTTCTCGCCATCCTCGCGCTGCGGAGGTCGTGCTCCCTCGGGGAGGTGGACCTTCGCGCCCGCTGCAGTCAGCTCGGCGGCGATATCCGCGTGACACGTGAACACCACCTCGTGACCCCGGCGCACGAGCTCCGCCGCAGGACCGAGCAGGGGGTGATAGTTCCCCTTGTCCGGAAGCGTCACCACGAGGACCCGCATCAGTTCATCGTACATCACGGGCGCAACCCCGCGGTCGGGTGCATGCTGTGACTATGGCGGCCCGTCACCTCGTCGTCGCCTTCCTCGCGAGCTGCGGTGGTGCGCCGGCGCTGCCGGCACTGTCGCCGCCGGTGTTCGAGGGTGTCGCGCTGTCGCGGGTCGAGTGCACGCGCAACAACGTGCTGATGCCGGCGTTGATCGACGGCACGCTCGGCTGGTTCATCATCGACAGCGGTGCGTTCACCAACGTGGTCTACGAGCCGTTCGCGAAGCGCGCCCGGCTGACGCTCGAGGACAACCAGGATCGGCTCGGCGGCGGTCACGGCGTGCGCGTGATGCGCGTCCACGCGAACAGCTTCGTGGTGCCCGGGTTGCCGACGATGCCGGTGCCACAGCTGATGATGCTCGGCAGCAGCTCGCCGCTCGCGCGCGAGGGTTGCGACATCGCGGGGGTGATCTCTCCGGCGACGCTCGCCACCGATGACAGCGCGCTGATCATCGATTTTGGGGCAGCGCGGCTCGCGCGGATCACCACGACCGAAATCGACGAGCACCTCGCACGGATCTCCGGTCCGCGGTTCAACGCGACGATCGACGACGGCGAGTACACGCCGGGGATCGACGTCGCGTTCGGCACCCAGAGGATGCGCCTGATGATCGATACCGGCTCGTGCTGCACGTGGGTCACCACGTCGAGCACCGTCGGCAAGACGCACCTGCCGCGCAGCACACCGGGCGTCGAGGTGCGCCGGCTCCAGAGCAAGCGGTTGTCGCGCCGCTCGCTGACGCCTCTGTCGTTCGGCACCGTCAATCGCGAGCTCGAGATCCGGTTACTCGAACCGGATCCCGGCGACGAGCAAGAGGACGGAGCGATCGGTGGCGACGCGCTGCAGGGTTGCGTGATCGCGATCTCGACGCACGAGATGCGCGGTGCGTGCCGTCAGGCGCCGATCTCGTCGCAGAGCTCTTTGAACTTGTCGAGGTGATCCGGGTTGTGGCGAAAGTCGCTGAACCCGATCACGTCCCACGCATCCCGTCCGTCGGCACCGAATACACCGAGCGCGTGGAGCGCCTCGTTGACGCTCGCGTGGTCGCTCACCACCAGCCGATCGCCCTCGTACGCGATCGCCCACTGATGACCGTTGCCTCCGAAGTAGTCGGTGAAGATCACCGCGAAGCGCGGCGCCGGCAGTCCGGTGAGCTCGCGTGCGATTGCACGACAACAGCCCTCGGTCGGCAGCAGATGCGAACCCGGTGGGATGTGCAGCCTGCCGTCGACATCGCCGCGCTTCTTCTGCCAGTACGCCGACCAGCAGTGATCGATCGGGAACACCGTCACGTGCTCGAACGTGATGCGCGGGAGCAGTCCGTACGACTCGGCGATCACCTGGTCGTACGGTGCTGCAAGGATCAGCGCGGAGATGTTGTGTCCCACGCGCCGACGGTACCGCTTAGTAGCGGTAGTGGTCCGGCTTGAACGGGCCGTCGAGCGGCACGCCGAGGTACTCGGCCTGCACCTTGGTCAGCGTGGTCAGCTTGACGCCGACCTTCGCGAGGTGGAGACGCGCGACCTTCTCGTCGAGCTTCTTCGGCAGCACGTAGACCTGACCCGCGGCGAACTTCATGCCGGTCATGTCGTCCTGACCCTTCTGCGCGTTCGCCCACAGCGCCATCTGCGCGATGGTCTGGTTGGTGAACGAGTTCGACATCACGAATGCCGGGTGACCCGTCGCGCAGCCGAGGTTGACCAGGCGACCGCGAGCGAGCAGCGTGATGCGCTTGCCGTTCGGGAAGATGAACTGGTCCACCTGGGGCTTGATGTTCTCCTCCTTGATCTCCTTGTTGTTCTCGAGGTACGCGACCTGGATCTCGCTGTCGAAGTGACCGATGTTGGCGAGGATCGCCTCGTCCTTCATCACCTGCATGTGCGCCGAGGTGATGACGTCCATGCAGCCCGTCGCGGTGACGAAGATGTCGGCGATGGGCGCGGCATCCTCCATCGTCACGATCTGGTAGCCCTCCATCGCCGCCTGCAGGGCGCAGATCGGATCGATCTCCGTGATCAACACGCGGGCGCCGAGGCCGCGCGCAGCGTGCGCGCACCCCTTGCCGACGTCACCGTAACCGGCGACGACGACAACCTTGCCGGCGACCATCACGTCCGTCGCGCGCTTGATGCCGTCGAACAGCGACTCGCGGCAACCGTAGAGGTTGTCGAACTTCGACTTGGTCACCGAGTCGTTGACGTTGATGCAGGGGAACAGCCGCGAGTTGGTCTTCGCCATCTCGTAGAGGCGGTGGACGCCGGTGGTGGTCTCCTCGGAGACGCCCTTGATCTCGCCGGCCATCGTCGTGAAGCGGGTCTTGCTCGCCTTCAGCGACGCCTGCAGCACCGTGTAGATGACGCGCATCTCGTCGTTGGTCGCGGCCGCCGGATCCGGCGACTTGCCCGACTTCTCCATCTCGGCACCCTTGTGCACGAGGAGGGTGAGATCACCGCCGTCGTCCAAAATCAGATTTGGACCCTTGCCACCCTTGAACGCGGTGAGCTGGAGCTCGATGTTCTGCCAGTAGTCGTCGAGTGACTCGCCCTTCCACGCGAACACCGGAATGCCGGCCTTCGCCATCGCGGCGGCTGCTTCGTCCTGCGTCGAGTAGATGTTGCACGACGTCCAGGTGACGTCGGCGCCGAGCGCCACCAACGTCTCCATCAGCACGGCGGTCTCGATCGTCATGTGCAAGCAGCCCGCGATGCGCGCGCCGGCGAGCGGCTTCTTCGCGCCGAACTCTTCGCGGAGCGACATCAGCCCCGGCATCTCCTTCTCGGCCATGCGGATCTTCTTGCGACCCAGCTCGGCGAGCGTGATGTCTTTGACTTTGAACGACGGGAATTCGGTGCGGGTATCCATGATGTTCTCCAAGTTTGGTGGCTATGCGCGCGCCGGCTTCTTGCCGACCGCGATCTGGTGAGGGGGTTGTTCGGCCATCTTCGAAAACTGGACCTCACGCGGGGTTGGCGGGCGAGCCAACCCCGGGTGAGGCATCGGAGCGACCGTGAGGACCTCGAGACCGGCGGCCTCGAGCCAGGTGCGCAGCTTCTGGGGCTCGAAGCCGAGCCAGACGTGACCTTGCTCGCGCATCGATTCGTCGTCGTGCGCGACGCTCTCGACGAGGGCGAGGTGCGCACCGGGACGGAGCAAGCGCGTGGCTGCGGCGATCACTTCCTGCGGGCGCGCCGCATAGCGCAGCACGCGCGCCATCACGACGAGGTCTGCTCCGCCACGCTGATCGACGTCGGCGAGCACGTCACCGGCGTCACCCTCGCGGAGCCGCACGTTCGGCAAGCCCCACGCGGCGATCCGCGCGCTGCAACGAGCCAACCGCGATGCACTGCGATCGACGCCGATCACGCGGTTGTAGAGCCCCGACAAGATCGGCAACAACGATCCATCGCCGGTGCCGAGATCGATCGCGAGATCGCGGCCGGGAAGCAGGGGTGCGAAGAGTGGCAGCCATCGCAGGAGCTCTGGCGTGACCATCGGCTCGGCCTCGACCACTTGATCGAAGAACTTCTTCGACAGCTCCTCGCGCTGCGCGACGATCGACGCGACGCGCGCGAGACTGCCGTCCTTGCTGCACAGCAACCGGCCCTCTTCGAACGCGGCCACGACCACCGGGTCGATCGCGGTCTGCGAGCGCAACAACGTTCGATTGCCATCGCGCCGTGCCGACACGAGCCCGACCTCGCGAAGCGGTTGCGACTTCTTCGTGACCTGCGGTTGGCTCTCGCCGAGCAACGCTGCAAGCTCGCCGACGGTCAATTCGTCTTCCGAGCACAGCGCGAGCAAACGCAGCCGGTCCTCGTCTCCGAGGAGGCGGAATAGGTCCGCTCGGGGCGCCAACTGCACGAAGAGATGTTTATTCTAAAATGCGCATGAAGGCAAGATGAGAAATACATGTGGCAGATCGCGGATCTAAAAAGTTCGGTGTCGCGAGCCTGCCCGGCCAGCGTTTGACTTGTGACGGAGGCACCCCCTACCATCTATGAGTCCTGCAATGACGACGGGTTCTGGCGGCAAGGCACCGAGCGGTAGCCAGCCGGGGAGGCCTGCGGCCGATACCCCGAACCGAATCGTCGTGCGCTCAGCGGACTCGGATGGTGGCGATTCGCAGCTCGGCGCGAACGATACCGCCGTCGCTGGGGGGCGCGCGCTCGACCGTACGGCTGCGGGTCCGACGCCCGCCGCGGGGATGCCGGCGCTCACGACCGAGCTGATCGGGTCGACGCTCTCTGGAAAGTTTCTGATCAACCGCAAGGTCGGGCAGGGCGGCATGGGTGCGGTCTACGAGGCCACGCACACGCAGCTCGGCAAGCGCGTCGCGGTCAAGGTGCTGCTCGAGAAGTACGCGCAGCGCGAGGCGATCGTGAAGCGGCTGCGTCAGGAAGCTCAGCTCGCGTCGTCGGTCGGCAACGAGCACATCATCGACATCACCGATATTGGCACCACCGAGGACGGCCGCACGTACGTCGTGATGGAGTTCCTCGAGGGCGAATCGCTCGCGGAGTGCCTCGCGCGAGAGACCAAGCTCCCGGAGCAGCGGATCCTCAAGGTGGTCTCGCAGGCAGCCTCCGCTCTGTCCGCAGCGCACATCAAGGGCATCGTCCACCGCGACATCAAGCCGGAGAACTTGTTCCTCCTGAAGCGCAAGGAACAGGACTTCGTGAAGGTCGTGGACTTCGGCATCTCGAAGTCGCTGCGCGCGACGGGGGAAGAGGAAGATCAGCCGCGGCTGACGCAGACGGGCATGGTGCTCGGCACGCCGCTCTACATGTCGCCGGAGCAGGCGCGGGGCGACGACGAGCTCGATGCGCGCGTCGACATCTACGCGCTCGGCGTGATCATGTACGAAGCCGCGACGGGCAACGTGCCGTTCACCGGCAACAACTACCTCTCCGTCATCTCCCAGGTCCTCAACGAGACGCCGAAGCCGGTGCGCGAATATCGGCCGGAGATCAGTGACGAGTTCGAAGCCATCGTCTCGAAGGCGATGGCGAAGAACAAGACCGACCGCTACGAGACCGCGCTCGATCTCCTCGCCGATCTCAGCGTGCTGCTCGACGATCCGACGCACTCGACGGAGCGTGCGCGGATCACCGGACCACGCAAGAAGCTCCCGAAGAAGCAGTCGCCCTCGCGCTACGTCGTGTGGATCGGCGGCGTCGCGGTGATCGTCGCGGCGGTCGCGGTGACCGTGAAGGCGATGATGGCCAGTCCGAGCTCGCCGGTTGCCGTGACGCCGGATGCGCAGAACGTCGCAGTGCCTCCCGATGCGGCCGCGGTGACGCCGCCCGATACCGCGCCGATCGCACCGAAGCGCGTCGACATCAAGATCGAGACCGAGCCGAAGGGGGCCTCGATCCTCGTCGATGGCTTACCGGGCACCGGGATCAACGGCGAGAAGGTCACGCCGATGACGCTCTCGGTCCTCGAGACGACCGAGAAGACCGAGTTCATCATCCAGCTCGACGGCTACGAGGAGAAGTCGTTCAAGAAGATCCCGAAGGAGTACGACCCGAAGGTCGGCATTCCGGTGATCAAGCTCGTCAAGGCGAAGCGCCCGGTGGAGTACACGCCGCCCAAGCAGGGGCCCGGCAGCGGCACAGGTGCAGGTCCGGGCTCGTCGCACACCTCGGGAGGCGGTGACTTCGGTGGCTTCCCGGGTGGTGGTGGCGGTACCGTTCCGAACAAGTGAGAGCCCTCGCGATTTTGGTGGTTCTCGCGCTCGCGAGTCCCGCGCGCGCGCAGACAGCATTGATCCTCGAGGTCGATAACTGCCCGCACAACGAAGCGACCGAAGACGTTCGCACCGCGCAAGGTCGCGAGCACTACTCGCGCGGCGAGACGCTGTACCTGCAGGGTGACTACAAGGGCGCGGTCTCCGAGCTGGTCGCGAGCTACTGCAAGATCCCGAGCTTCGGTTACCCGATCTTGAAGGACATCGGCCAGGCGTACGAGCGCATGCTCGATTACGAGAAGGCCGTCGCCTACCTCGACCGCTACGTGCGGTTGATGCCCGACGACGCGAAGCGCGCGAACAACTGCGCGCCGGATCCGAAAGAGGATCGCGAGAACGTGACGCGCCGGATCAAAGTGCTCCAGGACCTCAAGTCGCACGTCAGGATCGAGACGCAGCCCGGGCGCGCCGACATCGAGATCAAGCGCAAGCGCGATGGCTTCGTGGTCCGGCGCGGCAACGGCGGCGATACGTTCGAGCTCGTCGCGGATACCTACACGATGGTGGTGTCGCTGCGCGGGCACGAGACCGTCGAGGAGACCCTCGAGACGCGGATCGGCAAGTCGGATACGCGGTTCGTACCGATGACACCGAAGACCGGTCGGATCTCCGTCCAGGTCACGCCTGCCGACGCGAAGATCTATCTGGTCGACGGCGCGGTCGATCGCTTCGTCGGGGTCGGGAGCTGGGAAGCCTTGCGAGAGGTTCGCAAGTACATCGTGCGCGCGGAACGCCAGGGGCGGATCGAGCAATCGCGCGAGGTCGAGGTCAAGCCCGACGATGTCGTGCAGGTCGGCCTGACGCTCGACCCTCAACCGCAGTTCGGGCGGCGGCAGCTGATCGGCTTCTCGACGGTTGCAGGCGGCATCGCGGCCGGCAACATCCTCAACGCGTTCGATCAGAGTGCGATCGCCGGTCTCGCCTTCGTCGGTGGAAGTGCGGCGGCGGCGGTGTTCAGCTATCTCTATCTGCCGGACGATCTCGCGCTCGGCACCAGCAACCTGACGATCACGGCGACCATCGGTGGCGCGGCGGTGGGTGGGCTTGGCTCGCTACTGTTCTCGGGCCGCGACCAGGTGGTGTCGCCGTTCACCGGCCTCGGCATGGTGGGTGGTGCCGCCGTCGGTTACTACGTCGGTGATCGAACGAAGATCAAGCCGGGCGACGCGGCGCTGATCAACAGCGCGATGTCGTGGGGCACGGTCTCGGGCTTCCTGTTCGCCGAATCGTTCGGTCCGGGCCGGCAGGTCTATGCGGGGCTCGTCCTGACAGGCTTCGGGATGGGTGCGATCTCCGGGTCCGTGATGACGCGCTACTTCGAGATCTCGCGCACGCACGCGCTGCTGATCGACGTCGGCGGCCTGGTCGGGATCCTGGGCGGGCTCGCCGTGGAGACCCTCGTGTATGGCGCGACGAAGGGCGGGACCGACCAGAACGCACGCTTCACCGAGGCCGAGCGCGAGCACCTCGCGAACTTCTCGCTCGGCGGGATGGCGGTCGGGTTGATCGGTGCCGGCATCCTGACGCGCAACCTCGATGCGCCGAAGCTGCCGATCCATCCAACAATCGGCAAAGCGGTCTCGCCCGACGGCAAGACAACAACGACGTTTGGTTTCGGAGGTTCGTGGTGAGCGTTCACAAGAGTGCCTGCCCTCTCGACTGCCCGGATCTGTGTGGGCTCGAGGTCACCGTCGAACAAGGTCGGGTCGTCAAGATCGAGGGCGATCGCCGCGGTCCGATCTCCGACGGGTTCATCTGCGGCAAGGTCCGCAAGATGGCCGATCATCTGTACTGCGATGATCGGATCCTGACGCCGCGGATCCGCACGGGGCCGAAGGGCAGTGGGGAGTGGCGCAGTGCGAGCTGGGACGAAGCGCTCGATCTCGTCGTCTCGAAGATCTCGGCGATCAAGGCGTCCTCGGGTGCCGAAGCCATCCTGCCGTACCACTACGGTGGCTCGAACGGTTGGTTGACCGAGGGCTCGCTCGCGACGCGGTTCTTCCGCCGGCTCGGTGCTTCGAGGCTAGATCGGACGTTCTGCGCGGCGGCCACGACGGCGGCGACACGCGGCTTGTACGGCGTGATGCCGGGTGTCGCGCTCGAGGACTACGAGCACGCGCGGTTGATCGTGCTGTGGGGTGTGAATCCATCGGCGACGTCGATCCACCTCGTGCCGGTGATCGAGCGGGCGATGGAGCGCGGAGCAAAGCTGATCGTCGTCGATCCGCGGGTCACGCCGCTGGCGAAGCGCGCCGATCTGCATCTCGCGATCAACCCCGGTGGCGATCTGCCGGTCGCGTTGGCGCTGGCGAGTCGGTTGCTGCGCGATCACGCGGATCACGCGTTCCTCGCAAAGCACGCGACGGGCGTCGACGAGTTTTCAGGTCGCGCCGAGGCGTGGACGTTCGAAGCGGCGGCCGCAGCGGCAGGGGTTGCGGTCGCAGATCTCGAGCGCTTCATCGCGCTGTACGCGCCGGCATCGCCTGCCGTGATCCGCGCGGGCTGGGGGCTCGAGCGCAATCGCAACGGCGGCAGTGCCGTCGCCGCGGTGTTGTCACTTCCGGCGATCGCCAACAAGTTCGGGGTTCGCGGTGGTGGCTACACGCTGTCGAACGGTGATGCGCGGTGGACGCTGACGTCCGAGACCGCGATCGCCGAGCCACCGGCGAAGACGCGCACGGTCAACATGAGCGAGCTCGCGCGCGCGCTCGAGACGCTCCGCGAGCCGCCGATCGAGCTGCTGTTCGTCTACAACTGCAACCCGGTCTCGACGGCGCCGGATCAGAGTGCGGTGATCGCGCAGCTGTCGCGCGAGGAGCTGTTCGTCGTCGTCCACGAGCAGGTGATGACGGATACGGCGCAGCTCGCCGATGTCGTGCTGCCGGCGACGTCGTTCCTCGAGCACCGCGAGCTCCGTCGGGGCTACGGCACGATGCGCCTGTTCGATTCGCCGGCCGCGGCGGTGGCACCGGGCGAGGCGCGCTCGAACAACCAGCTGTTCGGTGCGCTGATGGCGCGGCTCGGGCTGACTCGTCCCGGCGAGCCGTTCACCGACGACGAACTGGTCGCGGCGACGTTCGCGGCGAGCCCGCATGGCGAGGCGATGCAGCGCGAGCTCCACGAGCACGACGTCGCGACGCCGCCGTCGGGCGTGAGGCCCCTACCGTTTGTCGACGTGTTCCCGGATACGCCGGATGGCAAGATCCACCTGGTTCCCGCAGCGCTCGATGACGAAGCGAAGGGCCTCTACCGATTTCGCGCTGACCCCGCAACCGAGGCGTTTCCGCTCGCCCTGATCTCGCCGGCACTCGCGACGCAGATCTCGTCGTCCTTCGGTCAGCTGCGCAACAAGCCGGCGGTGCTCGAGATCTCGACCGCCGATGCAGCTACGCGTGGGATCGCGAATGGTGACGCGATCCGGATCTTCAACGCGCAGGGTGAGGTCCACTGTGCCGCGAAGGTCACCGACGAGGTTCGCCCCGGCGTCTGCGTGTTGCCGAAGGGCCTGTGGCGCAAGCACACCGCGAACGGGATGACGGCGAACGCGCTGATCCCGCAGGCGTTCGCGGATCTCGGTGGCCAAGGCGCGTGGAACGACGCGCGCGTCCAGGTAGAGAAGCGCTGATGCTGATCGATCACGCTGCCGCCGTGGCGCTCGCCCATCGCTGGATCGCGGCATGGAATAGCCACGATCTCGAGCGCGTGTTCGCGCTCTACGACGACCACTTCGAGATGCGCTCGCCGCTGATCGCCGAGCGCGGCTTCTCGTCGACGGGTACGCTCCGTGGCAAGGACGCGATCCGTCCGTACTGGAGTGCCGGCATCTCGACCGCACACCCACCCCTGCAGTTCGAGCTGCTCGACGCGTACGGCGGTGTCGACACGGTCGCCATTCACTACCGCAGCGTGGGTCGCAAGATCGTCGTCGAGATCCTCGAGCTCGATACGCATGGCCACATCATTCGTGGTTGCGCTACGCACGGCGGTACCGCGTAGTGTTCCTGGCACTCGCGCCGGCGTTCGACCCGAGCTACGCCTCGCTCGGGAAGCTCGAGAATCAGTCCGACGACGTGCCGCTGTCGAAGCTGCGGCGAGGTCAGCTCGTCGGTGTCGACCTGGGACGCAAGGCGCGGTTCGCACGCTCGAAGGAGCCCTTCCGCTTCGGGCCTAACCCTGGAAAGGCAACACCAGCCGGTACGACGGTGGTGGATCTGTTTCGCACTCGGCAAGCTGGGTGCTTCGTGGTGTCACCACGGCTCGCGGAGTTGCTGACGAGCATCGATTCGTCCGTGCGTGCTTCGCGCGTCGGCCTCACAGGTCTTGCGGGTCTCGATCATGGATTCGTGGTGACGGCGCCGTTGGTCGACGCGCTCGACCTGGTGGCGAGCAAGGCGAAGGTCGAGAACTTCGATGGCACGCCGGACGAGATCATCCGTGCAAGGAGCCTCGTCTTGCGTCCCTCCGGAGTTCCTGCCGATCGCGTGGTGTGTCGCGTTCCGTTGCTCGATGGGTTTTGGTTCGTGCGCGAGGCCGTCAAGGCGCGGCTCGCCGGCTTCACGGGGCTCGAGCTCTCCGATCCGATGACCACGACCGTCGGCGGTTGAGTCACGGTGGAGCGACCTCCGCCGCCTTGTAGAGCGGTGCGGACGGGAACACCACGCCGGCGCGCATCGTGCTGACGACGCGCCGGATCGCCGTCAGATCGACCACCGGATCGCCGTCGATGACGACCAGATCAGCGCGCTTGCCCGCCGCGATCGAGCCGATCGATTGCTCGCGACCGAGCGCGCGCGCGTTCCCGAGGGTCGCGAGCGAAAGGATCGTCGCATTCGGAAACCCGGCCTCGGCGAACAGCTCGAGCTCGCGCTGCAGCATCAGCCCTGCCGTCGAGTCGGAGCCGATCGCGATCGGTACGCCCTCGTCGAACAGCAGCTTCGCCAGCGCGAGCATCCGCTTCCACGCGGCGCGATAGCGCGGGCGGTCTACCTCGGCGACGGTGATTCGATGACGCGTGTGCATGCGTGCGAGCGCCGGTGGCATGCGGCCGACCGTCGGCTCCTGACCGGGCGCGATCGTGCCGGGCACCCCGGTGAACAGGCGCTCCATCACCGCGAACGTCGGGGTCACCACGATCCGGCGGGCGCGCAGGAGCGCGATGAAGTCACGGACCTGCGGACTGTCGAGATCCACCGCCGCGCCGCGCTCGCCGACCAGCGTGAACCGCGTGGTGTCGCTGGTGTCGGTGGCGGCCGTCGCGAGGAACTGCAGGAGCACGAGGTTCTGGTGCTCGAGGCCGTCGAAGCCCGCCTCGACCGCCTGATCCGGGCGCATGAACGCCGGCACGTGGCCGGTGACCGGCAACCGACGAGCGTGGGCCTCGCGCGCGATCACCGGGACCAGCGCCGGATCGATCGAGCTGTAGATCTTGATGCCGTCGTACCCACGCCTGGCGAAGTCGGCCACGGCCGTGATCGCCTCGGTCTCCGTCGTCGCGATCACCTTCGCCGCGATCGCATGCGGACCGCGTCCTTCGATCCGCCCGAACCGGATCACGTGGGGCCCGATCGCGGTGCCGGCCTCGAAGCGCGCCACGAGGTGATCGAGGTAGTCCTCGTCGTTGCCGAGGTCACGAATCGTCGTCACACCCGAGGCGATGTGGAGCACGCCGCTCGCGGGGTTGAGGTGCGAGTGCATGTCGATCAGGCCGGGAAGCAGCGACTTGCCCGCGAGATCGACGAGCTCGGCGCCGGCAGGGATCGGCAGCGAGCTCGATGGTCCGACCGCGGCGATCGTGTCGCCGCGCACGATCACCGTGTGATCGAGCCACCAGCCACCGGTCGGCGCATCGAACACGCGTGCGTGCGTGTACGCGAGCCCGGCGGGAGGCGGGCGATGCGCATACCGGTCGAACAGCGCGCGATCACGATCGACGATCGCCAGGGGAGCCGTCGCACGTGCTGAGCACGCGACGAGCGCGACGAGGATCGACATCCGCCATGCGATGGTCCTCATCGTCGCGGAGCGTAGCCCTGCCGGCAGGTGTTGAACCTCGGGCGGCGAGAAATCGTGCACCGCGAGGTTCGAGCGCGTCGAGGCGGTCCGCTACGCTGACTCGATGAAGAAGCGGACCACGAAGGCGTCACCCAAGCTGGCGACCACAGCGGCCCCGGGGCCTGACTACAAGTTCGTCCGGAAGATGCTGACCTTCGGCTACGAGTACGTCCCTCGGGTGGGCGACGTCATCGAGACGTATGCGAGGGAACCCTTCAAGCGCGAGCACACCGGCACCGTGGTCAAGGTGAACGGCAAGATCTTGACCCTGCGCCACGGCCGCAAGGAGACTGACGTCGAACCGAGCTACCTGTCGGTGACATCGTCGCCGACGATCGATGCGGTCTGGGACGACAGCATGAGCAACGAGCGGCCCGATGGGGTCGCGTACGCGGACAAGCTCGTCGCGCCGGCGCTGCGGAGGTCGCTACTGAAGAGCGTGGAGGCGATGGCGAGGAAAGAGGCCGTCGACTACCACCCGGGCTCGGGGACCCGGGTTCGCGACCTCGTGCACCCGTCGCTCTACCCGTACGTGCGCGGCACGTCCAAGCTCGCGACCCCCGCGGTCACGAGAGAGACGCCGACGTACGACCGCTTCGGACGAGTCTACGAGGACTCGAAGTACCAGTGGTTGCCGTCGCAGTTCCACGTCGCGGCCAACGGCTCCGTCGAGATTCGCTCGTACATCAACAACCTCGCGCCGGCGTATCACGCCTTGCAAGACGACCTCGCGAAGCTGTTCGCGTGCGCGGTGCCGCTGCTGGAGAGCGTGCTCGGCTACGTCGCGCGGATGAAGTTCTACGTCAACGACGACGAGGACATCGAGCACGAGGGCGAGCTCCCCGAAGGCACTCATCGACCGGTCGCGACGTTTCCGCCGCGCAAGCTACGGGGCCGCGAGCTCCAGGTCATCCCGAAGATCGTCGAGTACAAGCTTCTGCCCGGTGAGACCCACGAAGGGGTGTGGCACGTCGAGGGCATGTCGCACGAGCACGTCGTCGCCACCTGCGTGTACGTGCTGTCGCGTGACGCCGCGCTCGAGGGTGGCGCGCTCGAGTTCAAGCGCGCGTGCACCATCGAGGAGGCGGGCACCTGGTTCTGGGGGATGGACCAGCTCCGGCCGGCGCCGGCGCAACAGCGGGTCGAGGCCGCCCAGGTTCCGCTCGGTCGCCTCGCGACTCCCGAGGGGCGGCTGTTCGTGTTTCCGAACTCGCACATTCACAAGCTCGAGGCCCTGCTGACCAAGGGCCGTGCGGCAGCGCGCCGCCGGGTGATCGTGTTCTGGGTCGTCGATCCGGATGTGCCGATCATCTCGACGCGAGACGTGGCGCCTCAACAGGCCACGATGAAGCGCGCGGAGGCGCTACGCATTCGCTTGAAGCTGATGAAGGAGCGCAAGCGACACAAGGCCAACTTCAACGTGCGCAGCATCTCGCTGTGCGAGCATTGACCGCAGCAGCGTCAGCGACTCCGCTGGCAAGACGATCATGCAGCGCGACTGCGCGGGACCCGCCGGCGCGGCAATGCAGTCGAGGTGAGGCAGGTCCGCGGTCAGCGCGACAGCTCGCGCATCCGTTGCTTCGATAGCCGCACGAACCTGCGCTGGAGCATCCGAGCGATCGGCTTGCCGAGACGAGCCAGCCAGTACCGCGGTCGGGAGAACGCGACGATCGTATAGACGACCGTGTCGTCGGGCAGCCACTCGACGAGGAACCTCTCCTCGCCAGCCTCGACGTGGCCGGGCAGGGTGCCGTACGCGAAGCCGAACCGGCGAGGCTCGTCGATCACGTAGACGATTCGTGCGGCGCTCACGAACCACAGGCCGAACACGCGCATCACGACGCCGGCGATCTCGCCCTCGGCGATCGGGATGTGTTTCGGTTCGATCGTCGCGAGTGGGGCCGGGAACATCTCCCAGGTCCGGATCGCCTCGCGGGCCTTGTCGAACACGGTCTGGCCGCGGCCGAGCTCGTCGCGGTTGCGATCGTGATCGAAGCCGGCGGGTGCCGGGCCATCGTCGCGGGTCACGCCGGCACCGGGATAGCTGTAGTCGAGGGATCGCTGCGCATCGCGGTGCGCCTTCACGCGGTCCGCATCTGGTCGAGCAAGCGTCCACACGTCGCGAGTCTATGATGCCGCGCCGCGCGTGATCGTCACGTCAGTCCTCGATCAGTGCAACATCAGCGGGTCAGGACGATCGCGATCGTCGCGCCGATCATCGCGACGGCGAGGATCGCGAACACGATCCACAGCGTCTTGTTGCCGCGGACGGCCCGGTGCTTGTCGGTGTCACCGCCGGTCGAGCTCCTCTTCACGGCGGCAGCCGCGGCGGCCTGAAAGGGCGGCGCTTCGAGCAGCGATGCCGTCGGCGGCCTGGGGGCAGCTGGAAGCTGGGCGGCGGCCATCGTCATCGACTGCGACACGACGACCGCCTCGTGGGGCATCGACGGCAACGGTGCGGGCGCCACCGCATGGGGCATCGACACCGACGGCAGCGGCGCGTGTGAGATCGCGGAGGCGAGCGGCGACGCCATCAACACGACGGCCGGCTGCATCGGCAGCGGCGACAGTGCGGGCATCGTGCTGTTGACGGGGAGGTTGGTTGCCGGAGCTGCGATTGCTGGATCGGTGGCGGATCCGACGGCCGTCATCGCCGTGGAGTGCGCCACGGCCATCGACGCGTAGGACTCGGCCGGCGCAGACCCCGACGGGATGTACGCCTCGGGCGAGATCTCGGGCGCGGCCATCGGCTGCGGATGTCCCGCTTGCTGCGCCGCGAGCTTCGCGCGCTGTTCCTGGATCGCGCGCAGCACCTCGGGCGACGGCGCGAAGCCCACCAGCGTCGACGCGTTCGAACGAGCGGGCGCATCCGTGGTGGGGACGGCGGCGAGCGCAGCGGCAGGTGTGCTCGTCGGTGACGCGCTGGCAGGCGCGGCGGGCGCACTCGTCATCGACGCATCCGCCGGCATGTCGGGCACGTTCCAGCCGAGCGAAACGGGACCCGGTTGATGCTGTGCCGGTGCCCGCGGCGGAGTCTGTGCTGCGAGCTCCGCGGGTGACGTCGTCGAGCCGTGCGGCGTGCGCGGCGGCTCCGACGTGGTGCCCGTGAACGTGCTCATCAACGGCGAGTGGATCGGTGGAACGATCGCACCAGGAACCGTCGACGGAGGCGACAGCGGCGGCGCGGGCGTCGGTGATGCGGGCGCACGCGCGACCGGCGAGGTGCCCATAAACGTGTTGCCCTTGGGTCCCGAGATCGCAGCGAGGTCGGCGGACGAGGTCGACGAGCCGTGCGGCGTGCGCGGCGGCTCCGACGTCGTGCCCATGAACGTGCTCAGCAACGGCGTGTTGATCGGTGGGATCAGTGCACCGGGGACCGTCGACGGCGCCGACAGGGGTGGCGGTGGCGTGGGCTGCGCAGGCGCGCGAACCTCGGGTGACGTCGCACCTTGCATCGTCGTCGGACCGTGCGGCCCCGCATCGGTGACGGGAGAGGGCCCGGTCGGACCCGATGGAATCGTCGCCGCGATCTGCGCGAGCTCTGGTGACAGCGCCGGCCCACGCGGTGCCGCAAACGGCGACACGCCGCCGATCATCGTCGCGTTGAGCGGATTCGGTGCCGAGGTCGGGCTCGACTGGTGCTGGCCTGATTGCGAACCGATCATCGTCGCGTTCGGCGAGTAGGCGACGGGCGCCGACGAAGGTTGCTGCGACGCAGCCGCTGGCGATTCCCCACCGTGCGTCGAGTGGGCCACAGGTGGCGCACCGATCATCGTCGCGCTGGGTGGCGCCGACGAGCTCGGGTGCTGTGGCACGGCGGAGGTCGCACCTCGCAGCGTGTCGCCGATCGGGTTCTCGACGCTCGGCATTCGCGGCAGCGGCGAAGGTGCTCCGATCATCGTCGCGTTCGGATCGCGCGCCGTTGCGAGCTGCGCGGGCGTGGGCGCCGTGACGCCCGCGCTTTCCGGAATCGTCGTCGACGGGATGTTCCAACCACCG
>JBBQJJ010000133.1:0-19867 GCA_038325805.1 Haliangiales bacterium
CGCGCATGACCTACGCGAGCGCGATCGAGAACGACATCGGCGACTCGCTCGATAGCGGCGGGTTCTTCATCGGCATCGGCCTCGGCTACCAGATCGGAGCAAAGCAATGAAGCGCGCACCTCTTACCCTCGGCGCCATCCTTCTCGCCGTCAGCTCGATGGGAGCCACCGACTGCGGTACCCCTCAGGTGATCCGCGACCCCGGCTTCGATGTCTGGTGCGGCGACTCGCTGTGCAGCTGGAAGCTCGTCCGCGGCGACATCGAGCAGGTCGGCACCTGGACCGAACGCGACTCCGGCGTGTCGTTCATCGGCGAGGACGTCGCGATCCAGCAGGTCTCGCCCGCCAACTCGTCCGACGGCACGTGCATCCGGTTCTCGATGATCGCGGACGTCGAGGAGAACGCCGAAGTGTTCCTCGAGATCGACGTCGAGGCCGATGGCACCGTCGAGCGCAGCGAGCGCGTCGGCACGACGAGCTGGGAGAAGGTGACGTTCCTGATCCACATCACTCCGCCCTACGACGGCATCCGGTTCGAGCTCGCGAAGCAAGGTCTCGGAAGCGCGGTGCTCGCGAACATCGGCGCCGAGTTCGCGGACGCGAACGACTGCACCGGCCTCACGCCGATCGTTCCCGAAGCGCGCCCCGTCGGTGCATCGTGCTACGAAGCCGGCGACTGCGCCTCGGAGATCTGCGTGGTGAGCGGCACCACGGTCCCGCTGGCGTCGCCGTTCGGCACGGTGTGCGCGGGTTGCGATCCGTCGGTCGTCGACGCGTGCACGACCGGCGAGGTCTGCGGCGTCTCCGATCCACTGTCGCCGGTGCTCGCGGTGCCGATGACGTGCATCCGCCTCGCCTCGCGCGAGCTCTCCGAGCAATGCATCTCCGACGCGGAGTGCGAGTCGGGGATGTGCGCGCGCGGCGAGTCCGGTGTGGGCGTGTGCTCGTCGTGCAAGACCAGCGCGGACTGCGGTGGAGCAACCTGCGGTCCGTCGTGGCTCGCGGGTAGCCGCGGCCCGAACGTCTGCAACCCGGGTGCGGGTGGAAATACGACGGGTACCGCGTGCGGCAGCCATGACGACTGCGCGAGCGGCACCTGCCAGGGCAGCGATGCGAACGCGTGCTCCCTCGACGAGCGCCCGTGCACCACCGACTCCAATTGTCCGGCGTATTCGGACCTGATCCCTGGAACGTGCAATACCGTCGGCGTCCAAGGTGGAACCTGCACGTAGCCCCGATGCGCAGGCGGCCTACCGCAGTTGGGGCCCTGCACTCGTTCGTAAGGCGGAACGCATCCTTCGCAGTCGCGAGGATGCCGTCGATGTCGTGCATGCGTTGTTCGTCGATCTGATTCCTCGCTGGAACTCCGAGATGGACCTCCCCTACCTCTATAGAGCGGTCACCAACCGCTGCCTCAACGTCGTTCGCGACCGCAGGAATCGGGCACGCTTGCTCGAGCGCGAGCAGACCGCCGCGGCTCCCGTGGGACGCGTCAAGCTCGAGGATCAGATCGTGGGATTCGGCTTGATCGCGGCCCTTGCCGAGAAGCTCGACGACGGACACATGCAGGTGCTGGTCGCGCGGTTCGTCGACGACATGACGCAGGAAGAGATCGCCGATCACCTGAAGTTGTCGCGCAAGACGATCGGCAAGCGGCTCGATCGAATCCGCGACGAGGTGATCTCCCTGCGCTCGGAGGCAGCGTCGTGAACGCCTGTATCGGTACCCCGATCTCGTGGCTGCGGCTCGAGACCTACGCCGTCGACAAGCGCGACGCGGCGGTCGCGAAGCACCTCGGCGAGTGCCCCGCGTGCCACAGCTGCTTCGCGCAGCTCAGCGACGACGTGGTCGCGCTGCCGACGCTGATCGTCGTCGACAAGCCGAAGAAGAATTGGTTGTGGTGGCTCGCCCCGGCGATGGCCGCTGCGGCTGCCGCGATCCTTCTCCTCGTGATCGTGCGTCGCGAGCCGCCACCGGACCACGTCACCACGATCAAGGGCGGCAGGCAGGTCGTCCTGGGTGTCGTGCGCGAGCGATCCGGCAGTATCCGGCGAGATGTGACCACGTACGCCGCGGGCGATCGGTGGAAGCTGACACTCACCTGCGAGCCCGGGCCGTTGGTCTGGGTCGATGTCGCGGTGGTCGATCCGAAGAGCGTCGATCATCCGCTGTCGCCGGCGCAGCTGTCGTGCGGCAACGAGATCGTCGTCCCCGGCGCGTTCGAGGTCACCGGGCGGGACGCGAACATCGTCTGCGCGGTGCTCGATCCCGACGCCATTCCCCCGCGCACGACACCCGTCCCAGGTACGCCCGGCACGGCGTGCATGACGCTGACGCCCGAGTAGTTACTTCGAGGCGACGGAGGCCTGCACGGTCTTCGTCCAGCCCGCGGCACTCGCCTTCGGACCGACGGCCGCGCACGTGAACGAACCCTGCCGCCACGCGATCGCGTGGAGATCGCCCGAGGTGGAGTCGGAGAACTCGGGGGCGATCACGCGGGTGAACTGCACGAGGTAGGTGATCGGCTCGCCGTCGATCACCAGGCGCATCATCGCGGCGCGGTGACCGAGCACTTCGGTGTCACGGGCTCCGGTGACGTCCTTCGGCAGCGGCGGATCCTTGCCGACCACCGCCGTCGCCCACGCGCGGAGCTCGCCGGTGGTGGGTGCCACGAGGTCCCAGTTCGGCGTGGCCTGGCGATGCGCCGCCGTGACCTCTTCCATCAACACCGTGTTGCGGGTCGGGAAGGTCATGTAGATCGCGACCACGGTGCCGATCAGCACCGTCAACGTGAACAGCAGCGAGACCGAGACGCGCCGGTGCAGCGGGCGCGGTGGGGTGACCAGCGGGGCATCTCCCTCGATGGGGCCGGTGGATTCCGCTTCGACCAAGTTCATGACTGCTCGAGGTGGGGGACCATACCGAAGCGCCGTTCGAAGTCTTCTCGTAACTTCGCACAGAACGCCGCGAGGTCAACGCCTGCTTCGACCTCGATCAGATGGCGGCACACCAGATCGCTGTCCGCGAACCGCTCGCCGAGCGCCCGCGCCGCGGTCTTCGCGTCGAGGGTGTGCTCGTACCAGACCATCGCGCTCTTGCCGCGCGGATAGTCGAGGAGCCCGTTCGCGAGTCGGAGCTGGAGTACACCCTCGCCGGCCGGAGCGCGATCGCCGGCGGTCGACAGCGGGTACCACTCCCCGAACTTCACGATCGGCAGTGTATCGTCGGCGGGTGGAGCTGAGCAGCGCGGATCTACCAGTTCCTGGACGACTGGAGTTCGGGCGGAACGACGCCGAGCCCGATCGCCTGATCTGCGGCGATGCGCTCGACGAGCTTCCGGCCTGGCGCGACGGGACGGTCGACGCCATCTACATCGATCCGCCGTTCGGCACCGGGCTCGTCCAGCACGGCCGCGGCCATCACTATCCGGATCGGGCCAACGATCCCGATGCGTTCGTCGCCTGGATGCAGCCGTACCTCGAGCACGCGCACCGGGTGCTCGCGCCAGCCGGCTCGTTGTTCGTCCACCTCGATTACCGCGCCGTCCACTACATCAAGGTGGCGCTCGATCGCGTGTTCGGCCGCGACCAGTTCGTGAACGAGCTGATCTGGTGCTACTCGGTCGGTGGCAAGAGCCGTCGAGGGTTCGGCAAGAAGCACGACACCATCCTGTGGTACGCGCGCGGGGCCGACTTCGCGTTCTATCCGGATGCGGTGAAGGTGGCGCGTCGCGGTGGCTCGCACATGCGCGTGGTCACCGGCGAAGACGGCCTCCCGGTCCAGGAGAAGACCGATCGAAAGACGGGGCGGGTCTATCGCTACCCCGTGTCCCTCGGCAAAGTGCCCGAGGATTGGTGGACGGATATCGAGACCCTCAACCACAGCGATCGCGAGCGCATCGGGTGGCCCTCGCAGAAGCCTGAAAGGCTGATCGAGCGGATCCTGTCGGCGGTCACTGTCCCGGGGGACCGGGTCGCGGACTGGTTCGTGGGGTCGGGGACCACGGCGGCGGTGGCTCAGCGGCTCGGCCGCGGATTCGTCGTCTTCGATCGCGAGCCTTCGGCGATCTCGCTGGCTACAACGCGTCTGGCGGCACAGGGCACGAAACTCACCTCCGCAGGTGCGCCGCCGCCGTCGATCTTGATCGAGCACGCGCGATGATGACGCGGCGCTTTATCAGACCCTGTTCGCTTGCCGGGGCACACCGGATAGGGCGAAGCTTCCGAAGGTTAAGGCACTTGATGGCGGTTGATTCATGAGCTCGAGTCCGGCCACAGATCAGGCTCGCGTGACCCTCGACGCCTGGCTCGTCACGGACGTCGGCATGGTGCGCGAGCACAACGAGGACTGCGCGTCCATGGAAGCCAGCAAGGGCTTCTTCATCGTCGCCGACGGGATGGGCGGTCACGCCGCCGGCGAGGTCGCGTCCGCGATGGCCGTCGAGACCGTGCGCGTCACGCTCGATGCGCAGCGCCCCGAGATCGAGGCGTTCAAGAAGGCGCCCACGGATGCGGGCCGTCGCTCGATCGTCCAGCTCCTCCAGTCCGCCGTGCTGTCGGCGCACCAAGCCGTGTTCCAGCGCGGTCAGGCCGAGCCCGATAAGGCCGGCATGGGCACCACGCTGGATGTCGTGCTGGTCGCCGGTCCCGAGGCGTTCGTCGCGCACGTCGGCGATAGCCGGACGTACCTGATCCGCGATGGCCGGTCCTCGCAGATCACGACCGATCACACGGTCGCCGAGGTCCTCGTGATCGAGGGCAAGCTGACGATCGAAGAGGCGCAGGTCTCACCGCTCCGCACGATCCTGGTCAACGCGATCGGGGTCTCGGCGGATGTCGGCGTCGAGATGGCACACGTCACGCTCAAGCGCGGCGATCGCCTGCTGCTGTGCTCGGATGGCCTGCACGACTACTTCCCGATCGAGGAAGAGATCGCGCAGAAGCTGTCGCTCGATGCGCCCGGCGATGCCCTCAAGGACATGGTCGAGCTCGCGAAGCAGCGCGGCGGCCACGACAACATCACCGGTATCGCGGTGCATGTCACCGAGCTGATCGAAGGTGTGCCCGGCGAAGTCTCGGGCGAATCCACCCAGCCGGTCGATCTCGCGAACAACCCGTTCGCCGCCGACGAGCCCACCGAAACGGCGCTCTACAGCCCCACGGGCCTGCCGCCGCGAATGGTGGTCAACACCGTGATGCCGCCGTCGATGGGAGAGAAGTCGCTCAAGGCCACGCAGCCGATGCGCGCGATCTCCGAAGACGAGGTCGGGGACACGATCCCGCCGATCGACAAGCAAAAGACCGAGCGCCGGCCGACGGATCCACCGACAGGCAAGGACCACGCGATGGCAACGGCGACCACCGATCCGGGTCTCAAGCCGCTGTCCGAAGCCGACATCAAGGCCGCGAAGCTCGCCGTGACCGACGATGCCGACGAAGCGAAGGCTGCGCCGACGGAGATCTCCACGGCGGATACCGGCCGCGTTCCGAAGTCTGACTCGGACTCCGCCGAGTAGCCGGCTGCGCGCATGCGCGTGCCGATCGTGCTCGAAGCTGCGGTGCGTGCTGCGGCTCGCGCCGTGCTCGGTGATGCGCCCCTCGCGACGAGTGCCCTGACCCGCGCGATCGTCGATCGGTCGCAGCGCTACACCAGCGATCGCGATCAGTTGGCATCTCCCCGCGATCCCGACGGTGATCTCGCAGCCCGTGCGGTGTTCTTCACGATCGCTGATGCGATGAAGATCGCCCTACCGCTCGCGGAGCTGACGCGGCGGGGTGCCCTGCCCGCGCGGCCGTTGCGCGTGCTCGACGTCGGTGCGGGATGCGGGGCGATGTCACTCGGCCTGGTCGCCGTGCTCTGCGATCGCGAGCTCTCGATCACCGCCATCGATCGCGATGCGCGAGCCCTCGACATCGCGAAGCGTGCGATCACCGCGTTGTCGACGACAGCGACGGTCGTCACCAGGACCGTCGATGCGACACGTACCGAGCTGCCTGCCGCCGATCTCGTCGTGATGGGCACCATCCTCAACGAGCTCCCGGCCGACCTCGCGCTCGCGCTCGTCGAGCGTGCGTTCGCGGCGGTCCCCGACGACGGCGCCCTGATCGCGATCGAACCCGCGCTGCGCGACACGTCGCGAGGGCTGCACGCGATCCGCGACGCCATGATCGAGCGGGGTGCGCGTGTGTTCGCACCGTGCACGCGCCGCTGCGTGCCGTGTACGGCGCTCGTCGATCCGTCGGACTGGTGTCACGAGGATCGCGTGCTCGAGCTGCCACCGACGACGCGCGAGCTCGCGCGGCTCACACACCTGCGCGACAGCGGGATGAAGTTCTCGTATCTCGTGCTGCGCAAACACCCGCTCGATCTCGTCGAGGCAGGCTCGTCGGCGTGGCGCGCCGTCAGTGCGCCCTTCATCGAGAAGGGCAAGCACGAGCTCCTCGGGTGCAGCCAGCAGGGCCGCACCACGATTCGCCTCATGAAACGCCATCGCAGCGAGGGCAATCGCGACTTCGAGCGCGCCGATCGTGGTGATGTCGTGGTCACCGGCGAGACGCCGGGCGACAAGCGGCTCGAGATCACCGGCGAGCTCCAGATCGAACGAATCGAGCTAGCTCGCAGAGATCGTTGACGTGATTGTCGACGTGCACGGCCACGACGACCACGACCAAGCAGGGACAGGCCCCTAGCGAGGGCCGAGGTCGATCGCGAGCTCGGCAACTGCGTTCGCTTCGACGGTGACCGTCGACTTGACGACCTTCCACTCCTGGCCACCCCGCGCGGGCAGCCAGGCCGTGGCCTCGTGCGCACCGGGCGGCAGCCGCAGCGTCGCGAGACCCGCGACATCGGTGACGCCACCGGGCGCGTTGACGATCCAGGCGGCGTCGTCGGAGCCCGCGATCGCGAGACGGTAGACACCCCCCGCGTCGAGCGACACTGACACCGCGTGACCCGCGATCGGGAGCTGGATCGCGCGCGCGTCGCCGGCTTGCAGCGCTCCGAGCGAGCCGATCGTGCCGTGCTTCGTCAGCGTCAGCGTCGCGGGACGCTCGACCGTGCTCTCGACGATCAGCGTGCTCGCGATCGCGATCCGCGGCGTCACCGCGCACTCCGCCAGCGTGATCCGTGCTTCCGCCGGAGCGGGCGCCCTGTCTGCGAGCACGATCGCGTCGGGGATGCCCCACATCGTCGTCGGAGTGACCGCCGGTGGACGCGCCGTGTTGCAGCTCGTGCGTCCCGGCGACTGCCGCGCGCTCGTCGGCACCGCTTTCCACTCGACACGGATCGCGACGTCTCCCTTCGCAGCTGCGGATCCAGCACCAGATCCCGCTGCGTCGACGGCGACGACGGGTGCTCGCGTCGCATCTTCACCCGCCGACTTCTTGCCACCGCAGCCGACGACGAGCAGCAACGCGAGGCGCACTACCACGCACGAACCTCGTCGAGGATCCGCGCCGTGTCGATGCAGATGTCGTTGACGCCAGGGCCGTAGTAGTCGGCACCCGCGAGTGCGATCCGATGGGTGCGTGCTGCCGTGACCGCGGCACGCACGCGTTCGCGATGACCGAGCGTGTACTGCGCCACACCGCGCTGCCAGCGCACGACCGACGCATGGGAGGGAGTCGCCGAGGCGCCGAGCACGACGCCGACGTCGCGGATGGCCTGCGCGATCAGCGCTCCGTCATCGAGCGCGGTGACCGACGGATCGCGGCCGCCACCGAAGATGCAGCGGAGCAGCACCTGCCCTGCCGGCGCCCGGCCTTCCCACACCGTCGATTCGAACACGATGCCGAGCACGCGCACGTCCTCACCGAGCGCGACCAGCGCACCGAACCCATCGGCCGCACGCGGCACCGCGTCGTAGGGGAAGCCGAGATAGACAATGGAGGTGGGTGCCCGCTCGAACATCGCGAGGCGGCTCGCGAGGTCGGGGATCGCGGTGAGCGTTGGCGCGTCCTGCGCGGGGATCGCGATCACCGCGCCATCCCACACCTCGCGGTCGATGATGATGCCCTTCACCGTCGGCTCGATCTTGTCGACCGGCGTGCCGAGTCGAACGCGATCGCCGAGCTCGGCAGACAACGCCTCGATCAACGCACCGAGCCCACCGCGTGGCGCGTACATCCCCCGTGGCGTGGCCTTGCTCTTGTGCTTGCCAGCGATCTTACGAAGCAGCGCACCCACTGCGCCACGCGCCGCCTGTCGAGCCATTCCACGCACGAGGCCACCGTGCTTCGCCAGCGCCGCGAGCTTGGGGAAGCCGGCTTCGAGCGAGATCTCGTGCGCGTCGGCGGCGTACACGCCGGTGACGAACGGGCTGACGATCGCTCGCGCGGCTTCCGGTCCGAAGCGGCGCGCCGCGAAGTCGTGCACCGATTCGTCCTGGCCAGGCTCCGGGCGGAAGTTGAATGGCTCGCGCAACAGATCGAGCTTGCCGCGCCAGGTCAGCAGATCGCTGCGAACCAGCTCGATGGGATTGCTCGGCAGCGCGCGCAACTTGCCGTCGAGGAAGATCCAGCGCTTGTTCGCGCGCGGCGACGCCTTGTCGACGGGCACGCCGAGCTCGTTGCACAGCGCGAGCGCCCCGCGTGGCGGACCCCCGAGAAACGAGCTCGCGGCATGCTCGCGCCTGAAACCGTCGACGTGACTGGTGCCGATCACACCACCGGCACGCGACGACGCTTCGAGGACATGCGCATCGACCCCGGCGGCGATCAGCGTCCGCGCGGTCGTCAGCCCACCGAGTCCACCGCCGATGATCGCGATCCTCATTATCTTGCCGAGAGCTCTTTGACTGCCGTGATCATCGCGCGCACGTGCTCGGGGTTGGTCTCCGGCAACACGCCGTGCCCGAGGTTGAAGATGTGCCCGGTGGTGCCGGCCCGCTCGAGGATGTCCGACACGCGCGAGCGGATCTCCGCCGGCGACGCGAACAACGCACCCGGATCGAGGTTGCCTTGCAGCGCGACCCCATCGCCCACCCGACGACGAACCTCGTCGATCCCGACGCGCCAATCGACCCCGAGGACGTCGGCACCGCTGGACGCGTAATCGTCGAGGTATGGTGCGCAGCCGTTGACGAAGTAGATGATCGGCACCGGCTTGGCGGCGAACGTCTTCGATGCGCGGAGCATCTCGATCACGCGCTTCGCGTAGCGCAGCGGGTACTCGCGGAAATCGCCCGGCGACACGATGCCGCCCCAGCTATCGAACAGCTGGACGCAATCGACCCCCGCCGCGATCTGCGCCTCGAGATAAACCGCCGTGGTCCGCGCGATCTTGTCGAGCAGCACGTGTGCGCTCTGCGGATCGCCGTACAGCAGCTTCTTGGTGTTCGGATAATCCTTGGATCCACCACCCTCGACGCAGTACGTGAGCATCGTCAGCGGCGCGCCCGCGAACCCGATCAACGGCACGCGATTGGCGAGGCCCTTCTGGATCAGCCGGATCGCCTCGAACACGTACGGCAGCTCTGCCTCCGGATCGGGAACCTTCATCGCATCGATCGCCGCTCGATCACGCACCGGCGTCGGGATCTTGGGACCCGCGTCGGGGAACGTGACCTCGACGCCCATCGCAGGCAGCGTGATCAGGATGTCGGAGAACAGGATCGCGGCGTCGAAGCCGAGTTGATCGATCGGCTGCAGCGTGACCTCGCACGCCAGATCCGGGGTGCGGCACAGCGTCAGAAAAGACCCGGCACGCGCCCGGGTCTCCTTGTACGAGGGCAGGTAGCGCCCTGCTTGTCGCATCATCCAGATCGGCGTGCGCTCCACGGGTTGCCGTCGACACGCTCGCAGAAAGAGATGCTCGGTCATGCGCTGGTCATCGTAGCTCAGGTAACGTTTGGTGCCGATGGAGCACGCCGCGATCTTGATCGCGCCCGACGGGCCGAGCGGGCCCTTGCGCGGTCTGATGGATCGGCTCGGCAGCTCCGGAATCACGACAACGATCGTCGATGACGTGCCCACCGCCGCCGAGCTCGCCCGCAAGCACGAGTCGCCGCCGGCCCTGCTGCTCGACGTGCGCGCGTGGTCCGCCGGCGAGGTCGAGGACGTGCGCAACGCTGGCGAGCTGATCCGTCGCGTGCTGGTCGCGCTGCCAACCTCGCTGCCCGTGGTGATCGGCGACGATGCCGCCCCCCGCATGATCCTCGCCTGCATCCGCGCCGGCGCCGCGGATGTCATCGATCTGTCTCTCGAAGGCACGGCGACGGCACGCGCGATCGTCCAGCGCATTTGCCTCCGCCAATACGATCGCGCGCGCGAGCAGGACAACTTCGGACAGGTACGCGCGATGGTCGAAGATCTCCTCAAAGATCTGATCCGGACCGAGCGCCGCTCGATCGACGCCGAGGACGCGCTCGTCCACGCGCGTAGCGGCGAGGTCCCGACGATCACCACGGAGTCGCGCCCACCCGCGATCCTGCTGGTCGAGCACGATCGCTCGGTCGCCGACGATCTCGCCGACCTGCTCGAGACCGCCGGCATCGCCACGTTCGCCTATGTCACCGGCGAGGAAGCGCTGCGCGAGGCCGAAACCTTGGCCGCGACCACGGGCCTGGATCTGGCCCTGGTCGCCGCCCAATTGCCCGGGATCGACGGACTCGAGTCGGTGCGCCGGCTTCGCGAGCGAGTCCCCGGCCTGCCAGCCTTCCTGATGACCTCGGTCCACGACGCCGACCTCGCTGCCGACGCCGCGGACCTCGGGGTGGTCGGATTCGTCCACAAACCGCTCGAGGACATCGAGGCGGTGGTCGAGCGGCTGTCCCAGCTCGCCCACGAGTCGCTGCATCGGACGCGTGAGGCCGTGTACCTGGACAGGATCAAAGAACGCCACGAGCGTGTACTCGCCAGGTACCGGTCATTGCCACGCGGACCTTGAACGCCTATGATCTCGCGGTATTCGCATGGCAGCGGGCGCACTGTCCATCAAGCTCCGGTGCGCCTCGTGGCAGCAGCTGGCGACGATCTACTACCGTGATCTCAGCCGCGGCACGATGTTCCTCAAGGCGTCGAATCCACCGGCGCTCGGAACCAACGTCCGCATCGATCTGACGCTGCCGAGCTCGTCCGTGATCGTGCTGACCGGCACCGTGCATCAGCACGTCAGCGATGCCGTGCGCGGCGCCGGCGTCGAGCTCAAGCTCGCACCGATTCCCACCGGCTCGGTGTGGATGATCGAGAGCGCGCTCGCCTCCGAAGCACGCCGCGAATCCGGCGCGCCGGCCGAGCCCCTCAAGACCAGCCCGGTTCCAACGGTGACCGAGGGTGCCGATGTCAGCGAAGCCGAGGCCGAGCTGATCCGCGCGCTTGCCGCGGAGGCCGAGTCGATGAAGAAGCTCAACCCGTTCCTGGTGCTTGGCGTCAGTTACGAGGTCACCGACGGCGAGGTTCGCGCGGCGTTCGGCGAGCTGACGAAGAAGTACCACCCGGATCGGTTCGCCCGGTACGAGTCGACCCAGCTGCGCGCGGTCGCGGCCGAGATCTTCATCCTCATCCGCGATGCGTATCGCAGGCTCGGCGACGCCGCGGGCCGCGGACAAGCGCTTGCCGCACTCAACAAGGGTTCGGTTCCGACTCGCGCAGCGACGGCGAACCCCGCGGGGCCGCAGAGCCGGCGCACGCCGCCGCAGGGGGTGCCCCCGGGTGCGATTCCGCGAACGCCTCGCGCGGCGAGCGAGCCGGGAGTCATCGACGCGGTCCCGCGGGTGACCAACGACGTCAAGAGCGGCCCGATCCGCGCGCTCGCCGCGACCGCCGCGCAGACTCCGCAGCGCGATCCGCACGAGGCCGGCACCGTCCGCAAGCCGCCCGAGCCCGCGTTGCTCGATCACAAGCCCACTCCGCTCAAGCAGACCGGCATGATCCCGGCGCACGTTCACGAGGCCGGCACCGTCCGCAAGCCGGATCCCACCGCGTCCACGCCACCGCCGATGCCGATCCAGCCCGGCGATACCGCCGCGGTCGACGAGCTGATCGATGCCGGCAAGTTCGAGGATGCGCTGGCCGCGTTCCGCATCCTCGCGAAGAAGCACCCCACCGAGCGCGTGTATCGCGCCGGCATCGAGCTCGCGGAGGGGCTCAAGGCGCTGGCGTTGCGCGATCGTCTCGAGGCCGCGCAGCGCTTCGAGGCTGCCCTCGAGATCGATCCTTCGAACGAACGCGCGGCGCGTGAGCTTGCCGAGATGCGACGGCATGCAACCAACGAACGCAAGGGCCTGTTGTCGCGGCTCATGGGGAAGAAGGAGTAGCCGTGTCGCGCATCATCGGCATCGACCTTGGAACCACGAACTCGTGCGTGGCCGTGCTCGACGACAAGGGCACGCCGAAGACGCTCGCCGGCGCTGACGGCGAGCGCACGATCCCGTCGTGGGTCGCGTGGGCTCCGGATGGCCGGATCGTCGTCGGTCAGCGCGCGCGTCGTCAGGCCGTCACCAACCCGGCCGCCACGATCTACGGCACCAAGCGCCTGATCGGTCGCAAGGTCAACGCCGACGACGTCTCGTGGTTCGCGCGGCTCGCGCCGTTCCGGATCGTCGCCGCGCCGAACGGCGATGCGTGGGTCCGCGTGCACGGTCAGCCGATCTCGCCGCAGGAGGTCGCCGCGCACATCCTCCGAGCGATCCGCAAGACCGCCGAGGAGGCGCTCGGCGAGCCGGTGACTCGCTGCGTGGTCACCGTGCCGGCGTACTTCGACGATGCCCAGCGCCAGGCGACGCGCGACGCCGGGCAGATCGCCGGCCTCGACGTCGTCCGCATCCTCAACGAACCCACCGCCGCGGCACTCGCCTACGGCGCGCATCGTGTGAGCGAGGGCCGCCGGATCATCGCCGTGTTCGACCTCGGCGGCGGTACGTTCGACATCTCGCTGATGTCCGTCGAAAACGGCATCTTCGAGGTGCTCTCGACCGGCGGCGACACCGCGCTTGGCGGTGAGGACTGGGATCGCCGTGTGCTCGAGCGGATCGTCGACGAAGTGTTCGATCAACATCGCGTCGACCTGACGACCATCCCGATGGCGATGTCGCGCCTACGCGAAGCCTGCGAGACCGCAAAGAAAACGCTGTCGGTCGATCGCGAGACCCAGGTTTCGCTCCCGTTTCTTGCCAACGATCAGCACGGTGCGCCGATCAACTACGAGCGCACGGTGACGCGCGAGTACCTCGAGCAGCTCACCAAGGACCTGCTCGATCGCCTCGAGGCTCCGTGTACGCGCGCGCTCGCCGATGCCGGCTTGTCGATCGATGCGGCTGGCTCGACCACGATCGAGGAGGTCTTGCTCGTCGGCGGGATGACCCGCTGGCCGGCCGTCCAGGACGTGGTCGAACGGATCTTCAAGCGGAAGCCGTCGAAGGGCGTGAACCCCGACGAGGTGGTCGCGCTCGGCGCCGCCGCGTTCGCCGGCATCCTCACGGGCGAATCCGACGAAGCGCAGCTGCTCGACGTCACGCCTCACGACATCGGCATCAAGGTCGGCGACTCCGGGTTCGCACTCGTCGTGCCCCGCAACTCGATGCTGCCGGTGCGTGCGCGCCGGTTGTTCGCGACCACGAGCGACGATCAGAAGTTCGTGTCGATCGAGCTCTACCAGGGCGAGGACAAGGAAGTCTCGAAGATGCGCAAGCTCGGCCAGGTCGTCCTCGACGATCTGCCGAAAGGCCAGGCCGGCACCATCCGCGTCGAGCTGGTGATGACCGTCGACGTCGAGGGCATCCTCTCGGTCACCGCGCGCGAGATCAAGACCGGCAAGGAAGCCAGCGTGACGATCCGACCGTCGGGCGGGTTATCGCAGCGCGAGATCGTCGAGATCATCACGCGCCGTCGCCAGGAGTCGTCGCACGTCGGACTCCTCCCCGGTGGCGCGGTGCGTGTCACCACGCGCGAGCACATGGTCGCGAAGCCCGACGACGAAGAGTCATGAGCATCGACCCGGCCGTCCTCAAGGTGGCCGATGCGGTCGGTGCCCTGATCGAATCGTGGGGCTTCAAGCGCAACATGGGCCGGATGTGGGCCGTGCTGTATCTCGAGAACCGCCCGCTCAACGCGAGTGACCTCTGCGATCGCCTCGGCCTGTCGACGGGCTCGGTGTCGATGCTGCTGACCGAGATGCTCGAGTGGGGTGCGGTCAAGAAGTCGTGGATGGTGGGTGAGCGGCGCGAACACTTCGAAGCGGAGACGTCGATCTGGAAGATGGTGTCGCGCGTGTTCCGCGAGCGCGAGTTGCAGTGGATCCGCAGCGCCTCCGAGGCGTTCGACGCCGCCAATCAGGAAGTGTCCCCGAACGACAAAGGCGACGAGCGCAGCAAGTTCATCGCCGAGCGGATCGCGGGCTTGGCGCAGCTCTCGCAGGTCGGCGCGCACCTGATCGAATCGATCCTGCAGGGCGACGCGGTGGACAACCTCCCACTCAAGACGATGGGAGAGCTCGCGGCGGCTGCACGAGACCCCAAGAAATGATCCGTGCGCGCGATCTGGTGAAGCACTTCAAGGTGCACAAGCGACCGCCCGGCTTCAAGTCGGCCCTCAAGTCGCTGTTCCACCGCACCTATGAAACGGTGAAGGCCGTCGACGGCGTGACGTTCACGATCGAGCGCGGCGAGCGCGTTGGCTTCCTCGGCCCGAACGGCGCCGGCAAGACGACGACGCTCAAGGTGCTCTCCGGTCTGCTCCACCCGACGGATGGCGAGGTCACCGTCGAGGGTCACGTGCCATTCAAGCGCGAGACGTCCTTCCTCGAGAAGATCACGCTGGTGATGGGCCAGAAGTCGCAGCTGATCTGGGACCTGCCACCGGCCGAGACCTACGCACTCAACCGCGCCGTGTTCGCGGTCCCCGATGACCAGTACAAGGCGACGCTCGCCGAGCTCACCGAGCTCCTCGACCTCGCGCCGCTGGTGAACAAGCCGGCCCGCCAGCTGTCGCTCGGCGAGCGCATGAAGTGCGAGCTCGCCGCCGCCCTGCTCCACCGACCGACCACGCTGTTTCTCGACGAGCCGACCATCGGTCTCGACGTCGCGATGCAGCTCGCGATCCGCGACTTCATCCGCCGCTACAACCAGCAGCACGATGCGACGGTGATCCTGACGTCGCACTACATGGACGACGTGGTCGCGCTGTGTCCGCGGATCATCGTGATCGATGCCGGCACGCTGATCCACGACGGCGACCTGCGCGGCCTGATCAAGTCGATGGACCCCGACAAGCGGGTGTCCTTCACGCTGGTCAACGCAGACGAGGATCTCGCGAAGCTGGGCTCGATCCTGACGCGCGATGGCCAGCGCGTCACGCTACGTGTCAGCGAGCGCGAGCTCCCGGCTGTGGTCAGCCACCTGCTCGGTCCCCTCTCGGTGGGCGATCTCGCGATCGAAGATCCACCGCTCGAGGACATCCTGCGGCAGCTCTTCGGCCAGCACGCGAAGGAGCCCGCGAAAGACAAGTCGGCGTGAGTATCGGACGTGCCCTGCGCGCGATGCCGACGATGCTGCGCGTCGGGGTGGCCGAGACCGTCGCCTACCGCGCGGAGTTCTTGGTCTGGATCCTGACGACCACGACCCCGCTCGTCATGCTCGGGCTGTGGAACGCGGTCGCCGCGCAGCGCACGTTCAAGGGCTACTCGCAGGCCGACTTCGCCGCGTACTTCCTCGCCACGTTGATCGTCCGCAACGTCGCCGGCTCGTGGGTCGGCTGGCAAGTCGGCGAAGAGATCCGCATGGGCACGATGTCGATGCGCCTGTTGCGGCCGGTGCATCCGTTCGTCGCGCTCGCCGCGAGTCACGCCGCCTCGATCCCGTTTCGCTGCGTCGTGGCGCTGCCCGTCGCGTTCATCCTGCTGATCAGCTCGGGGGGCAGCAGCCTGTCCACCGAGCCGCTGCAGCTCGCGGTGCTCGCGCCCGCGTTCCTGATGGCGTGGCTGATCACGTTCGCGATCATGTTCGCGATCGGCGCCCTCGCGTTCTTCCTCACCCGTGCGATGGGGCTGTTCAGCCTCTACTTCCTGCTGTTCATGCTGCTGTCCGGCTACATCATGCCGATCGCGATCCTGCCCGGGCCGATCCGCGCGGTCGCGGAGTGGCTGCCATTCCGCTACATGGTGTCGTTTCCCGTCGAGCTGATGACGCGCTCGATGTCGACCACCGAGGTGCTCGCACAGCTCTCGATCCAGGTCGGCTGGACGATCGCCTCGATCGCGATCGCGATGTTCGTGTGGACGCGCGGGGTGCGCCGGTTCGAGTCGGTGGGCGGCTAGATGCGCTGGATCACCTTTTATGTCCGGCTCGCGATCCTCCAGCTGCGGATCAGCGCCGCGAGTGGGATGGCGTATCGCGCAGACTTCCTGCTCGGCGGCGCGATGGCCCTCGTGACGATGGCGATGACGCTGCTGCCGTTGATCGTGGTCTATCAGGTGGTCGACACGGTCGAGGGCTGGGATGCGCCGTCGGCACTCGTGCTGATGGCGTACTTCCTCGGGATGCGCGCGGTGCTCGAGGGCATGATCTCGCCGTCGGTCATCGATCTCACCGAGCGCATCCGCAGCGGCGCCTTCGACTACGTGCTGCTCAAGCCGGTCGACGCGCAGGTCCTGATCTCGACCTCGCGCTACGAGCCGTGGAAGATCATCGATCTCGCCGGTGCGATCGGGCTCGTCATCTACGCGCTCGCGGTGCGTGACAAGCCGGTCCACACCGCCGATGTCGCGCTCGGGATCGTGATGTTCGCGTCGGGTGTGATCGCGATGTACGGGCTGTGGATCATCTGCGCGTCGATGTCGTTCTGGGTGGTGCGCCTCGACAACCTGACGTTCCTGCTCGGCTCGATCTTCGACGTCGCCCGCTGGCCGGTGCAGATGTTCCCGACGGTGTGGCGCGTGATCTTCACGTTCATCGTGCCGGTCGCGCTGATGACGACCTACCCGGCAAAAGCGATGCTCGGCGAGCTCGACGCGCAGAGTGCGTTCGGCACACTCGGCGGTGCCTTGGTGCTGCTGGTGATCGGCCGGCTGGTGTGGCGCACCGCGATCCGCAGCTACACCAGCGCTTCGAGCTAACCCAGAGTTCAGCTCTGGGGTTAGGGGCGCCCTTACACATTCCTGACATGGTCGATCCAAACCGACCGGTTGTTCACGCGTCTCACCCACAAGGAGAACGCATGAAAGACCGTCCGAAGACCCGCTGGCTACGCCGGCACAGCTTGACCCTCGTCGCCGCCCTCGGTGGCGCCGCCGGTGTTGCCTACGCGGTCGGTTGGCAAGGCACGCCGACCAAGACCGCCCCCACATCGGATACCGCGACGACGATCTCGGTCGTCAGGCACGAGGTCCAGCCCCCACCCACGCCGACACCGCAGCCAGCGCTCGAGCGGGACACGGCGACCGACACCGTGCAGATCGCGCTGCTGCTCGACACCTCGAGCAGCATGGACGGGCTGATCAACCAGGCGCGCGCGCACCTGTGGACCATGGTTGACCAGATGGGAAAGTTGACCCGGGTCGTCGATGGCAAGACCCGCGGCGTGAAGATCGAGCTCGCACTCTACGAGTACGGCAACGACACGTTGCCCGGTCGCACGGGCTTCATCCGTCAGGTCCAGCCGTTCACCGGCGATCTCGACAAGGTCTCCGAGAAGCTGCAGGCGCTGTTTACCAACGGCGGCTCGGAGTTCGTCGGTCAGGCGATCCAGGTCGCGTCGGCTAACCTCCAGTGGTCGAACAACCCCGACACGATGAAGTTCGTGTTCGTCGCGGGCAACGAAGAGTTCGATCAAGGCCCGGTCACCGCCACCCAGGCAATGCAGGCCGCCGCCGCGAAGGGCATCAACGTCCAGTTGATCTACTGCGGTGGCCAAGACGAGACGTGGGCGACCGCGGCGAAGATCGCCAAGTCCGACCTGATGTCGATCGATCAGAACCACGTCGCCGCCTACGTGCCAGCGCCGCAGGACGATCAGATCCTCGCCCTCGGCAACGAGCTCAACTCGACCTACGTCGCGTACGGCGCCGAAGGTGCAGCATCCGTCGCGCGGCAGTCGAACGCCGATTCACAGTCCGCGAAGATGAGCCCGAAGGTCGCGCTCGAGCGCGCGCAACTCAAGGGCAAGAAGGGGGTCTACGACAACCGCGGCTGGGACGTGGTCGACGCGACCACGAGCAACGCGAAGTTCTTCGAGCAGACTCCCGACGATCAGCTGCCGGCCGAATTTCGCGGCAAGTCGGTCGAGGAGAAGAAGCAGCTGGTGGCCGCGAACCTCGCGAAGCGCGCGAACATCCAGTCCAGGATCTCGAAGCTCGAGGCCCAACGTCTCGCGTTCCTCCAGTCGGAAGCGGCGAAGCAGAAGGGTGCCGCCGTCAACTCGCTCGAGTCCGAGCTGATGAAGGGGACCAAGAAGATCGCCGTCGCGAAGGGGTACAAGCTGTGAGCTACCGCGATGACTCCGCAGCTCACAACGAGCGCGCCACCCAGCTGATCGACGAGATCGCTCGACTCGAGAAGCAGAAGCTCGCCGCCGCCGTCGCGGACTCGAAGATCGAGGAGGCGAAGCGCGAGCTCGCCGGCCTCAGCGTCTCGTTGCCAGCCGTTCCACCCGAAGTGCGCCCCGGGCTCGTCGTGCACCTGCTGGTGTTCGGCGCGACCGCCGCGGCGACCTGCCTCGGCTACACGCTGCTGACCTGACCTAGGTGTCGTCGGACTCGTCGGGCTCGTCCGGCTCGTCCGGCTCGTCGGGCTCGTCGGGCTCGTCGGGCTCCGCCGCTTCCTCGTGATCGCCGGCCCATGCGTCGATGATCACCTTGGTCTGCTTGTCGATCTTAGGGATCGTGATCTTCGGGATCGTGATGTCGGGAATCTTGATGTCGAAGTCGGGGAGGTCGATGTCGATGTTGATGTCGGGGATGTCGATCTCCACGTCGAGATTCCAGCCACCCGCCGACTGCGGTGGTGCTGGAGCGCGCGGCGGGCGCGGCGGCAATGGAGCCATCGGCGGAAGCGGCGGAAGCGGCGGCAACGGCGTGATGATGTGAACCTGCGCGCGGCGATCGAAGCGATGACGAAGCGCATCGAGCCGCTGCTGGAGGCGAGCGACGCGCCGCTGCAGATCGGGCTCGACCTGCGCGGTGGGCTGGTCGGAGTCGTGGTCGTCGGAGTCGCTCTCCGACGAGTCCTCATCGTCGTCACAGGCGATCGCGCGGGTTGGCGCGAGCATCGTGGTGGATAGCGTCGCGACCAGGAACAGGACCTGTTTCATGTGACCTCCGTGAAGCGAATCAAGGACCCTCGACCAGCAGCGGTGGACTACATCCCGTTGACGTCGATCACCACATCGATCACCGGAGCCCGCAGGTTGGTCGGTCGAGGTGTGAACCGCTCGAACTTCTTCTGCAGCTTGTCGAGCCTACGCTGGAGCTTCTCGAGCTTCTGCTGGAGGTCCGGCGCCGCCGGTGCGGCGTTCTGCTGATCGCGCAACGCCCGCTCCTGCTCGCGCTCCGCACGCTGCTGATCCTGACGCGCTCGATCCAGATCGGCGCGCTGGCGATCCATGTCGGCGCGGTGCCGCTCGATGTCCTTGCGCTGGCGCTCCATCATCCGCCGTGCTTCCCGTTGCGCCCGGCGGGCCTCGCGCATCGCCTGCTTGCGGACCTTCTGCGCCTGCCGTTGTGCTTGCGCCGCCTCGGTCTGGTGGTCCTCGTCTTCACACGCCGTGGCGGGGGCCACGGACCCGAACATCACCGTACCAACCAGGAGCGCAGATAGAGCAAGGCGCATGGATCCTCCGGCGGCCTTGATACTCGAGCGGTCACGGCGGTGGACAGGGATCTCCGAAGCGGTCCCAACCCATCGAGATCCTTAGCAGGCAGCGGCCGGTTCTTAGAGCGTT
>JBBQJJ010000134.1:0-19681 GCA_038325805.1 Haliangiales bacterium
GTCACCGGCGGCACCCGGTACGCTCGACAGTCACTACGCACCACGCGCGGTGGTGATCGCGATCGAGCCCCACGAGCTCGCGATCGTGTTGCCGAACGTCCGCGCGCACGGCGGGAAGGTGGGTGTGCTCGGCCCCCCGTCGGTGCTTGGGGATCTTCCGGAGGACGTGGTGGTCAAGCAACTCCCGGAGGACGCGGTGGGGATGGCGAGGGATCTCTATGCAGCGTTGCGCGAGCTCGATGAAACCGGTGTCGATGTCGTGGTCGCTGCGTTGCCTCCCGCCGTCGGGCTAGGGGAAGCTGTCGGCGACCGGCTCCTTCGAGCAGCCGGCCCCCGGAGCAAGCCATGACCACACCAATTCGCGTCGGCATCATCATGGGCAGCAAGAACGACTGGACCACGATGAAGGCCGCAGCCGATGTTCTGACGGAGCTCGGGATCGGCAACGAAGCCAAGATCCTGTCCGCGCACCGCACGCCGGATGCGCACGCCGATTACGTCGAGACGGCGCAGGCGCGCGGCATCTGCGTGATCATCGCGGGCGCCGGTGCCGCGGCGCACCTCGCCGGCGTCACCGCAGCGAAGACCCGGTTGCCCGTGCTCGGCGTGCCCATCCAGGGTGGCGCGCTCAACGGCCTCGATGCACTGCTGTCGATCGTGCAGATGCCTCGGGGCATTCCCGTCGGCACGCTCGCGATCGGGGAGGGCGGCGCCGCGAATGCCGGCTTGCTCGCCGCGGCGATCATCGCGCTCCAGGATCCCGAGGTCGCGACGCGCCTCGATGCGTTCCGCGCGAACCAGACGAAGAAAGTCCTCGAGTCGAGCCTCTAAGAAAACGCCCGCACGAGGCGGGCTCTAGCAGGCTGAGAAAACGCGAAGCGCTTCGAGGTCAGGTGTGGTTTGCGCCGCTCGCGCCATCGGGCGCTTCGAAACTTCTCAGCAACCTGCTAGTGACGAAGGCGCCTCCGCTTAACAGCGGTTGCCGCCCGGCTTGTAGCAGTTGCCGCGCACGCCGGAGACACCGAAGGTCGAGTCGCCGACCGCGTTGCGCACGATGTTGAGGATCTGCTTCCACGACGAGCGCTTGCCGTTCTCGATGGCGAAGAAGATCTTCGCGATGGCGGGCGCCGCGAAGTCGGTCGCATCGGCAGTCACTTCGATCACGCTCGACATGATGTCGAGCTTGTCCCAGTTGTCGCCTTTGCCGTGGAGGATCGGCTTGATGTAGTACTCGTAGCCGAGGCAGCCCCCGTAGAGATAGATCTGGTAGTCGGCGGGGTACGACGGACGAGTCCAGAAGTCGGAGGCGCCGAGCATCGAGTGGCCGTCGTAGGCGACGATCTCGTGCTCCGAGAGCGCCTTCTGGAAGTTGCTGAAGTGGGCGAAGTCACCGAGCCCCGAGAAGTCCTTCGGCGCGTAGAGATCGACCTGGGCGAGCACGCCACCGCGAAGCGTCTTCTCGAACCGCGTGCCGACCGGCGCCGTGACTTCCTTGAAGCCGGCATCCTTGAGCATGCGGCCGTAGCGCGCATGGTTGCGAACACCGATGTCGCTCGGGCTGATCTGGGCTTCGTCGCCGATCTGGCCGAACAGGATGACGGCCGTGACCTTGCCGTCCGCGACCAGCTGGTCGTACTCGGGGTAGACCGCGGCGGTCGCGGTCGAGAACGTCTTGCTGACGGTGACCTTGAGATCCTGGAGCGTCGCCGTGCAGCCCGGCTTGTCGCCTTCCCAGCGATACCAGTAGACCGAGTTGTCCAGACCGATGTGATCGTCGTCGTCGGCACAGGTCTCGCCGGCGTCCTTGAGGATCGTGAACGGGTTGACCGGGACCTTCGCGGTCAGCTCGAGGCCGACCTTCGGCTTGGTGCCGGCGGCGAACAGATGAACCGCGTTGAGGCCGCGCAGGCGCCAGTGCTTGAGGGTCGCACCGGCGGGAACGTCGTCGGCGGCGACCCAGGTGCCATCGAGCAACCACTCGGCGCGGCCCGCGGACGACGCGTCCTCGGCGAGCGACTCGATGAACAGCTTCTCTTGCTTGCGAAAGTAGGTCAGCGCGAACTGCCCGATCATCGCCGGGCCTTCGCCAACCTGAGATTTGGTGCCGGTCACGTCGCCTTCGAGGTCGACCTCGACCTCGACGCCGTCGGGGTTGAGATAGGCCGAGTCCTCTTTGCCGCTATCGGAGAGATCCTCCAGGAACGGGTTCTGACCGTCGTCAGCGGCTTCGCTGCCGCAGCCGGCAACCACGCCAGCCAGTGCGAGAGAGAAAGCGAGGTTCTTCATGATGCTTGCCCGGAACAGCAAGCCCGAGGCCAGCTTGCAGCCGCGTGGATCGAAGGGTTTGGGGGGGCGCATGGTGGCTGATCGAGCTGCCGCGGAAGGTCGATCGCGACCACTTCGCCACTGGCTGGTTTTTTCGCTAACTCCGCGTACGTGATAGGTTTGCGCCGGGCGAATGGCGACTCTGGTCTACTCCGATGCGGACGGCGTCGATCGCTCGTTCGCGCTCGGATCCGAGGTCGTCCTCGTGGGCAGCGGCGACGAGTGCTCGATCAAGAGCGTCGACCGGCGCGTGTCTCGCCAGCATGCGCGGTTCTTCGTCGATGGGGGCGTGCTGTGGATCGAGGATCTCGGCAGCTCGACGGGGACGTTCGTCGGTCCGAACAAGATCCAACGTGCCCCGGTGCCGACGGGCGAGATCATCCTCGTCGGTAGCTTGGTGATGCGGCTGCTGCCGACGACCGGCACGTTGCCACCGCCGGTCGGCTTGCACGGCACGCTCGCGGTGCTGCTCGACATGGAGCGCAAGACGCGCTCTGCGGTCGAGGAAGAGCGTGATGCGTTCGCGAAGCGCGTCGGCGAGCTTCATCAGGAGCTGCGTGCGGCGCAGGAGAAAGCCACGCCGGCGACGCTGCGCGGCGGCGAGTTCGCGGGCGAGGCGGCCACCGCCGAGATGCGGCCGGATCAGACGGCTCCGGCGATGATGTCGGAGGCGATCCGGCTGCGCGACGAGTCCGAGGCGAAGGTCGCCGTCCTCGAGCGCACGCTCGCGGCACAGCAGGACGAGCTCCAGGTGCTGCGCAACTCCGCCGGCCCGAACGCCGAGTGGTCGGGCAAGGGCGCGGTCGATGTCGACAAGCTGAAGGGGGAGCTCGACGAGGCGCAGGCCGCGCGTTCGATCGCCGAGCACGCCGCCGGCGAGGCGCAGCGCGAATCGGTGTCGCTGCGCGACGAGCTCGACGGTCTGAAGCGCGAGAGCGTCGCGAGTCTCGAGGCGATGCGGCTCGAGCTGCTCAAGCTCGTAGAAGCACAAAAGGTGTCCGACACCGCCGCGGGCATGCAGGTGGCCGAGAAGCTCGCCGAGGCCGACATCGTGATCATCGGGCTGCAGCGCGAGCTCGACATCGCGAAGCAGAACCTCCGTGCGTCGTCGTCGAATCTCCCCGACGCACGCGTGCGCGAGCTCACCGATCTCAATGCGGTGGTCACCGGGCGCGCCGAGAAGGCAGAGAAGGAGCTCGCCTCGGCGCAGATCCGATCGCAGGGTGCCGAGCGCAACCTCGCGCACGCGTCCGCGCAGGCGGCGAAGGCGGACACCCGCGCAACACTGCTGGAGGGCAAGGTCAACGAGGCCGAGTCGAAGGCGAAGCTGGCGGCAGCCGAGCTCGAGACGGCGAACGCGCGGATCACCACGCTCGAAGCGCGCGTCAGCGGCTCGCCAGTGCAGGCGATGCAGGCGCGCGCCGACCGGCTCGCGGCGGAGGTCGAGGACCTGTCCACGAAGCTCGCCGACGCGACGACGAAGCTGACCGAGCTGCAGTCGACGGTGAGCGAGACCGAGCAACAGGCGCGCGATGCCGACGAGCGCGCGATCACCGCCGCCAGCGAGCTCGCGAGCGCGCACAGCTTGCTCACCGAGGCCGAGGAACACTCGCGGTCGCTGCAGGCTCGGTTGGCGGAGCTGTCGGGCGCGGACTCCGCGATCGCCGAGGCTGCGAAGGCGAAGCAATCGGCCAACGATCGCGCCTCGGCCGCCGACGCACAGGTCATCGAATCCCTCAAGCGCGCCGCGGACGCCGAGAAGCGCGCTGACGCCGCCGACACGATGGCGAAGGCGATGGCGAAGGACGTCGCCGAGGCACTGCGGCGTGCGGCCGACGTGGACATGCGAGCGCGTGCGGTCAACCGCGAGCTCGAGAACGCACATCGCCGTGCTGACAACGCCGAGGCGATCGGCGCCGATGTCGCATCGTCGATCAAGGACTCGCAGCGCCGCGCGAGCGAAGCCGAGCTCAAGATCGACGAGTTGACCAAGACGCTCGATTCGCGCGTCGCCGAGCTCGAAGCGGCGCGGACCGAGGCGTTGGCGACAATAACGTCGAAGCATACCGGCGAGCTCGCCGGGCTCACCGCGAAGCACTCCGAGGAGCTCGAGGCTGCGGTCGCGAACCACACCGCCGAGCTGGCCGCGATCCAGAGCAAGCTAGAGACCTCGAGTCGCGAGAGCGCCGCGAAGCTCGAAGCGACGCAGAAGGAGCTGCAAGGCAAGCTCGAGCAAGCGCAGCGCGAGCTCGCCGCCGAGCGCACGTCGTCGCAGAAGCTCGTCGACCGCAAGACTCAGCTCGAGCGCGATCTCGCCGAGGCCCGCGCGGCCGCCGAGGAAGCGGCGGAGATCGATGCGAAGCTCGTCGAGCGCGAGAACGAGGTCGAAGCTCTCAACGATCGGATCCTCGATCTCGAGAGTGGCATCGCCGTCTCGGAGACAGCGCAACAGGCGTCGCTCGCCGAGGCGCGTGCCGAGATCGCACAGCTCAAGGCGAAGCTCGGAGAGGCCGAGCCTGCGGTCGTCAAGGCGCAGCAGATCGCCGCCGATCTCGGTGTGCGCGTCTCGACGCTCGAGACCCAGCTCGCGGAGGCAGTCAGCGCGCGGGCGTCTGCCGAGACGGCGCTGTCGGCGGCACGCCTCGCGATCGCCGAGCTCGAGCGCGAACGCGAGGAGCGCGCCGCCGATCTGACGATGCAGGATCGGCTCGACGACGCGACCGCGCGCGCCGAGGAAGCCGAGCGCAAGCTCGATGGTCTCGAGGCGCGCGCCGAGGCCGCGGATCTCGCGATCGGGCGCGCCGGTGCGCTGCAGCGCCAGCTCGACGAGGCGATCCAAAAACTAACCTGGCTCGAACGCGACTCGCAGAACAAGAGCCGCGACTCCGCGCGCCAGCTCGAGCAGTCCGAGGCGATCGTCGGCGACCGCGTCGCCGCCGCGGAGGCTCGGCAACGCGAGGCCGAAGCGCGCGCGAAGGAAGCCGACACGCGCGTCGCCGAGGCCGAGCACCGCGCCCAGCAGGCCGAGGATCGCAGCGACGAGCTGGCTGCCGAGGTGCACAGCGCCGGCGAATCCGCGCGGGTCAACATCGAGCAAGCGCGCATCGCCGTCGAGCAGCACCGTGTGGCCGCCGAGCAAGCCCGTGGCGCGCTGGCGGATCTCCAGCACCGGCTCGACGATGCCGAGGCGCGGGTGGCCGATGTGCTCGCACGCCTCGACAACGCCGAACAATCCGGTGGCAACGTCGACGAGCTCCAGACCAAGCTCGCTCACGCGCAGCAGCGGATCGCCACGCTCGAGCGAGAGGTCGCGAGCGCCGACAACGTGCGTTCGTTCGCCGCCGAGACCGAGCGCGAGATCGCGCAGCTCCAGCGCGACCTCCGCGAGACGCGCAGCAAGCTCACGCAGATGACGCTCGAGCGCGATCGCCTCGAGCTCGAGGTTCGCGACTCGCGATCCGATAGCGAGACCACCAACGAGCGCGCCCCCCTCGACCCGCGCGAGGTCGCGATCCTCGAGGCCCAGCAGCGCCGCACCTCGAAGGGGCAGGCGGTCGCGGACCCCGAGGACACCGCGAACTTCGACATGGCGCGGTTCGAGAAGATGATCGCGCAGACCGAGGTGCTCGAGAAGAAGCTCGCCGGATTCGAGCGCGACAACAAGCTCCTCCAGGATCGGCTCGCCGATACCGAGCAGAAGTTGCGCGACGCGATGGATGGCGATGACGACGACGATGCGAACGTCACGCGCACCGGCTCCGGTGTGCCCGTCGACATGGTCGAGCACGTCTCGGTCATCGAGGAGTCGATCGACTCGCTGCGCGCGAACATGCGTGCCGCCTCCGACGAGACCGCGGTGATGGAGCAGAGCGACTCGGTGGTCGCGGTGGCGTCCGCGGTCTCGCAAGCCGCCGAGCACATCGAGCGTGCGCGTGCGGCGGTCAAGGCGCTCGCGCGTTCGATCGGACTACAGAGCTGACGAAGTCACCGTGATCGCAACGTCGCGCTGGGTCAGTTCGCCTTCGCGAGGTGATCGCGCAGGTAGGTCAGGCTGTTTGTCACGCGCACCCGCCAGAAGTCGAAGCTGTGGCGGCCAGGCCCGAGGAAGAACTCGTGCTGGACCCCGCGCTCGAGCAGCACGTCGTGGAGATACGACACGCTGTTGTAGAACAGGAACTCGTCCTCGGTGCCACAGTCGAGATACAGGGCGAGCGCACCCGGCGTAAGCTTCTGCGCGAGTGCGATCGGGTTGTAGTCTTGCCAGGTCGCGAAGTCGGCGCCGAACACGGCGTTGACCCAGGTGCCGAGGTCGCCGAGCATTTTGTACGTCGTCGCCACTGACAGGTAGCTCGTGTGCAGCTCGCCCTTGCCCTTCTCGTAGGGGTACGGGCCCTTGTAGAGCGGCGTGATCAAGCCCGAGTGGCTCGCCACAGCGGCGTAGAGATCGGGATGGCGCATCGACAGCACGAGCGCACCGAAGCCGCCCATCGACAGCCCGGCGATCCCGCGTGCGTCGCGCGTGGCGATCGTCTTGTACGTGCGGTCGACCCAGTCGATCAGATCGCGCGTCATATACGTCTCGTACTTCGACGCCTTGACGCAGGTCTTGTGACGCGGTTGCTTGGGGAGGAACATGCCGGCACCCTCCTTGAGGCAGGCGTCGTACTTCGTATCGAGTGCGCTATCGATGTAGAAGTTGTTGTCGCCGTCGGGCATCACGACGATCGCTTCGAGCGCGAGGGCGTCGGCCGCACGATCGAGCTTCGCACCGTCGAGCCAGTTCGCCTCGTCACCGCCGAGGCCGTGCAGGTAATAGAACACCGGGTAGCGCCGCGCGTCCGCTGGGTCGTAGCCGGCGGGGAGATAGACGCGGACATCTCTATCCACGCCGAGCGCGTTCGAATGAAGCTTCTCGCTGACGACCTGGCTCTTCGCTCGCTCGGCCTTCGCGACCGCGGGAACTGGATCCGCCTTCGTCGGCGCGACCGGGCTCGTCGTCGAGTTGTTGCTGCACGCGACAAGGACCAGGAGGAGGAGAGGTCGCATCAGCGCACCATCGGGAGGATCGCGATCGCCTGGACATGCGTCTTGGCGAACGAGGTCACGAGATCGAGGAGCCCATGTGCGGCGGCGCCGAGCTGCGGATCGAGGCGATCCAAGGCGGCGAGCTCGGTGCTCTGGCCGAGCAAGCCCGTCGAGACGCTGCCACCCCAACCCTGGACGACATCGCGCAGCGTGGGCGAGGGCGGATAGACCTCGAGGTCGGTGTCTGCGCTGACGTTGCCGAGCTCCTTCGCCTTCGCGATCGCGACGTCGAGACCGCCGATCTCGTCGACGAGCCCGAGCTCCTTCGCCTTCGTGCCGGTCCACACGCGACCCTGCGCGAGCTCCTTGACCTTCTCGATCGGCAGCTTCCGCCCGGTGGCGACGCGGCCGGTGAACACCGTGTAGACCTCCTCCATCGACTTCTGGATCACCTGCTTCTCCTCTTCATTCCACGGCGACAGCGACGCCAGGATCGTGGCGCGGCGACCGCGCCCGCGCGGGAACGTCGAGACGCCGAGCTTCGCGAGTGCGTTGCCAGGTGCGATCTTGCCGCCGACCACACCGATCGATCCGGTCAACGTGTTGTCGAGCGCGTAGATCCGCGTCGCGTTCGACGCGATGTAGTAACCGCCGCTCGCCGCGACATCGCTCATCGACACGACCACCGGCTTCTTCGCCTTGAGATCATTGACGGCGCGCCAGATCAGCTCCGAGGCCTGCGCGCTGCCGCCACCCGAATCGATCCGCAGCACGACGGCCTTGACGGCTTCGTCGTCGGTCAGCGCCCGGATCGCCGCGACCAGCGTGTGCGACGCGATCTCTTGCCGCGCACCGAGCACGCCATCTCCTTCACCGTCGACGATGTTACCGATCGCGTAGATCACGGCGACGTGCTCTCCGAGCGGACGCTCCGGTGGCATCGCGCCGAGGAAGCGCCAGATCTTGACCAACCCGGTGAGCTTGTCCGAGCCCGCGGTGTCGAGCGGAAGCTTCGTCCACGCCTTGTCGCCGCGGAAGGCTTCGAATGCCCCGACCTCGTCGACGAGCTTCGCCGCCTTCGCCTGCTCCGACGCGAACAAGCCGGTATCGATCAAGCCCTCGACCGTCTTGCGATCGAGCCTCCGATCTTTCTCGATCACCGAGACCATCGTCTCGTAGTGGCGATCGAGGATGTCCTTCAGCGTGGTCTCCATCTCCGGCGACGGTGCGTCGCGCGTCAGCGGTTCCGCCGCGCCCTTGTAGGCACCGACGTGGAGGAAGTCGGCCTGGATGCCGAGCTTGTCGAGCAGACCCTTGATGTGGATCGGCATCGCCGCCGGGCCAGTGATCGCGATCTGACCGAGCGGTGCGATCCCGATCCTGGTGCACGCGGCGAGCAGCAGGTACCCCGCGTTGCTCGCGCCCTCGAGGTGACACGCGAGCGTCTTGTTGGCGGCTTTCCATTCGGCGAGCACGCCGCGCAGCTCGACGACATCGGGCAGGCTGATCTCGAGATCTCGTAGCCGCACGACCAGCCCCGTCAGCTTCGGATCCTTCGCCAGCTCGCGCAGTCTCGCCACCAGCGTGCCCAGCTCGATGCCGCGACTGCCGCCGAACAGAGGATTGCTGAACACGACGTCGCGCTCGACGACCTTGCCACCGAGCTCGAGCACACCGACGTGCGGTTGCTCCGCGTCGTAGTCTTCCGACGTCTCCGGATCCTCGTAGAACCCCGGCTTCTTCACGCTCTCGGTGACCTTCGAGAGCATCCCGGTGATGTCGAAGCCGCCGAAACCTCTTCCCGAGTCCGGTGTCTCGGTCGGCGTGGTGGCGTGATCGCCGGCCCACGGATCGTTCGCCAACGGTGCGGTGAGTCCCTCACCATTGTCGTCGAGCATCGACTGTCCACCGCTACAGGCGGCGAGGGCGATCATCACTAACCAACGCGACATCTCGCGTTGATAGCACCAACTAGCCCGAGCCGGATCCGGCGCCATCAGGCGCGGGCGTGGGCGTGGGCGTGGGGGTCGGCGGCGGCGGTGCGTCGGAGCCCGAGCCGGCGTTGCTCCCCGGCGTTGGCGTTGCTGCACCCGCACCGAGTCGCTCCAGCGCCTTCGTCCCCTTGGCAGATCCCGGAAACGCATCGAGGTAGCGACGCCATGCAGCGATCGCATCATCGCGGCGACCTTGGGACGAGTACGTCTCCGCGATGCCCGCGAGCGCAGGTTCGTAGCGCGACGACGCCGCGAGCGCCGTCGTGAACTTGCGATGCGCGGTCGAGAAGTTCTTCGCGTCGAGTGCGCAGTAGCCCTGGCCCGTGAGTGCCTCGACACCGTTCGGCTTCTGCACGAGCGCCTTCGCGTAGACGTCGTTCGCCTTCGTGCAGTTGGTCTCGGCGAGCGTGTTCGCCTTCTTCAACAAGCTGTCGTAGTCGCTGCCTCCACTCTCGCCTGGATCCGGCGGCTTGGTCGCCGAGCCAGAGCCGGACCCGGGACCCACGACGACGTTCGAGCCCGAGCCCGGTTTCGGATCCTCGGGCGGGAGAGGATCGGTCTTCGCGACGAGCGTCTCGAGCTTCGCCGAGAGCGCCTTCGCGCCGAGGTGATCCGGCTGTGCCGCGAGTACCTGATCGACGAGCGGCTTCGCGTCCGCCGACTTGCCCTGCGCGAGCGCGACCAGCGCGAGATGGAACCGTGCGCGCACGTCGTTCGAAACCTCGAGCTTGTCCTCGCCGCTATCGGCCTTCGCGAACGCCGCCTTCGCGTCGTCGAGCTTGCCGTCGCGCGCTGCGAGCAGGCCTTCGGCGAGCAGGACGTCGCGCATCCACTCGCCCTGCTTGGTCTTCGACTTCGCCGCTTCGAGGTACCGCTTCACATCTCTCGCCGGCTTGCCCTGCAAACGCAGCACGTGCGCGTACGCGAGGTTCGCGCTCGGATCATCGGGCAGCGCCTTCTGCGCCTTGTTCGCCGAGGTCACGGCTTCGAGCACGAGCGTCTTGCTCTGCTTGCGCAGCTTGTCGGCGTCGGACTTCTCGATCAGGCCGGCGCGATCGTTGAGGCCCTGCGCGATCGCGGCCCCGAACTGCGCGCGTAGCGCGAGCGACTCCGGCTCGTCTTTCCCAGCAAACGAGTCGTACTGCGCCTGCAACCGTGTCTCGTTGTCCGCCCCGAGCTCGTGTCGCGCAGCCTCGACCGGCGACACGGCGTTGTCGGGACCATCCGGCACCGGCGTCACCACGGGTGCGGCATCGGACGTCTGCTGGACGATCGCTTGTGCATCCGCCGGCGGCTTCGCGGCATCGTCCTTGCGGAACACCAAGAAGTACAGCGCGACCGTGGTGGCACCACCGAGCAGCAGCACGACGAGGAGGATCCACATCCCTGCCGACGAGCCGCGTCGCGAAGGCAGCACGCCATCTTCCTCGGCGTCCCCGTGCGGCATGCGGACGCGATCGGTATCGAAGGACGATTCGCCCGACGGTGTTGTGCGCACGCGACCCGCGAACGCAGGCTCGTCGGGGATCGCCGCCAGCTTGCCCCTGAACGGCCCGCTCGTCGGCCCGCTGTTGCCGCTCGACGCGGCCGGCTTGATCTCGTCGTTCGCCCACAACGCGGTCGCGCGATTGCCGGCGGGCGGCGGGCTCGAGGCCTTGTGCTCGACGGGGAGCGGACCCGATTGCGACGAACGATCGGGACCGGGTCCCGAACCCTCGTCGGGACCATATCCCGAACCCTTGTCACCGTGTCCCGAACCCTTCTTGGGTGGCGGTGGCGGCTGCGTGGCGGGACGACGAGGCGCCTGCGCTTGCGCGGGAACTCCGACGGGCGGCGTCTTCGGGACAGGCGGCGGGTGCGTCACCTTGCGCGCCGTCGGGGCATCGTCATCGGGGAGGATCGTTCCACCCGCTGCGGTCGCTCCACCGGCAGGACCGGCGACGCCGAGCAGCGTTCCCTGCGCGGGCGGCTTGCTCGGAGAGGCCTTGCGTGCGGTGGTGCGCGCTTCGTCGGCGACGTCGAAGTACTGCGTCAGCTCGGGGATGTCGCCGAGCCGCTTCCAGGTCTTCCCGGTGCGCGAGATCAGCGCCTCGCGCGTGACCACGTGCCCGACGATCCATTGCTGCAGCGCCGCGAGCTCCTTGCAGCTCTTTTGCTCGCCGTTCTCGAGCCGGATCAACCACTGCCGTTCGGCTGCTTCGGTGGGCGCTTCGTCGAGCGACAGATCACCACTTCTTCCGGGGCCCGTGTACCCGGCTCCCGCCGCGGTCTGCTGCGGCTGCGCCGGAACCGATCCGGCCGGCTTGGCCGACGGTGACTTCGCACGTGCAGCCTCGGGCGCGGAGACCACCGGCGTGCCCGCAGCGGTGTTCGACCGCTTGCGGATCTTGAACATGTGCCCGCAGTTGGTGCACTTGACCGTGACGCCGCCGGGTTTCAGCCGCGCTTCATCGAGCTCGTACTCGGTCTGGCACTTCTCGCAACGGACGTCCATAAAGCACGCGGAGCCGGCAACCTACCACGGCGCCTTGTGCCCCGCGAACTGATCAGGGAATGTCTCGATCATGAGCGAGAATCGGGAGCGTGCAGCTGAACGCGTCCGCGTCGACGCGTTCGTCAAGGTGCACGGTGCCGACGGTCAGGAGCTGGTGTTCCGGACCCGCGATCTCTCCGCGCACGGGCTGTTCCTGTTTACCCGCGTCGCTCGCGCGTATCCGTTCAAGGTCGGCTCCACCCTCGCACTCGAGCTCTACGACTACGACCAGACCGTCACCTGCAAGGTCGTGGTGGTGCGCGTCGTCGAGCCCAACAGCTCGGAGAGCGAGTCGGCTCCCTCCGGCTTCGCGGTCCGGATCGTCGACCTCGACGAGCTAGCTCGCACGGCCTTGGCCACGATGATCCAGCGGATCAAGTCGGGCGAGGTCTATTGATCCGCATCGTGGTGTGGACGTCGGGCCACTCTGGTCCCGTCATCTCGTAGAGCAGCTGGGTGATCCAGCGGTTGTCGCGCCAGACGTCATCCTCGGCGCGGCCGACAAAGCGGAAGCCGGTCTTCTCGATCACGCGTCGCGAGGCGGCGTTGTCGACGAAGCAGCGCGTCGCGACCTTGTGCAGGCCGAGGTCCTCGAACGCGAAGCGGACGATCGCACCCGCGGCCTCCGTCATCAGACCCTTGCCCCACAACGCCGGTGCGATCCAGTAGCCGAGGTCCGCGCGATCGTACCGCAGCGCGTTGACTTGCCAGACCAAGCCGTCGAGACCGATGCACCCGACGGTATTGCCCTCGTGCTCGATCGCCCACACCGCGCCTTCGTTCGTCGAGGCGACCGAGAGCGCCCCTCTGATGAAGGTCAGCGTCTGCTCGCGATCGAGATGTGGGCGCCACGACATGAACTTCGAGAACTCCGCCTGCGAAGCGATCTCGAACACGGCATCGACGTCGCTCTCTTTGAACGGTCGAAGCGTCAACCGCGCGGTCTCGATCTCGAGCGGCAGCTCGGCCATCTTCGGGATGTTGGCGCGGGGCGGCTGCATCAGTGAGCCTCGTCGGCCAGGACTTCCTCGACGGTGGCGAGGATGTCTTTGACATCGATCAAGCGCAGCCGATCGTCCCACGGCACGCGCACCCCGGCCTCCTTGCGAAACAGCACGAACGCGTTGTGGGGCACGCCGGAGACGTTCTCGGTGATGTCGTCGGTGGTCGGCCGATCGCGCGCGACCTCGATCACCTTGCCGTAGAGCGCTTCGTCGTGCGCTTCCTTTGCACCGGCTGGCAGATAGAGGCCCGCATCCGTGCGCTCCTCGATCTGGATCACCTGGACGAGGACGCGAAGTCCGAGCGGCAGGATCAACCTGTGCCGCTTGGACTCGGGAGGATCAGAGGTCTCGTTCGAAGACAACGGTGCCACTCTGCGCGAGGCACCGGAGGCGGGTCAAGCCGGCGCGACGCAGCACCGCAGCGACGCGGTCGATCGATAGCCGCATGGACGGGTCGTCACACGAGCTCGACCGGACGTCGATCCGCGGGGGCACCGTCTCCAACGTGGACCACAAGCGGCCGCTGCGCAGCAGGCGATCGAGCTCGGCGACCGCAGCCGTCGGGTCGGGAGCCACGGGTTGCGTGGGTCGCACGGGTTGCGGGTTGGTCGGTAGGGCGGGCTGCGCGACGACGGCGCCTTGCGGTTGCGCGGGCGTCGCGACGGGCTGACCGTCCGCGGCCACCAGCGGATCCTCACCACCACCCGCGACCACCTTGAGGAACAGCGCGATCACGATCACGGCACCGAGCGGCACCGCGATCAGCGACCACGGGAAGCGCCGGTCCTCTGCCACCGTGCCACCCGCCACGGCGGTGGGCGCTCGCTTCGAGCCGTTCCCGTAGGGCAGCGGCTTCTGACAGCGCGGGCATTTCGCGTATCCGGGTACGACGGCGACGCCGCAGGCCGGACACGCTGAGCTCATCCAAAAATAGTATCGCCGCGCACGTCAGCGAGGCGACTTTTTACGAGCGAGCAGTCCGAGAAGTCCGAGAAGCAGGAGCGACGACGGGTGGGGGGACGCGGAGTTGCTGCAGCACCCATCCTTTCCACCTACCGCCTCGCACACGCCCGGATCCTCGGCCACTGGATAGATCGTGCAGATCGCATCGATCTCGTCCTGGGATAGCGACGCCTTCTTGGTCTCGCCGCAGTCCTGGAAGTTGTACATGGTGGCTTCGGTGATCGCGGGATCCGAGGTCGAGTTGCACGCCGGGACGGCCTTGCCGTCGCCGTCCGTCCGAGGCGGATCGCCGGCAGCGAGGCACGGGTGCTCGAGTCCGAGCATGTGCCCGAGCTCGTGGGTCAGCGTGTTCGAGATCTCCGACTTGCACGAGTTCGTCCCGGTCGACTGCCCCATGTCGGAGATCGCGAAGTCGGCGCCGTTGAGCTCGATGTCCGCGTCGACGATCTCGCCATCGCGATCGCTGTCGCCATCGTCGACGAACACCGCGGTCGTGATCCCGGCCGCCGATGGCGAGTAGCAGCGCGCTGGATCGTCCTTGATCGCCGGCCGGCACCACGTGGTGTCGCGGAACTTGATCACGTTCTTGTTGTCGCGACCGACCTCGGTGTTCGCGCGCGCCGTCTGCACGAGCTGCATGAACGAGCAGCTCGCGACGTTGTCGTTCCACTCGGCGATCGAGCTATCGACCGCGTCGAACTCGGCGTCGCCGTTGACCTGGTTCGTGCCCGCCGCGTCGACGGTGACGAGCACGCAGCCAGACTTCCAGAACAGCGACTTGCCGGCAGTGGTCGGCCCGGTGCGAACGAAGCCGGGGGGGACGTGGATCACCCGTACGTCATCGACGGCCACGTGCTCGCGCGACTGGAGATCGCTGGCGACGCGTGCCGCGAGCGAGACCTCCATGCCGGTGACCAGGAGCTCGGGCCCGGGAAACGTCCGCATCCCGAGGCCGTCGACGCTGCCGCCGAGCTGGGACACGGTGAGCTCTCCGTCGGGCGTCCGGATCACCGCCTCGGTGACGATCCGCGAGCCATCGGCGGTCCAGTGCGACCTCGTCGACAGCACCTCGCCGGTGAGCGACATCGACCGATCCGCGGCGGCGGAAGCGGGGACCAGGAGAAGCACCAGCGCCAGGTTCGGTCGCGGCATCCACATCTCGTCAAACGGTATCATGCTATGCACGCGACCCATGGCGGACGCTCGGCCCGTACGTGTGCGCATTGCACCATCTCCGACGGGTGACCCCCACGTCGGCACTGCCTACATCGCGCTGTTCAACTTCGTGTTTGCGAAGCAACAGGGCGGCAAGTTCGTGCTCCGGATCGAGGACACCGATCAGGCGCGGTCGCGTGCCGACTCCGAACAGATGATCTTCGATGCGCTGCACTGGACGGGCCTGTCGTGGGACGAGGGGCCCGATGTCGGCGGCCCCTTCGGTCCGTACCGCCAGTCCGAGCGCAAAGCGATCTATCAGCACCACGTCGGCGTGCTGCTCGACAAGGGCGAGGCCTATCGCTGCTTCTGCACCGAGGATCGCCTGACCAAGATGCGGCTGCAGCAGCAGGCCGAGAAGCGCAGCTTCATCGGCTACGACCGCACGTGTCGGTCCATCGATCCGGCCGACGCGCGCGATCGGGCGGCGGCGGGTGAGTTGCACGTGGTTCGTCTCAAGGTGCCGATCGAGGGCAAGATCACCTTTCGCGATCGGCTGCGCGGCGACGTCACGCGCGATGCGACCGAGACCGACGATCAGGTGTTGCTCAAGTCGACCGACGGCATGCCCACGTATCACCTCGCGAACGTCGTCGACGATCACCTGATGGAGATCACGCACGTCTGCCGCGCCGAGGAGTGGATCTCGTCGACGCCCAAGCACGTGCTGCTGTATCGCGCGTTCGGGTGGGAGGAGCCCGTGTGGATCCACATGGGGCTGCTCCGCAACGCCGACAAGAACAAGACCAAGATCAGCAAGCGCAAGCACCCGGTCTCGATCAACTACTACCGGGACGCCGGCATCCTGCCGCACGCGCTGCTCAACTTCCTCGGGACCATGGGGTTCTCGTTCGGTGGCGACCGGGAGAAGTTCACCCTCGCCGAGATGACCGAGGTGTTCTCGTGGGACAAGGTCTCGCCCGGCGGACCGGTGTTCGACCTCGCGAAGCTCAACTGGCTCAACGAGCAGTACATCCACGAGATGTCGCCCGATGCGCTCGCCCAGGCATTGATCGATTGGCGACTCAACAAGGCCTACCTGGCGAAGGTGGTGCCGCTGATCCAGAAGCGCGTGAAGAAGCTCGATGACGTGATCCCGCTCGTCGAGTTCTTGTTCTCCGGCGATCTCGACTACACGGCCGTCCTCGACGAGATGCGGGTCCCCGACGTCGCCCCGGCCGAGGTCGGCAAGGCCGTGCTCGATCTCGTCGAGAAGCTCGAGGCGCGCGAGGGCTTCACGGCGGCGATCCTCGAGGAGGAAACCACGAAGTGGTACACGGCGCTGACCTGGCAGAAGAACCACGCGCTGACGCTGCTCCGCTTGATAGTCACCGCGCGCAAGGCATCGCCGCCGATGTTCGAGACCATGGAAGTGCTCGGTAAGGAAGTCACGCGCCGCCGCCTGCGCTGCGCCGCAGAGCTGATCTCCAAGGCGAAGTAATGGCGGATCCCGCACCCGACGAGCCGCCGGCATCGGGAACGTCTGCGCGCGCGGTCGGCCATCGGCGTCGCGAGCTCGTCCGCGAGATCGCCGAGGTGTTCGCCGTCATCCTCGTCACCGTGACAGCCACCGCGCTGATGGAGCTGTGGTTCGACGGTCGCGGGTTGCTGCTCGCGCAAGCCGGCCTCGGGCTCGCCGGCTCGGCCAGCTTGTTTCTGCTTCCGCAGACCCGGCGGTTCTTCGTGTTTGTCAGCGTTCACCAGTGGCGCGCGATCGACGCCGAGACCGAGAGAGCGCCGGTCAAGAACCCGCACGTCCACGTCCTCGTCGTGCTGCTCGCGACGGCGCTGTCGCTGACGATCCAGGAGTACATCGGCGGCGCGGATCGCTACGAGCAATGGTTCCCGTACGACGGTGGCGAGTACTGGGAGCTGATGAGCTTCGTGTGGTGGACCGGCTGGCGGCTGATCGGCTACGTCCTGATCCCGATCGTCGTCATCCTCTGCCTCCCCGGCGAGCGGCTGCGCGACTACCACCTCGACGCCCGCGGCTTCTGGCGCCACCTGTGGATCTACGGGCTGATGTTCCTCGTGTTCTCGCCGGTGGTGATCATCGCGTCGCTGTCGGATTCGTTCCGCGAGACCTATCCGTTCTATCGGATGGCGAACCGCAGCCACTTCGATCTGTGGTCGTGGGAGCTGCTCTACATCGTGCAGTTCATCTCGCTCGAGTTCTTCTTCCGCGGCTTCCTCCTCCGGGGGTTGCGTCGCGTGATCGGAGCGAACGCGATCTTCGTGATGATGATCCCGTACTGCATGATCCACTACGGCAAGCCGGCTCCCGAGACCTTCGGCGCGATCGGGGCGGGGCTGATCCTCGGGACGCTGGCGATGCGGACGCGATCGATCTGGGGAGGCGTCCTGATCCACTGCGGCGTCGCGATCACGATGGACGTCCTCGCGCTGCGCGCGTGCCCGCCGATCGGCAGCGAGACGTCCTGTCACCAGTAGGCGCGACGGTCGCCGAGATCTATCGTCCGATAGGAAGCTCGTGGGTCTGCTCCGCACCATCAAGTACTGGCTCGCCGGCGGCAAGCGACGGTGGTTCGCGCGCAAGGCCAAGCAGCTACCGGTAGGAGTCCCCGCGCTCGTCGAGGTGATCGACGTCGGGCTCGAGGTCGACCTCGAGGGCACGCTCGGCGTCATCCGCGCGACGGAACCGACGCTGCGCGGCCCCGAGATCGCGGCACTGCGTGACCGGGTGGCGGCGCTGACGTCGGGGACGGCGGCACGGATCGGGTGGATCCTGGCACGCGATCGCACGCAGGCGCGCCGGCTTGGCTTGCACCTGGCGAAGGCGGGTCAGCTCGAGGAGCTCGCGAGCCTGCTCGACGAGTGCTGTCGGCTGGCGCTCCTCGACCGCGCGCTGTTCGACGAGGTCCAGACCGCGGTCGGAACGCGAGCGAACGCGGCGTGGCAGCTCTGCCAGAGCTGTTGCTTCGAGCATCTCGGTGATCACCTCGCGGCCTTGCGTGCGTGCATCGCACCCGAAGAACGGCGGTTCGCGCTGATCGATCGCCTGCAGGCCGACGCCCTCGCGGCCCGCGATCCGAGTGCGGCGCTGACCGCGCTGACCGCGTTGCGTGATCAGCTCGTCGGCGAACGCGAGCCGAGCGCGGGGTGGCTCGAGCGCCGCGGTGCCCTCGAGCGCCATCGCAGCGAGCTGCTGCGCGCGCATCGCGCGGAGCTCCGCAAGACGCTCGACACCCGCGCATCGATCCTCGCGGCCGCGGCGTTCGAGGAGCTCGCGGGCGAGTGGGGTGAAGCCGCGCTGATGTACGAACGTGCCGGCGAGCTCGCCGATCGCCTCAAGGCGTCGCAGCTGTGGGAAAAGGACGAGCGCTACGGCGAGGCGGTGCGTGCGCTCGGCCCCTTGTCGGAGCGCGCCGAGGTCAAGCAGCGGATGGCAGAGCTACGCGAGACCGGCGGCGATGCGGCGGGTGCCGCGACGCTGTTCGAGCATCTCGAGCGCTGGTCGGACGCGCGCCGTGCGCACGCTGCTGCGGGCAACTGGTTGCGGGCCGCGCAGTGCTATATCGAGGAGCACGGCCTCCACGACGCGGCACGCTCCTCGGACTACGCGCACCTGCTCGTCAAGGCGCGCCGGATCGACGAGCTCGCGCAGCTCTACGTCGATCAGCTCGCCAGCACACCCGGGGATCGCGCGATCCTCGATCGACTCGGGTCACTCGATCGCGAACGCATCGAGGCGCCGCTGCTGCGCGAGGCCGTCGTCAAGCATGCGAGCAGCGACGTGGCAGCCGGCGGCGGACTGCGCGAGGCCTTCGATCGCGGCGCCGCGAGTTGGCTCGCGAAGGCGCAGCGCGAGATCGACCAACGGTACGGGCGGATCTGGGGCATGGACCTCGGTACGTCGAAGAGCGCCGTGGCGGTGTTCGACCTCGAGGCGGGGCGGTCGATGATCTGCCCCGACAAGGCGCAGTCGCATTTCTCCTCGACGCTCGCCCTCGACGTCGACGGCGCCGAGCTGGTTGGCCTCGATGCCGTGGCGCAGCTGCGCGCCGACCTGCGCGGCTGCATCGAGAACAGCAAGCGAGCGATGGGCACGCGCAAGATCTACAGGATCGGCGACCGCCAGTTCTCGCCCGAGGAAGTCGCGGCGCGCCTGCTCGCACATGGTCGCGGTCTGGTCGAAGGCTATCTGCAAGACCGCGTGGTCGATCGCGCGATGGTGCTCGCGCGTGGCGAGCTCGGTGATGCGTGCGATGCGAGCTGGCTGGCTCGCCCTGCGATCCGCAGGCCGCAGGCGGTGATCACGATCCCGGCGTACTTCAACTTCGACCAGCGCCGCGCGACGCGCGATGCCGCCGCGATCGCCGGACTCGATGTTCAACGGTTGGTGCCCGAGCCGACCGCCGCGTGCTTGAGCGCCGCGCTCACCCGCAAGCTCTCCGGCAAGTTGCTCGTGATCGATCTCGGCGCCGGTACGCTCGACCTCAGCTACCTAGACGCGTCCCACGACAAGGGCGAGGGATTCTTCGAGGTCGAGCGCGTGTTCGGCGACACCCAGCTCGGCAGCGCCGACTTCGATGCCGCGATCGAGAAACATCTCCTCACGGAGCTGCCGTCCGCGCCGTCGGCGCTCGACCGCCGTCGCCTGC
>JBBQJJ010000135.1:0-19623 GCA_038325805.1 Haliangiales bacterium
GAATCCTCGCGGACAGGACACGGAAGGCTTCTCGGGCGATGGTCGCTACGGCTCGTACCACAGCCTCGAGACCTGGCGTGCCCGAGTGATCGCGGCCGGGTTCATCGAGCTCGCGCACTACTATCGTCCCGAGGGAAAGCCGCGGGTCGAGCAGCCCTGGCTCGCCACGGTGTGGCGGAAGCCGCCGCTGTAGAGGATGACGAACCGGATCTTGGTCCAGGCTCGATCGCGGTGCTCGCCACGATCTCGTCGCGCCATCGACCCTATGTTTGAGCATCAGTTCTTGCCAGACGGAGGCTCGGCACGATCGACGGCAACGGCGGATTCACCGACTCGGTGGCCGTAACCGACTAGAGTGCACCGATGGAGCGCAGCGTCCTGGAGTTGCTGGGTGGCGGGCTGAAGCCGAACGAGCCGCGCCGCTTTCTGCTCGAGGCGATGGTCGGCGCGATGTACGCCGATGGTGAGATCGACGCCCGCGAGACCGCGGTGCTGGAGCACCGCCTCGCGCAGCACCCGCTGTTCCACGGCCTCGGATCCGCGGGGCGCACGTTGATCGAGCTCGCGACCGATGCGATCCAATTCTCCGGCAATGCCACGAGCCGCATGCCGGCCATCGCAAAAGGCTTACCGGCGCGGATTCATCGGCTCGCCGCGTATGCGCTGGCGTCCGAGATCGTGGTGGCGGATCAGTCGCTACATGCCAGCGAGGCGGCGTATCTCGAGGCGCTGCGGATCTCGCTTCGGATCACCCAGCAGGAAGCGGGCGAGATCATGCACGCCGCGACCGGGGGGGGGATCGGGCAGTACCTCGAAAGCGTCTACGTTCGCGTCAAGTCGACCGTCCCGCACGCGTGCGAGGTGTTCACGCTCCGAGCACTGATGCGGAACACACTCACCGAGGAGCACCGCGTCCGGCTCCGCGAGTTCTTCGATGCGGTTCCTGATCTCCAGACCAACGACACCGATGCCGCGCTGCGACGCGCGTTTCAGGCACCGCGATCGCCGACGGCGTTGACCCTCGACGAGCTGACCATCGTCGCGAACAGGGTTCCCGAGTACGCAGATCGATACTGGCTGATGATCTACGCGCTGATCGCGGAGGCACCCGCGAAGGTGCCGCAGTGGCGCGTGCGACCATTCACCCGTGTGATGCAGACGGCGTTTCGGCTGGGCGATCAGGACATGGAGCTCGCCGTCGGCGATGCGCTGACGTTTCCGGCGTCGCTGCCCCGACCCTGAGCCATGCTCGTAGATCTCGACGAGACCCGGGCTCTCGCTCGTCGAGCAAGAAGGAAGTCGACGCCGCCATGCACTCGGCTACCATCAGCAGGTGTTTGCCATCGACGTCGAGGGGCTTGCGCGGCGTGAGTTCGACGACGCGCGCGTCTCGATCGGGCGGAGCACGCGTTGCGCGTTGGTGTTGCCGAGCCCGGAGGTGTCGCGCAACCACGCCGTGATCGAGGAGAGCGCCGGTGGGTTCGTGCTCGAAGACTGTGGGGGCGCACACGGCACCTATGTCGACGGGGTGCGAATCACGAGAGCGGTGATCACCCGCGCGAGCCAGATCCGGATCGGGCCTTTCCAGTTGACGATCGAACCCGACGCCCGGGTGGAGCCGATCGAGAAGGCGTTGCTGGCGGCGATCCTGACGAAGCAGGATGCGGCGAGCCGGCTGGTGTATGCCGACTGGCTCGAGGAGCGCGGCGATAGCGTCAGGGCGGAGTTCCTGCGGTTGCAGGAGTCGCTCGCGGCGATGTCGCCCGATCGGATCATGGAGGGGACCGTGAGCGCCTGGACGGAGCGGCTACGGGCGCTGGCTGCTTCGATCGACATGGGCTGGCGGTATCAGGTCGCTCGTCCAGCCGTGGAGGGTTGCGAGACGCGCTTCAGCTTCAAGTGCCCCCGCGAGTGGGGCGGCATGGACGAGACCGACCGCAGCGATGTGAGGCACTGCAGTGCTTGCAACCAGCACGTCTACTACGCCGCGACCCTCGCGATCGCGCGGCGGCATGTCGAGGCGGGCGCGTGCGTCGTGGTCGACATCCTGCCCCAGCGCACGGACGGTGATCTGCAGCGGCAACGGACGGTGCGGATGGGTGGCGCCATCGCACCGCTACCATCGCCTGCGTCGACGGGCGCGACGGCCAGCCCGGCCGTGTTCCTGCTCTACAACGGCCAGCGTTATCCGGTGACCAAGGACCCGTTCATCATCGGTGGCGCGACCTCCGATCTCGCGATCGAGGCCCCCGACATCTCGCCCCAGCACGCCGCCGTGATCTGTCGCAACGGGACGTTCTACCTCAAGGACCTCGGCTCGAACGGCATCCGCTACATGGGGATGCTGATCGATAACAAGCGACTCGACGAGGGAGACACCTTCTATCTCTGCGATCACGAGCTTCGCGTCACGTACCGCACCAACTAACCTCCGATCGATGGCGGATCGGTGGTCATCACTCGTCGTGTCGGCATGGGTGTGACCGCACGCCGCGACCACGACCACGACGGTCCATCCACCGCCCAGGATTTCAGGTAACGGTCGTGACAGCCCTTACGATCCGGATGCAATCTCGTGATCACGCTGTGGCGCGGTTGCGTTCGCGAATCGCCTGGACGCGCTTGAACCAGGCTGCGACCCGCGGGCGCGCCATGATGATCGAGAATGCCGGGAAGTCCTGGATGCAGGTCAGGCAGCCGTGCGCCGCGACGTCACCGACGCTCAGCAGGTCGCCACACACGAAGTCGCCGTCGTCGAGCCACGCCTCGAACCTGTCCATCTCCGTCGCAAGCATCTCCGCAGGGGTCCCGCCGCCACGCCTCTTCACGATCCGCTTGGCCACCTGATGCATGATCAGCGAGCCGCCGGCGCGGACCAGCGCGTTCTGGACGAAGCCGAAGTTCGACGACTTCGCGACCACCTTCGCCGCGGTCAGGGCCTCCCCCCACGTGCCGTAGATGACGGTCGGCAACACGTGGGACAGATCGTCGTTGACCCAGCGTTCGACGAGCTGACTCTTCGCCAGGAGCTCCGGATCGCTCGGCGATAGGCGCAGGCCCGACGAGTCGTTCGCCTCGAGGTACGCGACGATCGCGGTCGAATCGTAGATCGTCTCACCACCGACCTCGATCACCGGGACCTTGCGGGGAGCCCCGGCAGGGAGGGCCGGAAGCTCCTTCTTGTTCATCGGATTCACCTCGACCTTGGTGAACGCGATGCCCTTGGCCTCCAGGGCCGCCTTGACCTTGTGGCAGTAGGGGCAGAGCTCGAACTGGTACAACGTGACGGTATCCATGCACGCTTCTACGTCGTGCGCCGCCGACGCGCCAGCGCCATTCCCACCTGAGCAGCGCCGGCCTCGATCGTGCGAGGCTCACGTCATGTGGAGAGCACTGCTGATCGCGGGCATGTGTGCATGCGGGTCGAGTGACGAGTGCAGCGAGGACCAGGTCGAGGTCGACTACCTCGGCGGTGCGCGTGACAACGAGGTCACGTGCAAGCCCACGCCGATGAGTTGCGGCGCGACAGCGTCGTGCGCCGACAATGCGTGTATCGCGGCGATGTACGCCCTGTGCGAGTCGCCTTACATCGGTGTTGCTTGCTCCGATACGTTCGCGCCGCCGATCATCAGCTGCAATCCGTAGGAGGACGACCATGCTGCTGCGCGAACAGCCACGCCCACAGAGGCTCGTGAGCAAAGGCCGTCTGCCACACGTCGTGTCCCGCACTCGCGATCTCGGTCACCTTCGCGACGCCGTGATCACCGACGAGCCGCGCGAAGGCACGGGTGTTGTCGGGCGGAACGACCTCGTCGCGACCACCGACGATCGCCCATAGGGGAATGCTCGCCAGCGCGGCGCTGTGTGCGAGATCGAGATCACCCGCGACGAGCACGGCCGCCGTGAACAGTGCTGGATGGCGGACGAGGACGTCCCACAGCCCGATCGCACCCATCGAGTAGCCCACGCCGTAGATGCGCTGTGGATCGATCGAACCCCGCTCGCGAAGCTCGCGCACGATGGCGACGAGCGTCCGCTGTCCCGCAGTCTCGCCGCCGTACCACGAGCCGCCCCAGGTCTCGTCGCGAGGCAACTGCGGCGCGACCACCACGCAGGGGTAGTTCTCCCGCAACTGGACGAACACCGACAGTCCGTTCCCGAGCTGCGCCTGGTTGTCGGTGCCTCGCTCGCCACTGCCGTGCAGGCTGACGACGAGCGGATATCGTCTGGCGTGAGGCTCGTAGTGCAGCGGGAGCAACACGCGGCACGGGAGGCCACCGAGCTCGTCCTCGAGCCATGCGGTCATCGCCAACGCCGGATCAGAAGCCAGTACAGATGTAGTTCGCGGCCTGTGCCGGGTAGTAGAAGATGTCGCTGAAGCACATCTCGTCGTCGGAGGATTCGCCGAAACGCACGTTGGAGCCGGTGGTGTTGTTGTACGTGCAGTGCGTCGTCAGCGTGTCGTTCGGCGAAAGCTCGATGTGTGGCTCGATGAGGTGAAACTTCTGCTCTTCGAAGTTGTAGGGCTCGTCTTGCAGCACGAGCTCCGTGGGACGGTTGACCACCGTCTTGAGGTGCGTGCCGAGCTTGTGCATGTGCTGCGAGAGCGCGAACACGTGGATCGGCTCGCTGGTGACGTTGCTGAGCTGGCAGTTTCCCGACTGCGTCGACTCGCCCGTAGGCACATTTAGCGAGGCCGTGGGCCCTGCGAGCACGAGCTCCGCGATGTTGGGGGTCGCGGCGGCCGTGGTCGGTTTGTAGAGCGCGCCCGACCGACCGGTCATCGGGAGATCGGTAGCGTTATAGAGGTGGAGGTTGAGCAGCAGGCGCTGACCCTTGCGCAGGTAGAGCCCCACCGTCGGCGGGAACTCGAAGTCCGGCGCACCGACACCCGAGCCATAGATCATGCTCTGGCCGTTCGTACCGACGCCGCAGCGCACCGTGCCGTCCGCGGGTGAGGCGCCCGAGTACGTGGTGAGCACGGTGTGGTGCGTACCCGGAGGTCCGAGCGGGCGGAACGCGTTGATGTACACGTCCTCCGGCACCGTGGCGTAGACGCAGAAGTAGCCCTCTTCGCCCGGCTCGAGATTCCAGTCACCGGCGAGCAAGCTGACGAAGCCGTCCGGATCGACCACGCTATCCGCGGGGAGCGCGTCGGGGTCCGTCGATGGATCACTCGACCCACCACAAGCAGCGAGTGCATAGCCCAACAGGAGTGCGCGAGCGGATGGCATGTCGCGGACTGTGCCACGTCGACGATCCCAGCGATCAGCCTTTTGCTCGCGCTCGCTCAGCAGCCGGCCAAAAAGGCGGCGTCGAACAACCCGGCCGAGTACCGTGACAATCCATGCAATCGAAGGAGACGCCACCATGACCAACACCCCCAAGGCGCTTGGCAAGAGCACCCTCGAAGTCGGTCGCATCGGCCTCGGGTGCATGGGCATGTCCGAGTTCTACGGTGGGAGTCGCGACGAACCGACCCACATCAAGATGCTTCACGCCGCCATCGAGCTGGGCATTAACCACTTCGATACCGCCGACATGTACGGAGCGGGGCACAACGAAGAGCTGCTGGCTCAGGCATTTGCCGATCGCTGGGACAAGGTGACGGTCGCGACGAAGTTCGGCATGCGCCGCGGAGCCAACGGGGAGTGGCTCGGTCTGAGCGGGCGCCCCGAGTACGTCAAGGAAGCGTGCGACAAGAGCCTGAGGCGCCTCGGCGTCGAGACCATCGATCTCTACTACCAACATCGCCCCGACCCGAAGGTTCCGGTGGAGGAGAGCATCGGCGCCATGAAGGACCTCGTGGACGTGGGTAAGGTGCGCTTCATCGGCGTCAGCGAGTTCTCCTCCGAGCAGATCCGCGCCGCCCATGCCGTGCATCCCATCACCGCGCTGCAGACCGAGTACTCGCTGTGGACCCGCAACGTGGAGAGCGAGGGGATTCTCGACGTCTGCCGCGAGCTCGGGATCGCGTTCGTGGCGTACTCACCTCTGGGCCGCGGATTTCTCGCCGGGGCGATCCCGAACAGGGAGGCGCTCGAGGAGAGCGACTGGCGGCGGAGCAATCCGCGCTTCTCCGACGAAGCGCTCGCCCAGAACGCGCGCTTCGTGGAGCTGATCCGAGGCGTGGCCGCGGAGAAGAACGCGACGCCTGCTCAGGTAGCGCTGGCCTGGGTGCTCGCTCAAGGAGAAGACATCTTCGTGATCCCCGGCACGCGTCGTGTCGAGAGGCTGACGGAGAACCTGGGCGCCTGGAACGTCGAGTTCACCGCTGGTGAGCTGTCGGAGATCAGGAGCCACCTGCCGAAGGACACGGTTGGAGCGCGCTACTGAAGCTCTCCTGGATCACCAAGCCGCGGCGGTCGCGATCGTGGCCTCGTCGCGGTGGTCTCCGAACAGCGCGTCGTGGATCGCGAGGGCGCGCTCGGCGACGTCGTTGCGGATGATCGCGAACCGGGGCTCGCCGCGGATCGGCTGCAGGACCGGACAGCGGTCGAGCCAGGGTAGATCAAACAAGCCGCACGCATTCGCGCGCAACAGCAGCGCGAGACACTCGTCGGCGTCGCCGACCATCCCGGCCGCCTCGGCCGCGAGCTGCGCGATGAACGCGTGCCGGCGCGGGCTGCCGACGCGGCTCGCCTCGACGTGCGCGCGGATGCGGTCGCGCTTCGTGTCCCACGGCAGCGTCGGGTCGTGGATGGTGAGGATCATCTCGTGCTCGAATTTCGCGGGCTCGCCGAGAGCGGCGAACCCGCGGTAGGCGGCCTCGTCACGGACGCCGCGCCACGCTGCGAAGCGCAGCCGGTGGCCGTGACCGTGGTTGGTTCCGGACCCGATCTGGGCGATGGTGGCATGGACGTCGTGCCAGCGCCCTTCGAGCGCGAGGGCGGTCGCGAGCTCCCAGCCAAGCGCCGGCAGCGTGCCGAGCGAGGTCGCGTCGTCGAAGCGCGCGTGCGCGTCGACAGAGAACCCGGCCTCGAGCAGCAGCCTCCCGAGCCACTCGTGGGCCTCTGCCCATTGTGGCGCGAGCGCGATCGCCATGCGAAAGCACACGGCGGCGCCGACGGGTCGTCCGCGTTGGAGCTCGACGTGGGCGCGTGCGAAGTGGGCTTCGGCGAGATGCGGATCTCGCGCGAGCGCGGCGAACAGGTGCTCACTCGCTCGGTCGAGCAGCGTGTCGGCGGCGGCCGGGTTGTAGAACGCGAGCTGGGCTTGGCAGGTCGCGAGGATCGCCTCGATCCTGGGGTGCGAGGGAGCGAGCGTGAGCGCCTGTTCACACCACGTCACCGCTTGGGGCAACGTGCCGCGATCTCGGCGAGCCGCGTGACGTGCACGCAAGATCAGCTCGAGCGCCCGCGCAGGCATCGGGTGATCGAGAATCGGGGTCACGGCGGCATCGTTGCCGATCAGCGAGGCGAGCATTCGTGCCGCGCGGTCCGCGGAGCGATGCAACGACTCGAGGTCGAACGGCAACCGCAGCTCGAGTGCGCTCGTCTTCGTGTTCGCGACCAGCGAGAGCTCGTTGTCGCCGACGATGAGGTCGGCGAGACCTTCGACGGGCCGGTCTTCCGGGGCGCGCGTCACCACGCGCAGACGCGGCCACTGGGCGAGCCGATCGACGATCGCCTGGTGCGCGCCCTCGACGAGATGTGCGGCGGCCTCATGTCCGGCTGCACGGCGGACCACGATCGTCGGCAGCGGCGCCGCGCGGCGCATGCTCGGGACGCTCGGTCTCGCCGGGCTAGCGGCGCGGAGAAACGGCGCGAGCGCATGCCGAAACGCGACGGCGCTGTGGAACCGCTGCGCCGGCTCGCGGGCGGTCGCTCGCGCGAGAGCCTCGCCGAGCACTGACTCGAGCTCGGGGGTCTGAAGGTGGTCGACCTGCTGCTTGGCCTCGGCGATCTCGCGGAGACTCGAACCGGTGAAGGCCGGCCGTCCGGCGACCAGCTCGTAGAGCACGACCCCGAGCGAGTAGATGTCGGCGGCGACGGTCGGCTCGACACCGCGGGCCTGCTCGGGGGCCATGTAGCGCGGCGTGCCCGCCAGCTCGGCGCTGCCGTGCGCAGCGGCGGCGATGCCGAAATCGGTGAGCACGATGCGACCGTCGTCGCCGAGCAGGATGTTCTCCGGCTTGACGTCACGATGGATAACTCCAACATCATGCGCGGCGGCGAGCGCATCGCACACCTCGACGATGATCTCGAGCGCGTCCGGGACCGCGAGCCGACCCCGCACCTGGATCCGCCGCGCGAGCGAGACGCCCTCGATCAGCTCCATCGTGTAGAACGACGACGCGGCGGTCGTCACCAGCTCGTATGCGCGCGCGACGTTGCGATGGGTGACACGGCGGGCGAGCTTGACCTCGTTGCGAAATCGGTCGCGCGCTTCCGGCTGGGCGAACAGCTCGCTGCGGATCAGCTTGAGCGCGATCACGTCGTCGAGCTCGCGATCACGCGCGCGATAGACCTCCCCCATGCCGCCAACGCCGATCAGGTCGATGATCTCGTAGCGGCCGGCGAGCGTTTGTCCGGCCAGACCACCGGGGGTAGTAGTCATGTGCAGACCTGCCTTGCGTCAGTCAAGACCTTCGAACGAGTCAAGACACCCGACCCCACCATCATACAGGTCGAGACATCTACAAGGCCACGCGACACATGAGCGTTTCGAGATCGGTCGATCAAACGGGCGGTATGTCCCCGCTCGTGATCGAGTCGGTGGATCGTTCCAGTTCACGGCTCCTTGCTGGCGCACTTGATGAGCTCCCCGACCTCGATCACGCGACGCACGTCATCCAGTTCCTCGTCGAGAGAGCCGCAGGTGCGTTCGGCTGCGAGCGCATAGGTGCCGGCCACCTGCGCCGGTCGAAAGCGCAGGCGAGTAACCTCTACCCGGGCTCGATCGGCCGGTGAGGCCGTGCGGATACCTTGGATCAACGACCCGACCCGGGCCGTGGCGCTGCTGCCGCGGAGCTCGAGCCAGAGATCGCGACCCTGACCACGGCCCGCACCACGGATGATCACCATCCGTGCGCCATCCACGAAGCTGCGCCAGCGGTCGAGCTCGACCGTGAGGGCTTCGCCGCGGCTCATGAGCTGGGTCTGCTCGACGCGGGTCACCGGATTCGCCACGGTGCCCACGATCACGACGTGACCGGCGATCCGTTGGATCTGGCGCTCGATCAACCTGGAGATGACGAAGTCACCGGCGGCTGAATCGACGACGGCCGCCGTGACACTCTCGTCCTCGGGCCACGGGTGCGCGACCTCGATCGCGACCCCGATGGCGAGCGACACGATGATCCCATCGATCCCGGTCACCTCGCTGTGGTCGCGACCCAGCACCATCCCGTCGACGTGACGCCGGTAGCGGTCCCGGCCGAGCTCGCCGGCGGTACGCTCGCCGATGATGACGGCGACCCGAGCGAGCCGTTGCGCCGGCTCGGGGTGTTCATCGTCGGTGCGGGACACGCGTTCGAACGCGCGTAGCATCGAGAGCATCGCCTGCGGCGCGTACCCAGCCGCGATCACGAAGCCAACCGCGCGCTCGTCCGCGATCGACTCCACGTCGCGCTTCCAGACGTACCAGGCCGGAGGCAAGATCCCCTCCTCGAGCCGGGCCGCCGTGCCGGCACCGACGTGCGCGAGCTCGTGCGCGAGCAACGCGGCGAGCTCAGCTTCCGAGTCCAAGAGTGCCAGCGCACCGCGACTGATGTAGATCGCGCCGTTCGGCTCGCTCGATCCATACATACCACCCTGCGTGATCGTCAGGTCGGGTGTCGCAAGCCCACTCGCGCGGGCGACCCGACGGAGCACGGTGGTGACGTAGTCACGAAGCTTCGGGTCGGGATAGGCGACGCGCGCAACCCTGTCGATCTGACTGCGCGTCCAGGCTCGACACGTCCGGTAGTCGTCGCAATGTCGGTCGATCCGTGAGCCGAGAAACCGCGGACCGCCACACGCGACGAGGCTGACGAGCACCAGGCAGACGATGCTACGGCCCATGGTCACTCGCTTTTGCATCCGCGAACGTCAGGTCGACCGTGCGCGACGACTCGTGTACTACCGCGTTCATCTGGATGGCGATTCCACGTGGCGCGCCCCAGCGCTCCAGCCGCTCGCGCGCCCGATCGACCGAGAGCTGGGACAGCGGGCTGCCCGAGGTGAGTCCGAGCGTGGCGCCGATCGACCAGGGGATCGTGACCACACCCAGGCGATACGGCTCTCCTTGATCGATCGGGATCTGGATCGAGACGCGAGCCCGGCGCCGATCGATCGTCACGACTGGGTCGCCGATCCGGACGGCAGCGTAGCCTCGATCGAGGTACGCCAGTTTGAGCCCGTCGAGAGCCGAGCGAAGCCGGTGTGCGACGTAGATGCCGCCGACGGCATTGATCCGCCGGTCTTGCCGCGCGAGTGTACGTTCGACCACGTCGGGATCGACCGCTCGGCCACCAGTGGTCTCGATGCGATCGAGTAGGTAGCGTCTGCCGAGCGCGACCGCGATGCAGAGGTCTTCCCCTGCATCACCGCGGGTGTGGGTCACCTTGATGGTTGCATCGAGGTACCCCGCCTCGCCCACTTGCTCGAGCGCGTGGTCCCGCAGCCGGTTGACCCGGCTCATGTCAGCGAGCGCGCCTTCGAGCATGGCCAGTTCCCCGAGCGCCGGATGGTGTTCTCCACGCATGGTGACCTGCGCGATCGGGACATAGAGGGCGAGCTCGTAGCGGATCGCGACGGCTTCACCGATCGGTTCCGCGGCGACCGAGACCGACTCGGCGATCCCCAGATGTGCAAGTGACACCAGGTCGGCCCGGAGCGGCTCGGCCTGCAGCGGCTCTCCTGGGTGGAGCGAGAGCCCGCGGATCAGCTCGTGCCGCAGCTGCGAGGGCACGCCGATCACGTCGACGCTACGTATCGTCCGCCCGAGGATCCCGTCGATTCCGGTCGTCGAGCGGGTCCTTGATGAGGCTTCGATCGGTGAGACGTTTGCGCGTGTGCTCCCGCACATGCGGGCGTCGAGCGGGCGAGCGTTTTGGGGCACGGTCGCGCATGCACCGAGGAGGAGCCACGATACGCCCCAAGGAAGTTGCACGAGGGTTCGGACGCAGGTCAGCCAGGCCGGTCGCACGCGGTCGTCATGGAGGACTTCTGCTGCTCGTTCCGATCATCGTCGGTCGCCGATCGCGGCGTCAGGACCGCGCCTGCACCTGCACCATGTCGTGAGGCACAATGGGCGCGATGGTCCACGGTCCGAAGCTCACGCTCGTGGTTCCCGCCTACAACGAAGCCAGGCGGATCACGGCCAGCCTCTCGCAGCTCCTCGCCTATGCAGCGAGCTGCGGGATGGCCTGCGAGATCGTGCTGGTCGTCGAGAAGTGCACCGATGACACCGTCGAGCTTGCACGACACATGCTCGCGGGGACCGAGGTCATCATGGTCGAGACCTTGATGAACCGGGGCAAGGGTTATGCGGTCAAGACCGGGATGCTTCGCGCGACCGGCGACTTCGTGTTCTTCATGGATCTGGATCTCTCGACGCCCCTGACGGAGATCGCACGATTCCTCGAACGCGCGCGAGAGGCGCCATCGGTCGCGATCTGGATCGGAAACCGTCGCCAGGCCCAAGCCGACCTCGGTCGCCGCCAGCCGCTGGCACGTCGCGCAACCGGCAAGCTGTTCAGTGCCCTCGTGCGAGGGCTCGGGCTGTCTGGCCTCGCGGATACGCAATGTGGATTCAAGATGTTCAGACGCGATGCGATTCGACCGGTCTTCGAGAACCAGACCATCGACGGCTTCGCATTCGATGTCGAGATCCTGTTGATCGCTCGCCGACTCGGCCTCGAGATCCGAGATCTCCCCGTCAGCTGGGAAGACTCTCCGGACACCAAGGTTAGAGTGCTGCGAGACAGCCTCAAGATGCTCGGCGACCTGCTCGTGATCCGGCGGAGGATGGGAACCTGGACCGCATGAGCCGAACCTCGAAGCGGGCATCGAAGCCCGAGCGCGCCGACGGCTCGAAGCTGGACGAGCAACGCGCGAGGCGCGTGTCGTTCGTGCTGACCGTGGTGGTCGGTGCGCTGGTCCTCTCGAACGGCTTGTTCGTCATCCGGCTGCTGTGGAATCACCTCAACTATGTCCAGATCGATCACGCGGGGCATATCGCGAGTGCCGCAGCATTCGGCAGAGGCGAGTACCACGAGTTCAGCGACCAGTCCTTCCTGGGTTCGATCCACGGCCTGTTCTATCCACCACTCCAGGATCTGATCCTGTCGGTGATCAACTGGATCGCCGGGCAGAGTCACGTGCTGGGATACAAGATCTACCTCAGCGTCCTCGTGATCGCGTATCTCGGCGCGATCCTGCTTCTCGTGGTCCGGTTCAAGAGTCGCCTCGCTCGGGCGTGCTTGCTTGGCGGGCTGCTGTTCCTGTTGAACATCGAGAAGCCCGAGCTCGTGTCGTATCAGGGTCTCTCGTTCGCGGATCTCTGGCTCACTGGACTCAGCACGGAGATCCTCGCCGCGGTGTTCCTGTTCTTGCTGATCCGCGAGTGGCTGGGACCGGCGCGGAGTCGCTGGTTGTGCGGCTGGCTGGCGCTGATCTTGATCTCGCACCTCGTCGTCGGATTCGTCGCGCTGATCCTGATGGCGGCCGCGTGGACCCAGGAGCGCCAGCGCGGCATCGCGATCGCGATCGCGGGTGCGCTCGGGCTGTCCGCGTTCTTCTGGATCCCGTTCGTCGTCAATCGCAGCACGATCACGAGCTCGAACATCCTGCTCACCAATCCGCTGCTGTTCGCGGCTACAGCCGCGGTTGGCCTCTGGTTGGGGTTGCGGAATCGCAAGGCACGTACGTTGTTCGCGATCGCGTTGGTGTTGCTCGCCCCGTTGATCGTAGGGCCGTGGCTCTCGGAGCTGGGTGTGGGGTATCCGCGATTTCACTATTATCGATTCGCGATCATCGCCGTGTTCTTGATCTTGATCGGATACGCCGTCCTGATCGAATCACTGGCGCCGGAGGCAGCGCCGTGGATGCGGCGATCGTTGTACGTCGCGTTGGTGGTGGTCGGCGTGGTGGGCGTGAGGCAGTTCAGGCTCCAGCGCTACGGCTACGACTGGCCTTCGCTGACGCCCTCCGACGTGCAGGTCGCCGACCCGCACGCGCTCGAGCTGCCGGAGTACGGGCGATTCTGGGTGATCGGCGATGCCCGGTCGGTGGATTTCGGGATCGACTCGATGCTGGTCGCCGACCATCCCGAGTTTCGATCGACGAAGGGCTTGTTCTGGGAGAGCTACCGGCACAACACCGTGCTCAGTAGCTGGTACGCGACCTTGCTCGGCACGCCGGTGGTGCTCGATTACTTTCACTACTACGGATATGGCTGCGAGGTGAACGCGTGCCTGTTCGATCAGTTCGTTCATGACTACAACATCGGGGGACTGATCGTCGACGAGCGGCTCCCGCTCTCCTACGCGACCGCGCAACGCAGGGAGTGTTATCGACAGATCTTGAGCAACCACGGGACGGCTTCCTACGAGCTCGTCGAACAAGGGACGGTGACGGACGCCGCGCGGATCTACACGGTGTTTCGTATCGCGAGTCGGGGGCGGCTGTCGAACAGCGCGGTCGAGCCGATCGCGATCTCGCAACTGACTCCCTTCGATTCGAGGCAAGACGGTTATTACGCGGAAGCCATCAAGTCGGTGTTCACGAGCTGCACGACTGGTGCGCCCGCGAAGACCTTCATCGAGGAGCGTGACCTGGCGGAGGTTTCACGGCTCGGCCTGGCAGGTGGGGCGGAGGGAGCTCCGTCGAAGGTCTCGTTCACCAAGCAGGCTGCCGGCGTGTTCGAGGTGAAGATCGATTCTCCGGAGCCGATCTTGTTCCGGATCAAGCTCGCCTACTTGCCCGGTGTCGAGCTGGTGAGTGAACGCGGGCCCGAGCCACTGTTCGAGGGCATGTCCGGCATGATCGGCTATGGGCACGGCCGGATGGAGCTCCACTACAGGCGCCCGGCTGGTGTCGTGCTCGGCTATGTCGTGTCGCTCCTCGTCGCGCTGGGCTTGCTGGCGCGGCTGATCTGGAGCTGGCGCCGCGCTCGCGTTACCGACGACCGCGCCGTCGCAACGTGAAGCACAGGACGAGCACCAGCAACAAGCCTCCACGAGCGTCACCAACACTGCAGCTGTAGTACGTGCCGCGCCCCTTGCCGAGGTCGTCGTCTGGGAGACCGGTCCCGTCGCCGACGAGTCGCACGATCGACGGCCCACCCTCGTGATCGACGATCAGCGTCGCGCCGTGCGTGCCATTGCGGATCGGTGTCATGACGACCTGGTAGGCAATCGATTCGCCCGCGCCCACGGTGGCAGCGTCGCCGTTCGTGATCTGAAAGGCGGTGGAGTCCGTTCCCTCGATCCGCGGCTCCGAGAAGGCCAGCGAGCCACCGGAACAGTTGGTGAGAGACACGGCTTGAGGCGCGGAGGTCGACGGAGCCGTGTTCACTCCAAAATCCACGAACGTAGGAGTCGCAGCGATGCCCTCCGACAACCCCGTCACCTTCAACATGATCGGACGTGGCACCTGGCCGGGAATGTCGGTCGTCACGTCGAACTGGCCGAGCAGCGTGCCGGGAGTCGTCGGCGTCGCCGTGGCGGAGAACGTGACGACATCGTCATCCACCGCGACGTTCGAGGGTGGATCGACGAGAGCGAAGGGGGCGGGCGGAACACTGACCGACGTGACTCGGAACAGCCCCAGGTTGTTCTTCGAGATCGAGAATTCCTGCTCGGCGGTCTGGATCCCGAGGCATGCCGGACCGAGATCGACGGTGCCGTCGGGAGCGATCGACATCGAGGTTGGTAGGGCCGCGCCGAGAATGCCGATCGTGCGGTCGAGGTTGTTGTTGTGATTCACCACCACCTGACCGAGCAGTCCGAACTCGGCGGCGACGGTCGCCTCGTAACGGATGGTCACGCTCGTGCTCTGTCCCGTCGAGAGTGATGTCGATGCTGGCCCGCTGACCAGCGTGAGATCGTCACCGGCGACCGTGACGTTGTTGATCGTGAGCAGCGCCGCGCCCAGGTTCTGGATCGTGATCCCGATCGTGACCGGTTCATTGACGCGGGTCGCACCGCTGGGTTGCGTTCCGTTGATCTGCGCCGGTACGTTTGGGCCGAACACCAGGTTCGAGACGATTCCCTGGCACGCCAAACCCACCTGCGTGCTCGGGCTCGCAGGATCGTCGCTCGCGATCGTCAGGGTGCCAGTCGCATTCCCCGCACCCTGAGGTGAACACGTGACTCCGATCTCTTCCGTTCCGCCTGCCACGAGCTCATGCGAGCCGGTCTGACCCGACGCGATCGCGAACCCGGCAGTCAGTGCTGCCTGATTCAGCGCGACCGAGGTGATCGTCAGGGGCTTGGGACCGCTGCCGAAATTCGTCAGCGTCACCTTTGCGGTCGTTGACGTGTCGCCGACTCGAATCTGTCCGAACCCCAGGGTGGATGTTGGCGACACGGCAAGCCGGATCGCTGGCTCGATCCCCCGACCGAACAGCGTGACCTGCGTGCCGACGCCGCTGATCTTGACGGTGACGGCGCAGCTCACCGACGAGTCGCTGGCGACGAGAGGAGTGAACTGCGCCGTGAACGTATAGGTGGTCGCGGTCGGGTTACCGCAAAGACTCCCACTCCCACTCCCGCTTCCACTACCACTACCACTGCCACTGCCACTGCCACTACACACGTTGCTCACCACAGCCGGCAGGTTGTTCGCGGTGATCGAGAAGTCCGGACAGGTTTCGGTGATGCTCTCCACCGTATCGAGCTGCGCACCGGAGGCCGGGGCGATGGTGAAGGTATGGACGGCCGATCTCGAGCCGACCTGCACGTCACCGAAGTTGTGGTTCTGGAGTGGGACGGTTGCTTGCTGAGTGGTCGACGATTCCCAGATCACCGTCCCGACGCAGGCGAGCGCCACCGTAACCATGGTTGCGAACGTGGCCCAAGAGGCACGCCGCAGTAGTTCCCGCACATCTCAGCGTCGCCCAGGGGGCAAAGCCTGTCAACTCGCTATCCTGGAGGAGACTGCCCCCAAACACCTACCTGCACGCCGCCGGGCCGCGAAGTAGTCAGAGCCACTGCGGATGGGCGGCGAGGCGGCGCTCGAGCTCCGCGTGCTGCTCCGCGGGGATGTCCGCCGCGAACTTCGCCGACGAGCGAGCCCGGCGAGCGAGCCATGCAGCATCGAGCAGGGCATGTGGCAGCGAGGCGTGTGTGCCGGAAGCTGCACCGGGATCTCCGCCGGGACGCAGGCCGATCGTCGTCTCCTTCTTGGCACCCGAGGGCACCCCACGTGCGACGAGGAAGCCCGCGAGCAGGAGCGAGGTGCGTACCGCGGTCGACGCGGTGTACGTGAACAGCTCGACGGGCCGATCATGCTCGCCGAGGTGCGCGTACAGCGAGCGAAACGTGGCGAGCGACCACATCGGCGTATCGACCTTCGCGCTGAACGGATCCCAGAAGATGAGATCCGGAGCGCGCTCGGCAGCGAAGGTCTGCAGGAAGTCGCCGACGACGAGGCGCCAGGTCAGGTCCGGCTGCGCGTAGCGCCCGAACTTCGCGAGGAGATGCGCCGCGGGGTGGCGGAGGTGTGCGAACTCCTTCTGATGCGCGAGCGCGAGCTGAAACGCGTCGGTATCGAGCTCGAAGCTGACCAGCTCGATTGCTCCTCGCTGCGGCGAGCTCTCGAGGGTCCGGATCAAGGCCATCGCGTTATGCGCGGCGCCGAGCCCGACGTCCCACACCACGAGCGGGCGCACCGTGGGAAGCAGCGCGGATTGCGCGATGTAGACACGCTCGGCCTCGGCATCGGGCTGGTTGCTCGAGTGCATCGTCTCGCTCGAGGCGATGTGGCGGACGCTCGCGAACCCGTCGGTGTGCGTGACGACGGTGAACGCCCCGCGCGTGCTCGGCGTGCTCGGCTTGGTGCGCGGCTTGGGGCCCGGCGGGTTGTCCTGATCTCCCTCGGCGAGCGCGAGGCGCTGCTCCGCGTGGAAGGCCGCGAACGTGCCATCGGTGATCCGCGCGCGGATGTCTCGCATCAGCTGCATGTAGAAGCGCAGGTTGTGATTCGCGAGGAGCTGCCAGCCGAGGGGCTCCCGTGCCTTGACGAGGTGATGCAGGAACGAGCGCGCGTAGGTCGTGCACGCGACACAATCGCACCTGGCGTCGAGCGACTGCTCGGCGGCCCGATACACCCCGCGACGGAGGTCGAGACGCCCGTGCGAGGTGAAGGCCTTGCCATGCTGCGCCAAGGCGGTCGGCAGGATGCAATCGAACATGTCGACGCCGCGATGCACGGCCTCGATCAGGTCGAGGGGCGTCCCGACCCCCATCAGGTAGCGCGGCAGATCGAGCGGCAGCAGCTCGGTGACCATCTCGGTAGTGTCCTCGCGCTCGGCGCGCGTCTCACCGACGGCGAGACCACCGATCGCGTAGCCATCGAAGCCGGAGGTGTTCGTCAGGAACCGTGCGCTGTCGCGGCGAAGCTCGGGGAAGCACGCACCCTGCACGATCGCGAACAGCTTTTGGTTCGCGTTCGCGGCACCCGGCGGGAGCTCGCGGTGGGCCGTCAACGAGCGCACGGCCCAGCGGTGCGTGAGCTCCATCGCCGCACGCGCCTGCGTCGCCGGGCTCGTCGAGTCGATGCACTGATCGAGCACCATCATCACGTCGGAGCCGATCGCGCGCTGCATGGCGATCGAGCGCTCGGGCGTCAGCAACAACGGGCCGGGCGAGGCGCGATCGCGAAACCGCGCGCCTTCCTCGCTGATCTCCCGCGACGACAGCGAGAAGATCTGGAAGCCGCCGGAGTCGGTGAGGAACGCGCCGGGCCACTTCGTCCATCCGTGCAGTCCGCCCACGCGTTCGAACAGCTCCGGCCCGGGGCGGACCATCAGGTGATAGGTGTTCGCGAGCAGCATCGGCGCGCCGAGCTCGATCAGCTGCGCCAGCGACTGCGTGCGGACCGCGCCACGCGTGCCGACCGGCATGAACACGGGCGTCTCCACCGTGCCGTGTGCCGTGGTCAGCGTCCCCGTGCGCGCCCGCGAGCCCGGGGCGGTGACATGGACCCGAAACACGGACGGGTTGTAGCAGTTTCGATCACCGATCGGATCCGTCCGACTCCTCGGCCGAGACCAATCCCGAGCTCGCGCGTCAAGGCTGTAATGCGGCGGGTCCTCGGTCTCGGCGAAGCATGGAGAGGATGAAGATCAGCGCGAACAGGCCCGCCAAGCCCAGGCCTCCATAACGCAGGGCGAGCTGGAGGTTCGGTGTCGTGCTGGTCGGCACCGGTGCTGCTGCCGCGAAGGCGACCGGGGTGCGCGTGAGCTTGGTCGCGATTGGTATCTCAACCGTCGGGCCGACCTCGCCCTCGAGCGCGACGAGCGTGACCGGCGAGGCGAAGCCACGCAGCGACGCCTGCCTGGCAACGTCCGATGTGCGCTTCTTGATCTGCTCGAGGTCGACCGACGTGGAGACCAGGACCTCCCCGCTGATGCCCGCCCTCTGCTTCGGGATCTCTGCGGTCGCGATCACCTTCAACCCGGCGCCGCTGGCCTCGATCCGTGCCGGGCGTGGTTCGCCTTGCGCGATCGGCTCCGCAGTGGCGGGGATGCGCAGCATCACGGTTCGAATCCCGTCGCGGATCTGGGCGACCTCCACGACTTCTGTGGCGTCCACCATGACGACCAGATCCTTGTCTCGGACCATGTCGGCCATCGTCTGTGGATCGGTCTCGATCCCGGCGCGCAGCATCGGCGAAGCCGACAGCGCCTGGGCGCGCAGCAGCGCCGCACGCGCATCCGCGTCGAGGGCTTGACCGACCATGACGGCGATCGTGGTGAAGCTCGCGGTGGCTTCGGCGGTCATCGCGGTCGCTGTTCCGCCGACCAGGGTGGATGCGAAGGCACCACCGGCGGAGAGGATCGCAGCTACGAGCCAGAGATAACGCCGCCTGCTCCGGCGCGGGAACTCGCGCGGGAACTCGGGGACGATGGAGACCTGCGTAGGCTCGTCGAACTCGAACACCGGGAGGCTGGGCGAGGAGCGGACGATGTGAGATCGGGGCTGGATCTCCCCCGATTGGATCACCTCATCGACGGCTGGATTCTGAGCGCGAGGTCGCCGCCGCGGCGGGGTCTGCACGACCTCGACGACCTCGACCTCGATCTCAGGTTCGTCATCCCGTTCGTTGGTCGTCGACACGAATCCCCACGACGGAGGGTAGCTCAACAACGACGTCCCGAGTGAAGAAGCCAGCCACTCAGCGCTTGTTCGCCGGTACCGAGGTGTCATCCCGGACGAGCGAGATCCCGCGCACCGAAAAGGCCCGGACGAGCCGATCGACGACGTAGACGTGGCCTCCGCTGTAGACCGTGAACGGCTACTTGATTCCGCGTCTGAGAAACTGACGGAAGATCACGCGCGCGCCGAAGATCCGGACGTAGACCGTCGCACCGACCGCCGCAGCCGCGAGCACGATCAAGAACGGCGGGTGCGTGAACAGATTCAGCCACGACCGGGCCGAGACGAGATCATCGAAGCGCAAGGGGCCGGGCGTC
>JBBQJJ010000136.1:0-19492 GCA_038325805.1 Haliangiales bacterium
GCTCGGAGCAGCGAGAACGCGATCGGAGAAGCGCGCCATCGCGCCATCCTGATCGTCCGGATCGGCCGAAACAAGGTCTCCGAACAGCAGCCGGAATTCCGGAGCAAGCTCAGGCGCTTACCGCTAACCGATCGGCATTGCAGCTAGCCGGCCGTAGCGATGGGGTAGGTTGGTGGCGATGAAGGAGCTCCGCAAACGTCCGCAGGGTTGGCGGACGCTACGCGTAGGAGAGCTCGAGTTGTGGTGGACGGTCGGCGAACCGCGGGCGACCTCGACGCTCCCAAAGACTCCCGGCGAGGCACTCGCGCAAGAGATCTCGATCAGCCTCACCGTCGTTCGCGCCGACGGCAGTGGCAAGAAGCTCGTCGCATCGATCCGTGGTCGTCGCGCCCTGTGCGTCCCGGCGGCGGGCTTCAGAGATGTTCAGACGATCGCGGTCGAACCGTCCGCGGTGCGTCGCCTGGTCGAGCTCGCCGCACCGCGAGGTGCCTGGCCGACGGGCACCGGCACCTGGAAGACCGAGCTCGAGCTCGATCAACACCCGCTGCCCACCGACCTCGCGTTTCGCGAGGAGCATCTGGCTGCGCTGACGGTCGTGTGGAAGAAGTAGACGAGCTCACGCTCGCGTCAGATACCAGTCGAGGTCGAGCTCGGTGACCCGCGCATGGAAGCGCCGGCATTCGGCGGTCTTGAGGGCGTCGTAGATCTTCAGAAACCGCGCACCGAAGTACGTCGCGAGGCTCGTCGAGCCACGAAGTCGGCGCAGTGCCTCGGGCCAGTCACTCGGTAGTCGGCTCGTGATCGCGTAGCCATTCCCTTCGATCGGTGGTCCGGGATCGAGGTGCTCGACGATGCCCTTGTGGATGCCGGCGAGCACCGCCGCGATCGCGAGGTAGGGGTTCGCATCGGCGCCGGCCACGCGATGTTCGAGATGGCGCGTCTCGGGTGCACCGGTAGGTACGCGCACGGCGACGGTGCGATTGTTGACGCCCCACGTTCGCGAGACGGGTGCGTAGCTGTGCGCGTGGAAGCGACGGTAGGAGTTCGCGTTGGGAGCGAACACAGCCATGCTGTCCTCGAGCATCGCGAGCAGGCCCCCGATCGCGTGACGCATCAGCGGGCTGCCCGCGGCATCCTCCGAAGCGAACAGCGTGCGACCCGCCTCGTCTTCGAGGCTCGCGTGGATGTGGAGGCCACTACCGGCGCGGTCGCTGAACGGCTTCGCCATGAACGTCGCGAGCAGGCCGTGCTTGGCCGCGACTCCACGCACCAGCCGTTTCCAGTGCACGGCTTCGTCGGCCGCGCGCATCGCATCGGCGCGGTGGCGCAACACGACCTCGAACTGCCCGGGCGCGTACTCGGAGATCAGCGTCTCGGCCGGTAGCTCGCTGACGCGGGCCGCGGCGAACAGCTCGTCGAAGAACGGAGAAAACTGCTCGAGCTCGGCGACGCTGAAGCTATCGAGCTCGTCGAGTCGCCGCTTCGTGTGGGGTGAACGCGGTGATCGGAGGCCGTGGTCTCCGCGCACCGGATCGACGAGGTAGAACTCGAGCTCGGCGGCAACGACCGGGACGTAGCCGGCCGACCTCAACCGAGCGACCACGCCCGCGAGCACGTGGCGTGGATCGGCAACGTGGGGACTGCCGTCGTGCTCCCACAAGCTCAACAACAGCTGCGCGGTCGGGACACTCTTCCACGACGCACGACGGAGACTGCCCGCGATCGGAAACGCGAGGTTGTCGGCGTCGCCGACGTCCCAGGTCAGCCCCGTCTCGTCGACCTCTTCTCCCGTGATGTCGAGACCAAGGATCGATCCCGGCAGCGGTCGCCCGGTTCGATACAACCCCGCGAGCTCCGAGGCGCGCAGCAACTTGCCGCGCGCGACGCCGCTCGAATCGGTGAGGAACGCCTCGACGGCCTCGACGTGGTGGACCGCGAGGAAGGCGTCGAGCTCGTCGAGGGTCGCGCGCGTCACGAGAAGAACGCGCGCTCGAACGCCTGGAGCCACCGGTGATAGATCGCCATCCAGTCGGCGACGCCGTCGATCAGCACCGAGTCGGCGGTCGGCACGTGCTGGAGATACAGGGTCAGTGCCTCGAGCCCGTACTGACCATGCAGCGGCTCCTGCACGGTGTGGATCTGATAGAAGCTCAGCGCGGGATCGTCGGGCCCTGCGAGCCCGTACGCCTTCCAGTGCGTGCTGAACCCTTCGAACAACAGCACGAACTCGCGGTCGGCTACTTCTTCGAGTGCGTACTGACAGGCGAGCGCCGCGGCGAGCGGGCTGTGAAGGGCGACCTGATCGGTGTACGCGTTGATCTCCGCGCACTCGGGAAATACATGCGGATCGCCGAGGATCTCGTTCTCGTCGAAGCCCCACGAGCGAAGCCCGTCGCGGTAGAGCTGGAAATGCGTCTGCGTGATGCCGGCCTCGGTGTTCCCGAGGCCGTACTCGTGCGCGGCCGCGAACAAGGTGCGGGCGGCGACCGCGTGCGCGTTGAAGTAGTCGTGCGGTAGCAGCTCGTTCGAGACTCGCATCGCGACCGCGAGGATCGAAGTCGGTACCGAGCGCACCGACGCCACATGGCAGGCGAGGAAGCGCTGGAGCGTGGCTCGCGCGAGTGGGGCGCGCTTGAGCTCCTGGCCAAAGGTGGCTTCGAGGAGCCCCATCGCTGGGTGGTCGATGACGAGTTGCTTGAGAGTCCGAGACAGAGCTTCGATGTGCATGGTGTGTCCTCTGGGCGAGTGAACGTGATGGCGCGTCGAACCACAGGCGTTGCTCGACGAACCGAGGGCGATCCGAGAACTGGCGGGTCGAACGTCGACGACGCGAACGGAGTGCATCCGCCGCAACGTCGCGATGATGTGGAACCGATCAGCGGCTCGGATCGCCACACGCGCGGGGCGAGGTGGCTGGCAGGCGTCGCGGCGTGGGGGCCAGCGACTTCAACTGCGTCTGTAAAAACATCGAATCAAGCGCAAAGTCACGACGCGACGTGATCGGCTCGGTCAGTTGCTGAAAATGAATACGCACGACTTCCAAGTTACATGACGCGCGCACGCCTGCAATCACTTTCACGTCCGAGCGCGTCGTCACCAGCACGACGTGCAGCGAACGCTTGTCAGCTACATCGCCCAGTAGGCCTCCTCGTTGAGGCCCTCTTCGCGCTCCGGTAACGCACGCGTCAGGCGCGGCGCCGCTTGCACCAGCACCTCGTAGCTGACGCGATTCGCGTAGCGGCACACCTGGCTCATCGACGAATAGGTCAAGAAGCGCCGCACGTGCTTCGACGACGTCGGTACACGCGCGCGGTGATACAGGTTCGCGCTCATGTCGTGTAGCAGCGCGGCGAGCGCGGCATCACCGGCGCCGTTCGTGCTCGTGATCTGGCCAGGCCCACCGTGATACGGCGCGATGTGCGCGAACACCTTGACCGGGTTCACGGTGTCCGCGCGAAGCATCGGCCGGCTGAACTCGTAGCGATTGAACTCCGGGATCGCGCCCGGCAGGAGCGGATACCGCGTCGCACGCTTCACTTCGTCGTCGGTGTAGCCCGCGAGGTAGAGGCCGATCGAGCCAGCGGTGCAGAGGACGAGATCCGCCAGGTCGAGCACACGTTCGCACGCGAGCAGCGGATCCGCGAAGCCGGTGAGCGCGTGACCTTCCTCCTCGTTCATCGCGACCACGTCGACGTGCTCGCGGATCAGTTCCTGCCAGAACTCCGGCCGCTCAGCGATCACGAAGCGCGTCCCCAGCGTGAGCACGACCGGCACGCCACGAGCCTTCGCGAGCGCGATCGCGCGGAGGGTCGCGTCGGGCATCGGCTCGCCGGCCTCGCCGCGCAGCAGATACGCCGAGATCACGAGGCACGATGCGTGCTCGAAGATGTCCTCGCGCACGCTATCCGGACGGAGGTGATTCATCAGGCCCGCGCTGATCGCGAACGTGCGTTCCCCGTCGGGCGTGACGAGCGCGAAGCACCGGCCGATCGGCCCGTCCACGGGCTGCAGGTAGTCGAGGTTGACTCGACTCGACGTGTTCGACAGGTAGCGATATCCCGATGTTCCGATCCGGATCACCTCGCTCATCACGCCGAGGAGGATCGAGGCATCGTCGGCAAGCAGCGAGTAGTTGTGCAGTGTGTTGCCCACGGTTCCGCCGGCGAACTCGTACTTGACGAGCTTGTCCGCGAGCAGCGTGTTGTAGAGCTGGGCGGCGACGTCATTGGCGATCACCGATGACCCTCCCTTGGACAGCTGGAAGGTAGCGAGCAGCTCGTCGGAGACGCGCGCGTCGATGTCGACCAGCGTCTGATCGATCCCGATCACGTGGAACCTCGCCTCCGGCGCCGGCTTGCCGGCTCGTGCGATCAACGGATCGCGCTCGTGGACGGGGAAGTAGTGCTTGTGTTTGCGCCGGCCAGGGAATCGCATCAGCTGTTGCGCGCCATGTTACTAGTGCGGCGTGCTCTCGCGGGTCACTGCCGTCGACAACGCCGTCCCGGTGCACGTGATAGGTCCGCTGAGGAGCCAGATCATCAGCGCCGAGAGAGACGGCAAGACCCATTGGTATGGGTTCGACGCGCCCGCTCGCCTGCTGTTCGAACAGGTCATCCAGCACCTGCGACGGTTCGTGCCAGAAGACTTCGTCGGGGCCGAATGGTGGTTTCGTGCGACGACGCCCGACACCGAGTTTCCGTTCCACTTCGACCGCGACGAAGCGATCCGGCGATCGATCGTGTCCCCGGATCTGGCAACGATCCTCTACCTCAGCAACGCCGGTGGCCCGACCGTCATCCTCGACGCGAAACCATCGCGCCGTACGGCACCCACGGCAGGCGTCGCGATTCATCCGCAGGCAGGTCGGTTCGGCATGTTCCCGGGCACGCTCCTTCACGGCGTGTTGCCCGGACGACCGAGCCGGTGGCCGCGCGTCACGCTGCTCGTCAACTGGTGGCGAACCGTGCCGCGGATGGAGCGCTCGCGCGAGCAGCTCCCACCTGCATCCGGTCGCTGGCGCGTCGACAGGCGCGCGACCCCGAAAGTCAACCTGGAGGCTGTCGATCCCGCCAGGTTGCTCTCGAAGGCAGCGTGGCGCGAGGTCATCTCCAACCAGACCAGCTACCGGTAGCGGCGAAGGCGGACGGGTCCACGCGCGGTCGACGGATCGACGCACGAGCCTCGTTGGGTCATCTCGATCTCGGCTCGCGCCACCAGCCGCCTCGCCGCGTCACGCGCCGGCTCCATCAGGCTCCGCCAGTCATCACCACCAACGCGGCGCGCAGCCTCCGAAGGACAGATCGATGCATCGCCGGCTCGCTCTGCGAGGAGGGTGCGGATCGCGTCCTCCAACGCGACAGCGAGCGGGGCGGCGCGACGGCCTCGGCATGCGTCGCTGCAATACCTGATCGACTCCCAATCACGCGCCCACTTCTTGCGCCACGTGATGCTCCGGCCACACGAGGCGCACGTCTTCTCATCGCGAATGGGTGCCGCGGTCATCGTGGGCTCAGGATGGCCCCAGCAAGTAGCCCGTGATGCGCTGCCCGATCACGAGCGGCGGTTTCCCGTCGAGCGAGATGACCACCTCGAGGATCTTGGTGTCGTTGCGCTCCACGGGATCATCGGTTCGCACGTTCTTTCGACCCATCCGCCGGCCGATCTCGACGACGGTGCCCGAGTAGTTCTTCCCGACAAAGGCACTCGCACGAACGATCGCCTTCATGCCGATGACCACCTTGCCCAGGTCGCGCTCGTCGACATCGAGGCGTGCACGCAGGTGCGTGGTGTCGGCGAGGACGACGAGCGGCTCGCTGAGGCCACCCTGGGAGGCGGGTTGATAGTACTCGCCGATGCGATACGGGAGCACCAGCACCTCGCCCGCGGTCGGTGCAACCAGCACCATCCGCGCATGGATGGCAGCGGCTTGATCGCGGCGGGCTTCGGCGCCGGCGAGTCGTGCGCGCGCGAGCTGGATGTCCTCGCGTCGAGACCCAGCGACCACTGCCTGCTCGCGTGCCTCGGCACCGCGCAGGGCAGCGGCAGCGGCTTCGTCCTCTCGGCGTACCCGATCGAGCTCCTCACCGGTGAGCGCCCCAACGGCGGCGGCGCGCTCGGTTCGCTCGGCGACACCCTTGGCGAGCGCGGCCCGAGCACGAGCTCCTTCGGTCTCGGCGCGCGACGAGCGGATCTCCTCACCACGTGAGCCACGTGCGACGCGATCGAACTCTGCGCGGGCCGCGACGACATCCGCCTCGGCTGCAGCGAGCGCCGCGGCTTCGACGCGGCGATCGATCTCCACGAGCTCCTGACCCGCCACCACGCGCTGACCCTCCTGGACGGCGAGCCGCGCGATCTGCCCGGTCACGGCCGCACCGATCTTGACCTCGGGCAGCGCGGGCTCGATGACGCCGTTCGCCGAGGCCATCGCAGGAGGTGGTGGAGTGGCTCGCTCGTCGATGCCGGTCCCTAGAGCCTGCCGCGTGGCGCGCTGGACGTCGACGGGCCGGGGGGTTGTCGGGGGCTCGGCGCGCAACAGCCGGCTGGCCTGGAAGCCCATGCCTGCGACTGCCACCGTCAACACGATCGTGAACAAACGCGGCCTCTTCATGCCAACTCCTCGGGAGCCATCCGGCCATCGGCGATGTGGACGATCCGATCGCCGAAGCCGAAAATTCGCGAATCGTGGGTAACGATCACGACCGTCGTGCCGCGCTCGCGAGACAGCTCGGCGAGCAGCGTCGTGACGGCGAGCCCGGACTGCGCATCGAGCGCCGCGGTCGGTTCGTCGGCGAGGACCAGCGGTGGGTCTCCTGCCACGGCGCGGGCGATCGCGACGCGCTGGCGCTGGCCGCCCGAGAGCTGCGAGGGCAGCGACTCCAGCTTGTCCGACAGCCCGACGCGCTCGAGGAGCGCCTCGCTCTCCCGGCGCGCATCGCGGCGCACGACCCCGCGCGTCTCGAGGACGAGCTGGACGTTCTCGCGCACGTTGAGGGACGAGATCAGGTTGTGGCCCTGGAAGACGAACCCGATCAGCGCCTTGCGGATCCCCGGCAACTCGCGCTCGCGCAGGCCCGCGATCTCGGTGCCGAACAACGCGACGTGCCCGGCAGACGGACGCAGCACGCAGCCGATCACGGACAGCAAGGTGGTCTTGCCCGATCCAGACGGACCGACGAGCATCACGATCTCGCCGCGGTCGACCCGGAGCGAGACGTCGCGCAGCGCCGTGAAGGCGAGGGATCCAGTGCCGAACGTCTTGGTCACGCCCGCGACCTCGACCGCGGGCATCATCGGAACACCATGCCCGGCTCGAGCCGAGCGGCGCGATAGAACGCGAGGAGCGACGCGAGCACGCAGAGCACCATCATGGCGGGCAGCGTGATCAGGACCAGCGCGTGTGGGAGGACAAGGCTGAGGTTCGCCGAGCGGATTCCCTCGGCGGCGCCCGCGACGAGCCCGAGGCCGACGATCGAGCCGAGCAGCGCGTAGATCAACGCCTGCACCACGAGCATGCGCATGAGATCGAGGTTCGTGTAGCCGATCGCCTTGAGCGTTCCGAGCTCGCGGAGGTTGTCGATCACCGACGAGTACATCGCCAGCAGCACGATGATGAACCCGATCAAGAGGCCGAACAGGGTCGACACGCCGAACGTGATCCCCAGCTGCTCCCTGAGCAGGGTCGAGACGATCAGGTCGTGGAACGCCTCGCGGCCGATCACCGTCGCGGTTGGAATCCTGTGTTGAAGCTCGGCCTGGACCACCGCCGGATCCGCCCCCGGCGCGACCTCGACCAGCACGAAGCTCAGCTCGTCGCGCGGGACCTTCCCGATCTCGCGTGCGAGATCGAGATCCGCAAACGCGTAGGCAGGTCCGAACGGGAGCAGCCCCCACGTAAAGCCACCCACGCGGACCCGCTGTCCACCGATCTCTCTCGTCGACTCCAGGTTCAACCCGCCGAAGCGCTCGCGCTGGACGTCCTCCATGATCACGGTGTCTGGCGCGTGGATGACGTTTGGCTCTCCCGCGACCATGTTGTACGGACCGCCGAGCATGGTGTCGAGATCGACGCCGATCAGCGTGATCGCCTCGCTGCCACCGCTCGGCTTCGCGATCGACGTCCCCACCATGATCAAGGCGGAGGCACGGGCGACGCCGCGCACGACGCGAGCCTGATCCAGCAGGGCCGTGCTCTGGCGCTGTCCGGGTTGGGCGAACGTCGTCGCGGGAGGCACGATCCAGAGGTCCGCCTTGGCGTTGTCGACGAACGAGGTGTTCTTCGCCAGCAGGCCGAACAACGTGCCGAGCTGGAAGTTCGCCAGCAGCGCCGCGAACACCACCCCGAGGAGGGTCCCGACGAACTTCGCGCGGGCTTGAAACGCCATCCGCGCCGCGAGGCTGATCGTGGCCCACCACCGCGTCGCGGGGTGGCGTCTCACCGCGGCCATCCGGCGCGCGACATCGATCGGCTCGGTCACGGTGGTCAGACGCTCGTCTTCTTCTACAAGTTACAGGCCCGGGACGGCGTCAGGAATCTCCCCTACTTGGAGGCTCGCGCCGCGAAGCAACGAGCGGCATTGGCGCTAGATTGCAACCAATGGTTCCGCTCTCGATCCTCGAGCTCGGTCGCGTCCGAGAAGGTGGGACTCGACGCGATGCGCTCGACGAGGCCCGCGCGGTCGCGCAACACGCGGAGCGCCACGGCTACCGCAGGATCTGGGTCGCCGAGCACCACAACTTCGCCTCGGTGACCACCGCGGCCACGTCGCTGGTGATCCAGCACATCGCCGAGGGCACGAAGACGATCCGCGTCGGGGCCGGTGGCGTGATGCTGCCGAACCACGCGCCGTACGTGATCGCCGAGCAGTTCGGCACGCTCGAGACGCTGTTCCCGGGTCGCATCGATCTCGGCCTCGGTCGAGCGCCCGGGACAGATCGGTTGACGCTGCGCGCGCTGCGGCGAGATCCGGCGGGCGCCGACAACTTCCCCGACGACGTGCTCGAGCTGCAGGCGTTCCTCGGGCCGGTGGAGCCGGGACAGCTGATCGAGGCCGTGCCTGGCTCGGGAACCAACGTGCCGCTGTGGATCCTCGGCTCGAGTCTGTTCGGCGCGCAGCTCGCCGCGGCGCTCGGCTTGCCGTACGGGTTCGCCTCGCACTTCGCACCGCAGGCCCTCGACCAGGCACTGAAGATCTATCGCGAACGCTTCGAGCCGTCGGCGATGCACGCCAACCCGTACGCGCTCGTCGGCGTCAACATCATCGCGGCCGACACGGATGCCGAGGCGCGCCGCCTCGCGACGTCGCAGCAGATGTCGTTCGCCGACATCTTCCGCAACGCGCGCGGTCCGATCCGCCCACCGATCGATGACATCGACACGTACTGGCGACCCGAGGAGAAGGTGCAGGCGCAGCACATGCTGGCGTGCTCGATCATCGGTGGGCCGGAAACGGTTCGGCGTGAGATCGCGGCATTCCTCGAGCGCACGAGGGCCGACGAGCTGATGATCGTCTCGGATATGTTCGACTTCACGAAGCGCCTGCGGTCGTTCGAGATCATCTCGAAGGTGATGCAGTGAAGACCTGCGTGGCGAGTCGCCTGGTGTTCGATGCGAAGGGCCCACCCGCGTTCGCGCGCCGCTTCGATCCGGTCGACGATGGAGACAGCGGTTGGTGCCTGATGAGCGGGCACGCCGACGAGGACGCGCCGGAGTTCGGCGACGAGCCGACGAACTGGCGGCGCAACACGCTCGGCGAGATGACCGAGCTGTTTCCGTATCTCGCCGCGATCTGGGAGCTTCCCGTGGATGCGGAGGTCGCGTGGGACGCCGCCGCCCGCGAGTACCGGCTCGCGTAGTGTCGCTCAGGTCGGTGTCAGGTCGAACCAGAAGCACTCGTCGTCGCGCTCGAACGTGACCTGCGTGTGCTTGCGCTTCCACGCCACCGCTTGCTTCGGTAGCGCGGTCAACGCCGCCGCATCGAGCGCCGCCATGATCTTGTTGGCAGCCGCCAGGAGGATCTGATCCGTGGCCTCGGCGGGACGAGGGTAGGCGGACTTCAGCGTGATCGAGTCGAGCTGATCGTCCTCGTTGAAGGTCACGGTCGCGAACACCGCGAGCTCGGGGGTCGGCGACGGGGTCGACGGCAGCGCCACCGACTCGCGCACGGTGACCGGCTCGCCGGTGCGCGGGTTGCGACCCTCGTACTTCGGATAGACCTTGGCCGACGGGAAGTGCGCGAGCACCTTCTTGCGCGTCATGTTCCACTCGAGGTCCGCGAGCTGTGTGGTGCGGGCCCAGGTGCTCGGGCCTTGTCCCAATGGCGTCGTCATCTAGATCGGTTGTACCGCGGTCACTGCGCGAGTCCCAGCTGGATGAGCAGCTCGTCGTTGTCGTGGAACTCGTCGATGCGGCGGTGCACCGTGGACTCACAGTGCTGCTACAACCCTGCGGTGACCGTCGTTCCCGACCTGCTCGCGTTCCTGCGGGATTCGCCCACGCCGTTTCATGCCGTCGAGCAGGCGATCCATCGCTTGCCCGGGTTTCGCCGGCTCGACGAGAGCGAGTCGTGGACCGGCCTCGCACCGGGTGGCTACTACGTCACCTCGTCCGAGACCAACCTGATCGCGTTCGTGGTTCCGGAGCAACGCACGAGCTTCCAGATCGTCGGCGCGCACACCGATAGCCCGAACCTCCGGCTCAAGCCCAACGCGGAGTACGCCACCGAGGGCTATGCGCAGCTCGGCGTCGAGGTCTACGGCGGCGTCCTGCTCAACTCGTGGCTGGATCGCGATCTCGGCGTCGCCGGTCGGTTGCTCGTCCGCGACGGCAGCAGCATCTCCTCGAAGCTCGTCAGCATCGCGAGGCCGCTGTTGCGCGTGCCGCAGCTCGCGATCCACCTCGACCGCGAGGTCAACGACAAGGGCTTGATCCTCAACAAGCAGGATCACCTCGCTCCGATCTATGGGCTCGCCGGTGGCGGGGCTGGGGCCAGTGCCCCGAAGACCTTCGCGGTGCAGATCGCCGAGGCCGCGGGTGTGGATCCCGAGCGCGTCGCCGGGAGCGAGCTGATGCTGTTCGATCTCGCGGTGCCCACGCTCGGCGGTGCCGCGAACGAGCTGATCTTCTCGGCGCGCCTCGACAACCTCGCGATGTGCCACGCCGCCGTCACGGCGCTCGCACAGGTCAAAGATCCGACGGCGATCAGCGTGATCGCGCTGTTCGATCACGAGGAGGTCGGCAGCGACAGCGCCGCCGGTGCGGGTAGCTCGGTGCTGCCGCGGATCCTCGAGCGTCTCGTCGGCGATCGCGAGGCGTTCCTCCGCGCCTGCGCTCGCTCGACCTGCATCAGCGCGGACATGTCCCACGCGGTGCACCCGAACTACGCGAGTCGGCACGAGCCCCGCCACAAGCCGCAGCTCAATGGTGGCCCGGTGATCAAGACCAACGCCCAGCAGCGTTACGCGACCACCGCCGCGACGGCCACCATGTTCGCCGACCTCTGCCGCGACGAGGGCGTGCCGGTCCAGCACTACGTGGCGCGCACCGACCTGCCGTGCGGCAGCACGATCGGCCCGATCACCTCGACGCTGCTCGGCATCCCCACCGTCGATGTTGGCAACCCGATGCTCAGCATGCACTCGGCTCGCGAGCTCGGCGGCGCGGCGGATCCCGACCTGATGACGCGCGTCCTGACGCGTTACCTGCGCCGCTAACCGCCGGAAACGCGCAGGCAAGCGACGTCAGCTCGGCGATTCGGTTGCGACGGCGAGGGGCTCCCACTAGTGTCCCGCGATGCACGGAAGACTCGTGTTCGCGGGGGCGGTCGCGCTGGCGTTGGCGAATCACGCGGACGCGAGCACCCTCGACCTGTTCGGGTTCGGGATGCGGTCGTCGGCGCTCGCGGGCACCGGCGTCGCCACGGCGAACGACTACGAGGCCGTGTACTCGAATCCGGCGGGGCTGGCGGAGGCGACCGAGAAGCGCGCGACGGTCGGCGCGGTGGTCGCGAACTTCCGCACCAAGATGGCCGGCGACATCGTCGGCGACGACACCTCGGGCACCGTCCTCGGCGGCGTCGTGCCGATGCCGTTAGGAGGGTGGGCGAAGGATCGAGTGGTGCTCGGCTTCGGCTTCTACGTGCCGAACGAGGCGCTCAACCGCGTGCGCGCACCGTTTCCCGGCGTGCCCACGTTCGCGCTGCTCGGCAATCGCAGCGAGGTGATCGCGGTGCAGCTCGCGGTCGGGGTGAGGTTGTCCGACAAGCTCTCCGTCGGTGGCGGGGCGATCGTGCTCGCCGCCCTGCAGGGCGGTATCGACGTCACGACCGATGCGAATCAAAACTTCAGCGCCGACTCCGAGCAGCGTCTTGTCACCAAGGTCTCGCCGGTGCTCGGTGCGCGTTGGAAGGCGTCGTCGACGCTGACCTACGGGTTGACGTTCCGCGCGCCGGTGCGCTCGGACTACAAGATCCTGGTCACCAGCGACCTCGGCGATGCGATTCCACTCGAGCTGCCGGAGATCACGATCGCCGGCACCGCGCAGTACGATCCGCTGACGGTCGCCGCAGAGGCCGCGTGGCAGCCTCGTGAAGAGCTCCAGCTCGTCGGACAGCTCGCGTATCAGCGGTGGAGTGCGTTCCCGTTGCCGACGAAGAATCCCGTCGACGGTACGCCGCCGCAGCAGCCACCCGACTTCAAGGATCGGCCGGTGCCACGGATCTCCGCCGAGTGGACGAAGCGGTCCGGCACGGCGAGCCTCGCGGCGCGCGCGGGCTACGCGTTCTTGTGGTCGCCGGCACCCGACATGAAGGGTCAGCAATCGCTGCTCGATAACAATCGCCACGTGATGTCCGTCGGGTTCGGCGGTGCGCTCGCCGGCAAGCTGCCAGTGCGGCTCGATCTGTTCGCGCAGTGGCATCGCTTGATACACCGCACGTACATCAAAGATCCGGCGATGCAGCAACCCGGCGAGGACCCCACGTTCGACAAGCTGTCGACGTCGGGCAACGTGCTGGTCGCTGGCGCGGCCCTGGGAGTGGACCTGTGAAGGCCGCGATCGTCGCCGGTCTTCTGATCGCTAGCTCGCCCGCTGCCGCGAACCCCGCCGACGTGATCGGCCTCGGCGCACGCGCGATCGCGATGGGTGGTGCCCAGGTCGCCAGCGTCGACGATTCGACCGCCGGCTACTACAACCCTGCACGTCTCGCGAGCTTCGACGACATCCACATCGACGTCGGCTATCAGATGTCGGTACCGCGCGTCGGTGCGAACGGCGAGACCTTCGCGGTCGATCGCGCCGAGGGTGTCGCCGCAGGCATCGCGGTGCCGGGCACGATCCTCGGCAAGCGACTCGCGATCGGTGCCTCGTTGTACGTGCCCGATCAGCAGGTCACGCGCACGCGCACGCTCCCGGCGGAGAGGCCCCGGTTCCTCGCCTACGACAATCGCCCGCAGCGCTTGCTGCTGACTGCCGCCGCCGCCTTCGAGCTCGCGCGTGGCCTGCAAGTCGGTGCCGGCGTCGCGTACATGGCGAGCACCAACGGGACCGTCGAGCTGCAGGGGCTCGTCGGGTTTCCGAACACCGCCGATTCCAACCTCGAGCTCTCGATCGACGTCGACGTCAAGACGATCCGCTACCCGCACGCGGGCATCGCGTGGCAGGCGACGCCGCGGCTGATGCTCGGGGCGTCGTATCGCGGCGGCTTCCGCCTGGTGATCGATCAGACGGTCAAGGTGCGCGGCGATCTCGGCACGCCGGAGACCACCGTCGTCGAGGATGGCCGGCTCGATCTGCGCTCGGTCTCGCAGGATCTGTTTCAGCCGATGCAGCTCACCGTCGGAGGTGCGTTCAAGGCGACGCCGTGTTTGTTGGTCGCGCTCGACCTCGTCTATCAACGCTGGTCGGTCTACGACAACCCGACGGCGCGGATCGACGTCGAGCTCGACGTCAAACAGTTCAACGACCTCGTGATGATCCCGCCGGCCCGCATCCTCGAGCCGCCGAAGCTGCGCGACATCGTCGTTCCACGCGCGGGTGTCGAGTGGAAGGGCGCACCCGGTCCACGCCGGTGGACGGCACGCGGCGGGTACGTGTTCGAGCGCGCGGTCGCACCGGAGCAAAAGGGCGAGTCGAACTTCATCGACAACCACAAGCACACGCTCGCCGCCGGTGGTGGCATCGAATGGAAAGGCATCGGTGACGTGATCTTGAAGCCGGTGTCGCTCGACGCCTTCGTGACGTTCACGTACTTGCAGCCGCGCGATCATCACAAGCTGTCGCCGGTGGATCCCGTCGGTGACTACACCGCGAAGGGTCACGCCTTCGCCGCGGGGCTGATGTCCCGGTGGAGGTTCTGATGCGCGCACTGCTCTTGCTGTTGTCTGGCTGTGGCCTCGGCTGGATCGGCAGCGAGGACGATCGCACCGCGGGTCTCCCGACCTCCGGTGCAGGTCCGTACAAGCGACTCGAACCCGATGACCTGACGCCCGCCTCGGAGCCGCGCTTCCTCAACGACACCCGCGCGGATGTCGAGGACCCCAGCATGCTCGCGGGCGGTGCCGGCCTGCGCGTCTGGTTCACGCGGCGCACCGATGATCCCGTGGTCTCCGAGGTCCACTATCTCGAAGCCCGGTCCGCACATCAGTTGCCGAGCGTCGGTCCGATGGCCGTGCTCGATGCGACCGAGACCTGGGAAGAAGGCGTCGTGTCGTCGCCGAGCGTCACCAAGGATCCCACCGGCCAGCTCGTGATGTTCTACGAGGGTGGCGTCGCGATGCCGTCGATCGGCCGCGCCGTGTCGAGCGATGGGGTGAGCTGGACGAAGGATGGCGATCCGTTGCTCGTCGGAGCGACGTCGCCGAGCGCCGTGTTTGTCAACGGCGAGACCTGGTTGTTCGTGACGCGGCCGAACGAGCTCGGTATCTGGCGCGCCGTCGATGACGGCACCGGGTTCGACTTCGATCCGGAACCGGTGATCTTGCCGCGGCCCGACGAGACCGACGCGTTCGATCAACTCGCGGTGTTCGATCCGTTCGCGCTCGCGGTCCCGACGCTCGAGCCCGGTGTCACCCGCGTGCATCTATGGTTCGCGGGAACCAGCGACGATCCGCCCGCGACCTCGATCGGCTACGCCGCCACGTTCGACGGCCTCGACTGGCAGCGCTTCGGCGGCCTCAAGCCGATGCTGAGCGCCGACGCGTCAGGTCCGACGGTGATCCTCCAGGCCGCGGGTGGCTTGATGCTGTTCGAAGGCTCGGCCGCCGGCGGTACACGCTCGACGCTCGACGCGGCCGAGCTCTAGGGTCCCGAGACGACGAGCTGGAACACGTTGCCGTTGGTGTCGGTCTCGTAGAGCTCGCCCGTCGCGTCCTCGTGCAGGCTCGCGCCGAGCGGTGGGAACGTACCCTCGAGCTCGGTGACCGTCAGCGTGTCATCGTCGTTCAGCACCGCGGTCGCGAGGCGACCCTGATCGTCGTAGTCGGTGAAGAAGTACGTGCCGACGAGATCCGGGAAGCAGCTGCCTCGATACACCTGGCCGCCGATGATCGAGTACCAACCCTCGGCCGACGGAAACAGCTGCTGCGGGAACACGGAGCTCGGCAACGCGCCGCACGCCTCGGTGCCTCCGTAGCAGTTGGTGCCTTCCCACACCGCCCAGCCGAGGTTCGCGCCGGCTTGCTGCGCCGGGCGCAACACCGTGAGCTCCTCGTAGGTCTTCTGCCCGACATCGCCGATCCACATGTCGCCGGTCGCGCGATCGAACGACCACCGCCACGGGTTGCGCAGCCCACGAATGAAGATCTCCGGACGCCCGCCGCTGTTCGCGTACGGGTTGTCGGCGGGAATTCCGTACTCGAGGCCGGCGGCCTTGCGGTCGACGTCGAGGCGCAGGATCTTGCCGTGCAGCGCCTGCGTGTTCGGCAACGGATCGCCATCGACCAGCGCCTGCGAGCTCGCGGCGCCGCCGGTGCCGCCATCGCCGGTGGCGTAGTAGAGGTAGCCATCGGCGCCGAACTCGATCATGCCGCCGTTGTGATTCCCGGCGAGGTCGGGGATCACGAGCACGTCGACGCACGACGAGCGCTCCGCGCGATTCGGGTCCGGACTGGTGGTGCAGCGCGCGAGCACGTTCTGCTGCTCGTTGTCGGGATCACCGCTGCGCCGCTGCGTGTAGGTAACGAAGAACACGCCGGTGGTCGCGTACTGCGGATGAAACGCGAGACCGAGCAGGCCGTTCTCGACGCCGAACACCACGGGGCCGTCGTTGTCTTCCGAGAGATCCAGGAACGGCTGCGGTCTGACGACTCCATCCTCGATGATGTGGATCGCGCCGTGCTGCTGGACGACGAACAGCCGCTTGTCGAGGGGCGGCGACGTGACGAGCAGTGCCGAGTCGGGGACGCGCGCGACCAGCCGCATCTCGACGGTGCGGCCCGGGATAGGGACGTCGCACTGCACGAACGGCTGCAGCTCCGGCAGCGGCCGGGTGTTGTCGCCGCAGGCAGCGAGCACGGCGAGGACAGCGCGTCTCACGACGATCAGTGTACGAGCTAGCCCCGCGCTTGGCGCTGGGGTTAGTTCACTTCGCCGGCCGGAGCGGGGGCAGGCACGGGCTTCCCCGGGATGTGCAACGCCTCACGAATCGCCGAGGCACGCTCCGCCGAGATCCCGAAGCTGAGGACGAACAAGCCGAGCACGTTCTTCTCGACCTGCGCGAGCTCGCCATCGGCGAGCATCAGCGTGGCCATCGTGAACACCACCTTGTCGCGGAGCGCCGGCGTCGGGATCCGATCGGCGAGCTTGTGGACGTAGTCCTGAACTTGCTCCGCTTTCAGGGCGGTGACGCGATCCTTCGCACCCTTGATCATCGCGACCAGCACGTCGCTGCTGACGCCCCATGGCAAGCCGAGGACGATCTCGTCGAACCGGCGGAGCTCCGGCGGTGTGAGACGGTTGTCGGCGACCATGCCGGCGATCATCGCTTCGAGCACGGCGATCCGCTGGCCATCGTCCATCACGGAGAAATCGTTGGCGTCGAGGTGCATGGACACCGTCGGACCTTAGCAGGCTGCGGCGAGTGCAACGGCCTCGGCGCGGGCAGGAATCGGCATGCGTGAGGCGCGTCGCGAGCAGATCACGAGGACGCTGCGCATCACCGCGCTCACCACGTGCGGTCTCGATCATTCCACCGTCGCCGGTCGAACCGGAACTCCCAGCCGAACGCCAGGAACAGCACGCGGTAGTCCTCGTTGTCGCGCGACAGGCCGAAGCGCGCGTGGAGGCGAAAGCCGCCGGCGAACTCGTCATCCTGACCACCCCACGCGATCGACGCATCGACGATCGGACCGTCTCCCACCGTCGAGGGCTCGAGATCCGCGGCGTGCGTGACGCCGGCCATCAGCGTCGAGTACCACCCGGTCTTCTGGCGGCGGCGACGCTTCCCGAAGTGATCGATGCGAACGCCGACCAGCGCGGCCTGGTGGGTGACGCGATCCTTGTCGCGACGCGGAAAGCTGAGCATGTCGGCGCGCACGATCGCGTCGAGCTTGCGGTGGAGGTGCCAGACCAGCTCGGCACCGAAGCCGGGGGCAAGGTAGCCGAGCTGCGACGAGATCCCGGCGCCCGAGATCGGGATCGAGAAGCCGAGGGCGAGCGGCGACGAGCGGCGACCGCGCGGCGGACAGGAATCGGCCTCGGTTCGCGTCGGCGTCGCGCCGACGGCCAGGCCGACGTGGAGCATCAGGTTGGTGGCCTGCTTCGCCTCGCCGAGGCCCTGGACGAGTCGGACACCCATGCGGAAGATCGACAGCTGGATGGCGAGATCGGCACCGACGGCGAGCCCGTCCTCGCCGGGGAGCGACTTGGTGGCCAGGTACCCGGCGAGCAGGTCGAGGCGCACCGAGCGCGTGGTGTTCTCGAACTTCGTCGAGTCGAGCACGATCGTCGGGCCCGCCAGGGCGGTGAACCGGGTGATCGAGTTGCTCTCGAAGTCGTCGACGCCGTCGCGGTCCACGTCGGTGGCCTCGTCGCGGCCGGCGGTGCGGTCGGTGCGTACGACGAAGCCATAGCGCTCGGAGAATCGGAGCCGAGCCGAGATGCCGAACGTCGTCGCACTGCCGTCGTTCGCCGCCGAGCTGCGCTGGATGCCGTTGCCCCAGTCGAACCCGACACCGAGTAACGGCGCGCGCTTGCGGCGCCTGTTCGGCATGCACTCGGGCTCGGGGGCGATCGCATCGTGGTCATCAAGACCGGCAGAGACGGTGACCGAGCAGCGATCCGCGAGGCAGCGCAGCGCGCGCGTCGTCGAGGTCGTGCATGCCGCGTCGTGGCACAACGCACCGGCGACCACAGCGAGCTGGACGTCGTCGAGCGCGCCGAGCCGGCCGAGGATCGGATGCTTCGCCCGCAGCTGGATCACGGCGGCATAGCGTGCGTCGTCGAGCGGCTCGGCCGTCGACAGGGCTCCGATCTCACCGGTCAAGGCTCGGACCTCCGCGAGCCCGAACTTGTCGAGCAGCTCGTCACCGGTCGGTTGTGCCGCGGCTGCGCCGGTGAACATCACGACTACGAGAAGGCTCCGCACTAGCGTGCTTCGAAGCCCAGCTCGAAGAGGAGCGCCGAGCCGCGAACCTCGTCGGTGAGCGAGTGCTGGAACCGCACGCCGAGCGTGGCAGGGATCGATCGTGGCAGCAGCTCGACCAGGACGTCGCCATCGAGCGCCGTCCGGCGATACCCCGGCTCCACACCTTCACCGCGCAGCTCGAACCGCGGCCCGGCTCCGAGCGCGATCTCGAAGCGACGTGTCGACAACATCCGCCGCAGATAGGTGGCACCGAGCTGGAACGCGCCAAACTCACCATCGTCGTCGTCGCGCTGCACGGCACCCATCTGCAGCTTGATCGCTCCGGCAGTGCCGGCGCGCCGACTGACGTAGAGACTGAAGTCGAACAGTGCACTCGAGGTGCCGCGCACGTCGGTGCCGACCCCGACGAGCACCCCCACCTTGATCTTGCGATCGACGAGGTTGTTCGGCGGAGCCTTGTCGACGAAGCCTTCTTGCTCGCGGAACTTCTCCTCCGCGGCACGCACGCGATCGTCCTCGACCTGCTGGAGGAGGTACTTGATGTCGTCGGCGCGCTTCGGGCTGCGCGCCGCGATCTTCTGGTACTCGATGCGCGCGAGATCGAAGTCCTTGTTGCGGCTGTAGGAACGGGCGACCGCGAGCCCGAGCGAATCGTCGGTGGGGACGCGCCGGTAGAGCTCGACGAGGACCTCGTGCTGCTGATGGCTCTGGATCCGCGCGTGATGCGCGACGAGTAGATAGCCGGCCGAGAGGTCGCCGTGCTCGAAGGCAAACCGCCAGCGCGCGAGCTGATCGACGAGCCCGCGATCCCTGCCCGTCGGGTCCGATCGCCCGAGCGCGCGCACCAGCTCGAACCGCATCCGCTGGCCATCATCGGAGCTCTCCATCCCGATCAGCGCCACTGCCCGACG
>JBBQJJ010000137.1:0-19338 GCA_038325805.1 Haliangiales bacterium
TTGCTGGCCGGAGCGACGCTTCACATCGAGCACCCATCCCATCTTCGCGACGGTCTCCTCGACACGATCCGTCGGCGCGGCATCACCCATGTCGATCTGCCGCCGTCGTTGTTGCCGCTGCTGCCCGCCGAGCAGGCACCACCATCACTCCGCGTGATCATCGTCGGCGGCGAGGTCTGTGCACCCGCGGCGATTCGCGCGTGGGCCGAGCGCGTGCGCGTCGTCAACGTCTACGGACCGACCGAGGCCACCGTCTGCACGTCGCTGGTTGCCTGCACCACCGCGTGGGATCGCCCGCTGCTCGGGGCGGCGTTACCACACACCTCCGTGGAGGTGTTCGACGACGAGTTGTGGATCACCGGCCCGGGTGTCGCCGACGGCTACCTCGGTCGCCCCGCACTCGACGCCACGAAGTTCGTCGAGCGCGATGGGCGACGGTGGTTTCGGACTGGCGATCGCGTGCGCGTCCACCCCGACGGGATCGAGTTCGTCGGCCGGATCGATCGCCAGCTCAAGATCGCCGGCGTCCTGGTGGCGCCCGAGGAGATCGAGGCGCGGCTCCGCGAGCACCCTCGCGTCCGCGATGCGCACGTCGTCGTCGAGCAGATCCACATGCGCGACCGGCTCGTCGCGTACTACGGCGCCGCCGAGGATCTCGTCGATCTTCGCGAACACCTGGCCCAGCACCTCGACCCACGGCTGCTGCCGGCACGCTTCGTTCGCACCAACCTCGCCTCCACCGGAAAGCGGGACCCCGAGGCGCGACGGTTCAGCTCGCCGACTGCCGCGACGTTTGCGAGCCTGTGGGAGCGACTGCTCGGCGTGGCGCCGGAGCTCGACGATGATTTCTTCGCGCTCGGCGGCGATTCGCTCGCCGTGATCGAGCACGTCGGCCTCGCCGAGATGGTCGGGCTAGAGATGACCGCCGAGATGCTGTACGAGCACCGGACGATCAACGCCCTCGTCGCCGCGCTCGATCGCGACGCCCGGTCATCGGCGATGAGCTGCACGCAGCTGATCGTCGATGTCGCCGAGCTTCGCGAGACCCATCGAGCAGTTCGCCGTGCAAGTCGTGGGAGCGACCGCGCGATCGATCGCGAGTCTATCATCCTCACCGGTGCGACCGGGTTCCTCGGCTCGCGCGTGCTCGTCGAGCTGGTCTCGCGGGCGCGGGTCACCTGCATCGTTCGCGATCCGAGCGCGCTGCTCTCGTCCCTTCGCGATGTCGTCGACGGCGAGCGCGCGATCGCCGCGATGTCGTCGCACCTTCGTGTGATCGCTGGCGACCTCACCCAGCCACAGCTCGGACTGCCCGACGCGCTGTACGACCAGCTCGCCGCGACCACCTCGGCGGTCGTGCACTGCGCTGCGGACGTCAGCCTCGCGAAGCCCTATCGCGAGCTGCGAGCCACGAATGTCGAGGGCACCGCGCGCGTGCTCGAGCTCGCAGCGCTCGCCGGCGCAGGCGTCCACCATGCGTCGACGCTGAGCGTGTTCGTCGGCAGCGATCGCGCACCGAGCACGCTCCGCGAGACCGACGAGCTCGAGACTGCGGAGCGCCTGCACGGCGGCTACGCGCAATCGAAGTGGGCCGCGGAGTGGCTCGCTCGCGAGGCGGGTGCCACGATCTATCGGTTGGGTCTGCTCACCGGCGACACGCGAACGGGCAGGGCCCCACCGCGCGACTGGCTGACCTGGTTCGTGCGCGGGCTCGCGAAGACCGGAGCCGTGCCACGCGGCCTCGACGAGCTCTCCGTCGATCTCACGCCGGTCGATCACGCGGCGCACGTCCTCGCCGCGCTCGTCGACAGCGACGCTCGCGGCACGTTCCACGTCGCGAACCGAGGCACGGCGACGCTCGCCGACTTGACCAGCGCGATCCGCCGCGCCGGCATCGCGCTCGACGAGGTCGACCCGGTTGACTGGCCGCTCGTCGTCTCCGGCGCCCTGCTCGACGCACCCGAAGCAGCCGCTGCCATGCTCGGGTTGTGTCGCGGCACCGACACCTACGCACGACTGCGCCCGTGCGACGTGTTCCAGGCCACGGGGAACTCGTTCGACACGTCGCGCACCGACGAGGTCGCGCTCTGCCCGCCACCGAGCGCCGCGCTCCTCGATCGCTACGTCGCGGCCGCCCTGGAGGATCGATGATCGGTGCGCACGGCCTCGTGCTCGGCAAGTTTCTGCCGCCGCACGCGGGGCACCTCTACCTGATCGAGCACGCGCTTCGCTGCGTCGAGCGACTCACCGTCGTCGTCGGTACGCTCGCCCGCGAGACGCTCCCTGGTGCGCTGCGCTTCGCGTGGATGACCGAGCTGTGCCCGGATGCAACGGTCGTCCATCTCACCGACGAGAATCCGCAGGATCCCTCGGAGCATCCCGAGTTCTGGGCGATCTGGAAGGCGAGCATCCAGCGCGTCGTGCCGGAGCCGATCGATGTCGTGTTCGCGTCGGAGGCCTACGGCGCACGCCTCGCGCACGATCACGGCGCGCGGTTCATCCCCGTCGATCCGGGTCGCACGATCGTTCCCATCAGCGGCACCGCGATCCGCGACGCACCGCTCGCGAACTGGCAATACCTCCCAGCGCCCGTCCGCGCGCACTACGCGAAGCGCGTCTGCATCGTCGGCGCCGAGTCGACCGGCAAGTCGACGCTCGCCGCCGCGCTCGCGAACCACTACCAGACCACGCTCGTCCCCGAGTACGCGCGGACGTATCTCGAAGCACTCGGCCGGGCACCCCTCGCGTCCGACATGCCCGTGATCGCGATCAACCAGCTCGCCTCCGAGGACGTGCTCGCTCGCTCCTGCAATCGCGTGCTGATCTGCGACACCGATGCGCGGGTCACGCGGCTGTGGAGCGACGCGTTGTTCGGTGCTTGCGATCCCGTGGTCGAGCATCTCGCGCAGCGCCGCTACGACCTCACGATCGCGACGGGGCCGGACCTGCCGTTCGAGCCCGATCCGATCCGCTACCTGCCCGAGCAACGCGATGCGTTCCATGCGCGCATCGACTTCGCCGATCTCGTCGTCACCGGCGATCGCGAGACCCGCCTGCGCACCGCATGCGCGGCGATCGATCAGTTGCTGACGTAGGCGCGCGGCAGCAGCGTGCGTTCGTTCGCGCGGCGCTGGGTGACGTACAGGATCGGCTCGGCGATCAGGAGCACCGCTCCGCCGAAGAACAGACCGAGCGACGCCACGACCATCATCGCATCGCCAAACCCGTTCTGGACGTCCGAGAACAGGTGGGTCAACAGCACGGGGAGCACGCCACCGATCGCGGCGCCGATGGCGAGTACACCGGTGAGCATGCCGGCGCCACAACCACGTGTACGCAGGTGCGCGGCGAGCACGCCGAACACTGCGTAGACGACCAGCGGCCACGCCCCGCCATCCGCATAGTTCGAGTGCATCGCGCCGCCGTCCACGCTGTGACCGGGTAGCAAGTACCCGGCGAACCCGACCACGGCGAGCACCACCATCAGCGCGAACCCACCGGTCCGGATCACCGACCGAACACCCACGAGCCGAGTCTCGACAAGCCGCTTACGCATGACCGACATAGTGGATCAGTCTCGGCGATCCGGTAAGTCCGGATCACGGCCGCTTCACGTACGATCTCCGGTGGTTCGCGTACTTAGTCGCGATGGTCGCTGGTAGCGTTGGCGACGATGAACCGGGTCGTACACCACGGTGACGGCGTCGCGTTCCTCCACGACCCGCTGCCCGCGGATCACGCGATCATCACGTCGCTTCCCGATCACAGCGAGATCCCATCGCTCGGGGTCGAGGAGTGGAAGCGCTGGTTCGTCGACACCGTGGCGCTGGCGTGCCGCGCGATCACCGACGACAGCGTCGCGATCTTTTATCAGACCGACGTCAAACACGACGGCCGCTGGATCGACAAGGGCCACCTCGTGCACCTCGGTGCCGACGCCGCCGGGAGTCATCTGCTGTGGCACAAGATCATCTGCCGCGTCGCTCCCGGCCTGACGACGTTCGGTCGCCCGGCGTACGCCCACATGCTGTGCATCAGTCGCGATCGAAGGCTATTGCCCGGCGTGTCGACGCCCGACGTGATCGGCTCGCTCGGCGAGATGACCTGGTCCCGCGCGACGCCGACGAAGGCCTGCGAGGCCGCGGTGGCGTTTGTCGCATCGCTTGGTACCCGCGTGGTCGTCGACCCGTTCTGCGGCGTCGGGACCGTGCTCGCCATCGCGAACAGCCACGGGATGGATGCCATCGGAGTCGAGCTCACCCGCAGGCGCGCGACCAGAGCACGCAAGCTCGACTTGCCGCTGATCCCTGGGTCTCGCGAGCCATCAGCCGGCTAACCGAGTTGCCGATGCAAAGCGTTTCGAGCACTTGGCCTTGGTGCGACCTTTGCTCGATGGGTGGGTATGCGCCATCTCGCCCAGCTTCTCTTCGTCACCCTGGCAGTCACAGGGTGCGCCTCTGACTCGGACGAGGGGGGCGGCGACGAGTGCGCGGACGGCAAGTGCGACGTCCTCGACTCCCCGAAACTGAAGGCGTGCAAGACCGCCACGGACTTCAAGACCACCACGGGTGCCCTCAAGTGCACGCCGTGCATGGACGTGCTCGCCGACCAGAGCGGTCGCGGCGACGTCCCGGCCTTCGTCGCGAACGACGCGCTGATCAAGAAGGTCTACATGACCTTCGAGGACACCAACGGGAACAAGAAGATCGACACCGCCGAGATCACGTGCCCGGTGGACATGCCCGGCATCGTCGCGAAGCTCGAGAAGGTCGACACCAAGAACTGCAACGGCATGTCGACGCGCGTCGTCTCCGAGAACGCGGCTCGGCTCGGCGCGACCAAGGCTGACTACCGCGCCGTCACCTCGCGCGATTGCGATGGCCGCAGCGATTTCGGTCTGTTGTTCTCGAGCTTCGGCTTCTCCGGCGCCGCCGGCGCGAAGGGCACGGGCTCGCACATCACCGAGAGCGGCCACCCCGGCGAGGTCGAGGTCATGGCGTTCGACGAGGTCGACGGCGTGTTCAACTTCTACAAGGAGATCGGCGGCCAGATGACGTTCTTCGGCAGCTCGATCGACTTCGTCGCCGCCGGCCCCGGTGGTCCCGGACTGACGAACACGCGCGGCTGTGCGAACTGCCATCCCGGTGGCGGCGTCAACATGAAGGAGCTCGAGTCGCCGTGGACCCACTGGTCGCTCGAGGACGACATCAAGGGCGCCGACACGCTCGTCAACTCGCGCACCGCGTTCATGGGCTCGCTGCAGTCGGGCGCCGACATGCAGCTGTCGGTGACTCAGCCGGGCAACGATCGCTGGAACAAGACGAAGGCGAAGTTCCTGTCGACGGTGACCACCGCGTCGCTCAAGAAGGCGCGCACGTCTCTCAAGAAGGACTCGATGTCGGCGGCCGACAAGGCGGACATCAAGCGCCGCGGTCTCGCGAAGGATCTCACCGCGACCCAGTTGCTGCTCGAACCGCTGTTCTGCACGGTGCAGGTCAACCTCAATAACTCGGGCGGCTCGTCGCAGATTCCGTCGATGCTATTCGCCTCGACCCGCAGCGGCGTCGGCGGCATCTCCGGCAAGAGCTTCACCAAGGCCGAGCTCGACGCGGCACTCCTCGCGATCAACTCCTCCGTCGACGGCGTCACGGGCCGCGAGCTGACCACGCCGTTCATGGTGCTCGAGCCGTCGCACGAGGACGAGAGCTACCTGAACGAGCTGATCTCGCTGAAGGTCCTCGACCAGCAGCTGGTCAGCGACGTGCTGATGGTCGACTTCACTCGCCCGGTGCTCTCGGATGACCGCTGCGGTCTGCTCTCGTTCGTTCCCGACCTCGCACCCGCCGACCGCAAGACGACGAAGATCCGGGACGCGATCATCCAGGAGCTCGAGCGCAATGCACCGGCCGCCGGCTCGCCCGCGGCGCAGCTCCTCGCGCACCTCGCAGCGACGAAGATGAGCAAGCCGAAGGATCACTCGGCGACGCTGACCGCCTACGGCGCGAAGTGCGAAGCTCGCGATAGCAAGTCGATGGTGCGCGATGCCCTCAAGCTCCGCTCGCTGCAGCGCCAGGTGGTGTTCGCCGCCGACGGCAAGGCCGACGACGCCAGCGGCGCTGGCCTCCATCCGTTCTCGGTGTTCGAGTTCGAAGGCACGATGCCCGCCGACGCCGTCCGCATCACCGCGAATGCCGCGGCCGACAGCGTCGACACGGTTCGCCAGGGCGCGCGGTGGAGCCCGATCGACTGCACGCTGGTCTCGGAGTACGTTGCGGTTCCGTGAACCTCGACGACATCCGAAAGGCCCGCGCCAAGCTCGGTGACCGCGTCCTCGAGACGCCGGTCCGGAGACTCGAAGGCCTCGCCGTCACCCAGCGCCTCGGCGCGACGACGGTGCTACTCAAGGAAGAGCTGTTCCAGTACACCGGCAGCTTCAAGCCGCGTGGCGCGCTGACCGTGATGATGGGCCTGTCGGCGGATCAGCTCGGCCGTGGTGTGGTGACGCTATCCGCCGGCAACCACGCGATGGCCACCGCATACGCGAGCGCCAAGCTCGGCACCACCGCGGTCGTCGTGATGCCGAACCACGCGGACCCGGCGAGGATCCAGGCCTGTCGAGATCTCGGCGCCGAGGTCGAGCTGATGGAGAACATCCATCGCTGCGTCCTCCGGGTCGGCGAGATCGAGCGCGCCGCGGGTCGAACGCTCGTGCATCCGTTCGAAGGACCGGGCACGGCGCTCGGCACCGCGACGCTTGGCCTCGAGTGGTGCGCCCAAGCGGGAGAGCTCGATGCCGTGATCATCCCGATCGGTGGAGGTGGGTTGTGCGCCGGCATCGCGACCGCGGTCAAGCTGCTGCAGCCGCGCTGCCTGGTGTTCGGTGTCGAGCCCGTGGGTGCCGACACGATGCATCGCAGCTTCGCGGCCGGATCGCCGCAGGGAATCGATCAAGTCCGCACGATCGCCGACTCGCTCGGTGCGCCGTTCGCGATGCCGTACAGCTTCGAGCTGTGTCAGAAGTCGGTCGACGAGCTCGTTCTGGTGGATGACGACGCGCTGCGCGACGGCATGCGGTTCTTGATGACCGCGGCCAAGCTCGCCGTCGAGCCCGCCGGCGCCGCTTCGATGGCAGCGCTGCTCGGACCGTTGCGCAGCCGACTCGATGGCAAGCGCGTCGGCGTGATCGCGTGCGGCGGAAATATCGCCCCGGCGACGTACGCACGCCTGATCGCGTAGGCATCACCGGATGCATTCGCGCAATGCGCGAGAAGCTCACCGCCGCGCGATGACGATGTACTGATCCGGCAACTGCGTCGGCGAGACCGACGCGTGCAAGCCGGCGGCGACGAAGTCCGCGATGATCGCCTCCGGCGTCAGCCGGTGCTCGATCGGCGGCCCCTGCTTCGCGTCGAGCTTGAAGTCGACGACGGCGATCAGTCCATCTGGCTTGATGCCGCGCGCCAACGCCTTCGCGTACGCGACCCGATCGCCGACGTGATGCCAGACGTCGACGACGAGCACGCGATCGATCGAACCCTCGGTCAGCTTTGGATCCGCCGGTGGGGTGAGCTCGGCACGGACGTTCGCGATGCCTTCGCGTGCGGCTCGGTCCGCGAGATAACGAACCATGTCGGGCTCGATGTCCGTCGCGATCACCTGACCCTGCGGCACCTGCTTCGCGAGACGCATCGTGAAGTAGCCGGTGCCCGCACCGATATCGGCGACAGTCATCGCGGGCGCGAGCTCGAGCGCGGCGATCACGCGATCGGGTTGCTGCCACGCATCGCGGGCAGGATCGTCGAACACCTTCGCCCATAGCTCGGCGTTGTCGAAGTGACGGTGCATACCACCGCCGTGATGACGTGAAGGGTCGTGCTGTCCGTGCTCGGCGGCCGGCGCTTTACTACCGCAGCCGAGCCACAACGCGAGCGGGATCCAACGACGATGCATCGCGCGCACCGTAGCCGGTGTGTCGTCGGGTGTCGATGCGCAGGACAACCGCGCGGATGTCTGCGCGGCGGTTCAATTGACGGGCAGGGACCCATCGGTGGTGCGGGTAACTCCGCGTGTCAGTTGCTCGATCACGGCGCGGAGGTCGCCGAACGCGATCGGCTTGACCAGGTGAGCGTCAAAGCCAGCTTGCGCCGATTGTTCCTTGTCGGAGTCCTGGCCGTACCCAGACAGCGCGATCAAGCGGGTGTTCTGCGTGATGGGATTTGCGCGGAGCTGGCGAGCCAGCTCGTAACCGTCCATGCCAGGCAAGCCGATGTCCAGCACTGCCAGCTCTGGCGTGAGGTCAGCGATGGCCGCCAGCGCCTCGACGGCATCATGCGCGACGCGCGTGGTGTGGCCGAGTTGTTCCAGCAGCAAGGCCAGCATGTCAGCGGCATCACTGTTGTCGTCCACGACCAGGATGCGGCAAAGGCGATTGTCGGGCATGCGGCGCACGGACGCTGCAAATCGCGTGCAGTCGACTAAGGTCGCGAGTTCTTGGACGGTCAGATCTCGCGAGCCGTGTCGTCGCGCCACGGCCCGCGCGTTTGCGCACGGTGAGGTTTTCGATCATGGTCCTCCCTGATGTCCGACGTTCCCACGCACGAACCCGCCTGCCACGATCGCGCGGACGCGGTCGATCTCCTGATCGAAGGCCGACCGCGCGATCTCGGGGACAACATGATCGTGTCCCGCCTGTTGCCCGCGGCGAAGCGGCGGATGGTCGGGCCGTTCGTGTTCCTCGATCACATGGGTCCGGTGACGCTGCCACCGGGCGCCGGGTTCGACGTCCGGCCGCATCCGCACATCGGGCTGTCGACCGTCACCTACTTCCTCGCCGGCGAGAACGTCCATCGCGACAGCCTCGGGACGGTGCAGACCAATCGGCCCTTCGACATCAACTTGATGACCGCGGGGCGCGGCGTCGTGCACTCCGAGCGCGCCGATCCAGCGTTTCGCGCGTCGGGTGGACTGATGCACGGCATCCAGATCTGGCTCGCGCTGCCGACGTCTCACGAGGACGTCGCGCCGAGCTTCGAGCATCACCCGAAGGACACGCTCCCCGCGATCTCGCCTGCTGCAGGCGTCACCGGTCGCGTGCTGATCGGCACGGCCTTCGGGGCGACGTCGCCCATCCGTCACCCGAGCGAACCGCTGTTGGTCGATCTTCACCTCGAGCCGGGCGCGCGGATCTCGATCGCGAAGGACGTCCTCGAGCGCGCCGTGTTCGTGATCGACGGCGCGGTCGAGCTCTCCGGTCACACCTGCACGACGAACCAGCTCGCGGTGCTCAAGCCCGGCGAGCTCGACCTCTGCGCGTCCCAGGCCTCACACGTCATGCTGCTCGGCGGTGGGCCACTCGGCGCACGCATGCTCGACTGGAACTTCGTCGCGACGACCAAGGATCGGATCGATCGCGCCCGCGAGGCGTGGAAGCGGCAGGAGTTCCCGACGATCCCGACCGACCACGACGACTTCATCCCGTATCCCGAGCTCGAGAAGCGGGCGATCCCTTCACCGTTGAGGTAGACCGGGTGCGTGCTCGAGCTAGTCACGCTCGTCGTCGACGACTACGATCCTGCGATCGCGTTCTTTACGAGCGTGCTCGGCTTCGATCTCGTCGAAGACACGCCCTGCTTGACCAACGATGGTCGCCCGAAGCGGTGGGTCGTCGTGCGTCCGCCGGGACAGCGCACCGGCCTGTTGCTCGCGCGTGCCGATGGCCCCGAGCAGCGGGCGAGCGTCGGCAAGCAGTTCGCCGGGCGCGTCGGGTTATTCCTGCGCGTCGCCGACTTCGAGGCGCGGGTGGCGCGGATGCGTGACGCCGGGGTCCGGTTCATCACCGAGCCGCGCGATGAACCGTACGGCCGCGTCGTGGTGTTCGAGGACCTCGCCGGCAATCGTTGGGACTTGCTGGGATGATCGAGCTCGTACAGCGCGCTCGGCGCGTCCGCTGGATCAACGTCTGTGTCGTCAACCTGCGCTTCCTGATCGGCTTCGCGTTCGTGCCGGCGGCGCTCAAGAAGGTGCTCGACCAACCGTTCACGGATCCGGCGAACCACGGCCGCTTCCACGACTTCCTCCACGCGTTTCACGCGACGGGCTGGTTCTACGGCTTCGTCGGGGTGATGCAGCTGATCGCGGCGGTGCTGTTGTGCACGCAGCGGTTCGCGCTCGTCGGAGCCTTGCTCGCGCTGCCGATCCTGACCGCGATCACCGCGTTCTGCTGGAGCACCGCCGTATATCCGACGGCGACGATCGCGACGCTGATGTGGCTCGGCACGGTCGGCCTGGTGCTGTGGGATGTCGACAAGTGGCGATCGATCGTCGCGCCCGAGGGCCTCATGGTCGCGGCCTCGCGGGATCCGCTGCCGATCGACCTCGCGCTATGGGCGCGCTGCGGCTGGGCGATCATCGTCGTCTACCTCGGTAGCTCGCTCCTCAACGGCGGCGTCTACCGGCCGCGCGGGATCGAGCTCGACCAACCGGCGTTCTATGTGATGCCCGCCGTGTTGCTGATGCCGATCATCACCTTCGTGATCGAGCGGCGTGCTCGGGCTCGATCGGGCGCCCGTCTGCGATGATCCCGTAGGTCGTGGAGCTCGGAGCGCCCGCACGCACGGTGGTGTCGGGGCGCGCGCCAACCAGGTCACTAACTCCTGTTGCAGGAGCCCGGCCGTCGGAACGCGTCTTGCTGCTCGTCATCCGGAGGAGATCCAACATGCGAAGCAAAGCGCGTCTGTTCGGGCACCCGGTTCACCAGATGCTGATCGTGTTCCCGCTCGGTCTGCTCGCGACGTCGTTCGTGTTCGACATCGTGTACCTCGTCAACGGTGCGCCGCGCTTCGCCGACATCAGCTTCTGGATGATCGGGAGCGGTGTGATCGGCGGGTTGTTCGCCGCCGTGTTCGGCTTGGTTGACTTCCTCGCGATCGAGCGTGGGACCCGCGCGAAGCGGATCGGCGCGATCCACGGGCTCGGCAACGTCGTCGTGTTGGGCCTGTTCGCGATCAGCTTGGCGTTGCGCTACGGCACGATCCTCCCGGCCACGAACGCGCTCGTGATGTCCGCCTTGGGCGTCGCACTCGCCGTGATCACCGGCTGGCTCGGCGGCGAGTTGGTCGATCGGCTCGCGGTTGGCGTCGACGAGGGTGCCCATGCCGACGCACCTAGCTCGCTCTCGAAGCGATCGGCCGGCGAGCATCTCGGCCCGTTCCAGTGAGGGCGTCTGATCTGCGCACCTGGTGTTACCGAGCGGCGCGGTCACGCGTGCGTTGATCGCGTGGCGGGACGCTCGCGAGCGCCTGGGTGATCTCGTCGCAGACCCGCCCGAACGCGGCTTCGTTCGCCGAGCTGATCACGAGCTTGCGGGCGAGCTTGCTCGGCAAGCCGATGTCCTCGAACAGATCCGGCAGCACTTCTTCTTTGCGTTGATGCGCATACGGCAGGCCACCGCTCAGGTACTCGTCCGTCGCCCAGGGCGCGAACTCCTCCGCGATCTTGCCGACGCCGCGCCGCATCTCGTCGAGCGAGGGCTGCTTGCGTAGGGATCCGGTGTGAAAGCGCGACAGCCACTGCGCGCCGAGCGAGTAGCCGAGCAGCTGTTGCAAGTAGGGTGGACTGGCGGCGAGCAGCGAGACCTCGGGGACGGCGGGGTCGACCATCTCGCGATAGAAGCCGTGTTGTGCTGCGAGCACGTGCGGGGTCGAACGGCCGGCCTCCTCGATCACCACGGTCGGCAGGTTCTTGCGGCGATCGTAGCCGGTCGCGCAGACCAGGTAATCGGCCGCGAGCGTCTCGCCAGTCTCGAGCACGACGCCGCGCTCGGCGAGCCCGGTCACGGCGACCTGTTGCCGCTCCACGGTCTTGAGGAAGGCGAGCTGGTCGCGCTTCATGATCGCGAAGCGATTCCGGAACACGTCGGAGTCTTGCTCGATCGGATTGATCATCAATCCCGACCACCGCAGCGGTGCCTGCAGCGCGCGCATCAGGGGGCCGTAGTCGAGCCGGCGCCGTCGCAGGTTCGCGAGCTGGAGATAGTAGAGGTAGAGCGGCACGTTCCACGGCGCGCCGTAGAGCCGCTCGTACGAGAACGCCCACAGGCTCTTCGTGTAGATCCACTTCGTGCTCGCGGTGCGAAGCAGCCACAGGATCTCGTGCGCGGACTTGCCTGCGCCGAGGACGACCACCTTGCGCCGATGCGTGGTGATGTCGTCGACCATCGCGGGTGTCAGCTCCCCCGAGTGGACGACGGTGACCTTCGAGGACGCGCGGTTCGCGAGCTCCGGCATGTGGGGACGGCCGGCGCTCGCGTAGCCGGTCGCGCAGATCACGACGTCACAGGTGTGCGAACCGGCGGTGGTCTCGACGAGACATTCGCCCTGCGCGCGCCGCACCGTGATGCGCTCGACGCGGGTGTCGTACGTGATCTTGTCGGCGATCGAGTTCGCGCGCGCGTAGGACTTCAGATAGCCGTGGACCTCCTCGCGGGTGGCGCACGGCCCGGCGCTGGAGATCGTCGGGAAATCGTGAAACCGATAGTTGAACGTCCGCGAGTGGGTCGTCAACGACGGGTACTTCGTCGTCGCCCAGACACCGCCGAGCTCGTCGTTCTGCTCGAACGAGCGGGCCTCGAAGCCGGCATCCTGCATCGCGTGCAAACCCGCGAGCCCCGCACCTCCAGCACCAACCACGATTGCTCGCCGGGTCACGTTCGACGAGCATACGCGAGTGAACCCGTTCCTGCTGGGCAAGCCACGACCGATCGTGGTCGGGCATCGAGGCGTCCCGGCGCTGCACCAGGAGAACACCCTCGCCGGGATCCGACGCGCGATCTCGTTCGGGATCCCGGCCGTCGAGATCGACGTCCAGTTGACCAAGGATGGTCGCGCGGTGGTGATCCACGATCACCCGCTGCAGCGGCTGACCGGCGATCCGCGTCGGATCTTCGATCTGACCTGGGACGAGGCCTCGAGGCTGCGGGTTCGCCGCGAGCTGCCGATGGGCATCGACGTGGCCGGCCAGCGGGTCGTCAAACGGTACGAGCGGGAGGAACCGATCTCGCTGCTCGAGGAGGTGCTCGCCGAGAGCGACACGCTCGCGTTCAACATCGAGCTCAAGATGACGTTCTCGTTCTGGCAGACCGAGATCGCACGCGTGGTGGCGACGGAGATCTCGAAGGCGCGTGCCGAGCACCGGGTAATCGTGACCAGCTTCGATCCGCGCAAGCTGCGCGCGACCTTTGACGCACACCCGGAGCTCACCACCGGCTACTGCTTCTCCGACAACATGTTGAACTTCGTGCCGCTGCTCGATCGAGCGAAGCTGCTGAGTCGCATCGTCGAGTCGAATCCGTTCGGCAGGATGATGCGGACGCGCGTCCTCGGCGCGGAGCACACGATCGTGAGTAGCCAGACGGTCAGGCGTCTGCACGCCAGGGGCGTCTCGATCGGTACGCATACGATCTTTCCGATCGGCTCGACGACGGGCAAGGCGATCTCCCCGGCGGGGCATTCGCTCCGCGAGATCGAGCGGCTCGTCGCGCTCGGCGTGGATTGGATCGAGACCGACGATCCAGAGCGCCTGCAGAAGATCCTAGGCTAGCGCTGCAGCGATCTTGTGGGCGGCGCGCGTCGCGAGCGCCATGATCGTGACCTGCGGGTTGACGCCGAGGGCGCCCGGCACCGACGAGCCGTCGACGATGTACAGCCCGGGCGTGTCGTGCACTTGGTGGTGCTGGTTCACCACCGAGGTCGCCGGATCGCGACCCATCCGCGCGGTGCCCAGCGGGTGATACGCACTGAGATCGAGATCCGTGGCGCGGAGCGCAGATCGCCGGAAGGCCACGAGATCGTCCGGCGATCGCAACACGTCGAAACCGTGAATCGGCGTGTGTACGGTTCGTGCGCCGGCGGCGAAGTAGATCTGGGCGACGACATCGATGCCGCGCTTGATGCGCGCGATGTCGCCCTCGCCGAGCCAGTACTTGATGAGCGGCTGGCCGAATGCCTCGGAGACCGAGCCGCGCGACGTGTCCTCGACGACGAACCCGAAGCCGGAGACATGATCGAACGACTCCGCGAGGCGGACCAACTCGGGGCCGATCATCTGCGTCATCGTCATGGTCATCTCGAGCGGAATCATCGAGCCCTCGTAGAGGATGCCCTCGTCGAGGTGGTCCTCGAGCGAATAGCCCTGCGGGATGCCGCTCCAGCACTGGATGAGCTCGTCGAACTCGCCGAGACAGCCGGCGGCCGGATGGATCGACAGGTTCTTGCCGAGCCAACCGGAGCTCGACCCGAGGCGCTGCTTGGCGAGGAGGATCGGCGTATAGATCGCGCCGCACGACGCGACGACGGCTCGCGCGCGCACGGTGAGGGTGTGGTGGGCCGTCTGCGCGACCACACCACTCGCACGTCCGTGCTCGATCAGGATGCGCGTGACCTTCGCGCCGGGGAACAGCTCCGCACCCGCCTTGAGCGCGAGCGGGATGTAGGAGACGTTGGTCGAGCGTTTCGCGTCGGTCGGGCAGCCGAAGCAACACACGCCCTGGCCGTCGCACGCCGGTGCGTTGCGCTTGAGCGGCCCGTGCTTCATGAAGCCGAGGGCCTTGCAGCCGCGCTCGAGCACCCGGCCGTTGCCGCCGAGCAGAGATGTTTTCGCGCGCTCGACGCCGAGCACGCTCTCCACGCGATCGAAGTACGGGCCGATCGCGTCGGGCGACAGCTCGTCGAGGCCGTAGTCGTCGCGCCAGTGCGCGAGCACGCGGTCGGGGGTACGAAAGCACGTGCCGGAGTTCACCGTCGTGGTGCCGCCCACCGTGTTGCCGAGTGGCAGCGGGATCGCGACGTTGCCGAGCGTCATCGTGACGCCGGCGTTGCGGTACAGCTTCTTCGACATCGGGAACGCGCGCCCCGTGAAGTCGCTGCGATCGAAGTACTGGCCCTCCTCGACGAACACCACGGCGAGCCCGGCCTCGGCGAGCTCGCGACCGACCACCGCGCCACCGGCACCGGTGCCGATCACGACGACGTCGCACTCGACCGCCAGATCTCCGTCGAGCGCGTGCACGCGATCGCGCATGTAGGCGGGCTTCTGCTCCGCCGTGATCTTGGCTGCCTCGTAGACGCAGCCGAGTTGTTGGTACAGCGACGGATCGTCGAAGTGCGCCATCTTGAGCGGCGTCGCCAGGGCGCGCAGCAGCGTGCGACGAACGAAGTCACCGGTGCGCCAGCTCTCGAGGAGCCCGAGCCGCTTGTCGGGTGAGAGGGCCGCGAACGACCCCGCGCCCTCGAGCCACGCGTGCGCATCGATCGCGCGAAGTAGGCCGCCCACACCGCGGTGCATCAGCGCTGGAATCTGCGCGAGCCCGGCCTCCACCTTGTCGACGGTCTTGCTTCCCGCAGCCGGCAAGAAGCGGCCGCGCGGCATCACGGTCTCGGCGATCGCGACGAGCGTCTGGCGCTGGTTGGGAGAGAGCATGGCGATATCATTCCAGGTTGTGCCGGATCGAATGTCGCTCGTCGCAGCTATCGTCTCATCGTGCTGGCTCGCACATGGAGGAGGTCGTGGACGACGTAGGATAGGGCGTGGCGCGCAGCGGTGAGATCAGGAAGCCCCGGCGTCCGGTGGGGTGGATCGCGCCTGGTCCGGCGCCTGCTGGAGCGCGCGGTCGAGCGGACCTCGTGCCCGGTCTCGACGAGGATCTCTGTTACCTGGCGGGAGACTGGCGGCTGTTCCAGAAGGTTCGCGGCCACCGCTGGAGTCTCGATGACCTGGTCACCGCGTGGATCGCGGTCCGAGCGATCGATCCCGCGACTCCGATCGCCGCGCTCGATCTCGGTTGTGGTCTCGCGAGCGTCCTGCTCCTGGTCGCATGGCGGTTGCCGGTCGCCGTCGTTACCGGGGTCGAGGCCCAGCCCGATCGAGCGGAGCTCGGGCGCCGATCGATCGCGTATAACGGCGTCGATGGCCGCTGCCGGATCATCGATGGCGATCTCCGCGATGCATCCGTCCTTGACGGACCGTTCGACCTGATCACCGGCACGCCACCGTATTTTCCGCGTGGCACGGGCACCGAATCGACGAAGCCACACGCGATGCCGTGTCGCTTCGAGCTGCGCGGAGGCGTGGAGTCCTACCTGACCACGGCTGCGCGGCTGCTCGCTCCAGACGGGCAGTTCGTGATGTGCTCGTCGGCTTTAGAGCAGGAGCGCGTCACGACCGCGACGCGTGAGGCGGGGTTGGTCCATCGCGAGCACTGGCAGATCGTTCCTCGGACCGGCAAGGCTGCCTTGATCATGGTCGATGTCCTCGCACGTGAAGGCCCACCCGGCGGACCGGTGCGACGCGAGCTGGTCGTGCGCGATGGAAAGGGTGCATGGACACCCGCGTTCCAGCAGGTCCGCGCGGACCTCGGGATGCCGACCCGGCCACCTGATTGATGCGCATCCGACCAGCTAGTCGATGACGGTGCGCAGCATCCGCAAGAGGACCTCCGCGGTGTATGGCTTCGGGACCCAATGGGTGACGCCGAGTGCGCGCGCCTTCGCGACCTTGGCGTCACCGTCGATGCCCGTCGAGCCAATGATCCGCACCGCAGGGTCGATGGCCTGAAGGGCGACGATCGTCGTCGGCCCGTCCATGATCGGCATCGACATGTCGGTGATCACGGCGGCGATGGCGCCGCGGTTTGCTGCGTAGAGCGCGATCGGCTCGGCGCCATTGGCGGCAACGAGCACCCGGTAGCCGTACCGCTCGAGCGTGCGGCGCGCGATCTTGCGAATGGCTTCCTCGTCATCGACGACCAGCACGAGCTCGTCGCGGCCTTGGGGCAGCTGCACCCGTGTGCTCGCGGCCGCGCCGGACGCGTCCGTCGGGAGCTCCGCCGGCAGGTAGACGTCGAAGCGTGAGCCCTTACCGAGCTCGCTCGAGACGAGGATGAACCCGCCGTGGTTGCGCGCGATGGCGTGGCACATCGAAAGCCCGAGACCCGTGCCTTTGCCCAACGGCTTGGTCGTGAAAAACGGCTCGAAGATCCGGTCGCGGACGCCGGGTGCCATCCCGCTGCCGGTGTCCTCGACGCGCACCCGGAGGTAGTTGCCCGACGGCGTGTCCGCGCTCATCCCCGCGTACAAGTCGTCGACCACGACGCTCTCGAAGGTCAGCGAGAGCGTGCCGCCGTTCGGCATGGCGTCGCGCGCGTTGACACACAGGTTGGTGAAGAGCTGGTGGATCTGCGTCGGGTCGCCGTGGATTGTCCATGGGGGCTCGCCCGTTTTGAGCACTGGCGAGATGTCCTTGGGGAAGGTATCGCGGATCATCTTCACGACCTCCCCCGCGATGGCGACCACGTCGACACGCTGGCGCAAGCCGTGCGACTCGCCGCGAGCGAACGTGAGGAGCTGCCGCACCATCGCCGCCCCGCGCCGGGCCGCCGCGTCGAGGATCGCGAGGTCCGCCTGCTTGTCGGGGTTTGTCTCGTCCTCGCTGAGCAGGGCGATCGACGTGAGGATCGGCGTCAGGACGTTGTTCAGGTCGTGGGCGATCCCGCCGGCCAGGGTGCCGATGCTCTCGAGGCGCTGCGTCCGCATGAGCTGCCCCTCCAGCTCGCGCTTCTCCGTCATGTCGGAGTTCAGGGTGAGCACTGCCCGCGGCTGGCCCGCCGGGTCGCGCAAGATGCTCCAGCGCGCCGCGATCAGGCGCGAGTGCCCGGCCTTGTCGAACTTGGGGAGCTCGCCGACCCACGAGCCGGTCGCCATCAGCTGCTCCTGCGCCGCGTGCGCTTGCGCGAGCCGGGTCGCGTCGGTGCCGTGGAAGAGCTCCGCGGCGCGCCGACCGATGACCTCGTCCGCAGTCCAGCCGTAGAGCCGTTGGGCGCCGTGGTTCCAGTAGGTGATGCGGTCGTCGAGATCGCGGACGAAGATCGCTTCGCTGGCCTGGTCGAGCAGAGCTGCCTGCTCACGCTGCTGTTGCTCGACCCGGTGGTGCTCCGCCCGCGCGCGGAGGCCGATGATGCCGAAGGCCAGGTCGTCGCTCAGCTCCTGCAGGAGCTGGAGCTCGTCGGCGCCGGCGGCGCTAACCTCCGCGGCGTAGAGGCAGAGCACGCCGAAAGTCCGCGAGACGTGACGGAGCGGGACGCAGATCACGCTGCGGATGCCGCTCGCAACGGCCCGGTCGCGCCAGAAGAAGTCGGCATCCACGGTGATGTCGCTGGAGACGACGAGCTCGCCGGTGCGCACGGTCCTGCCGGCTGGCCCGCTCCCCTCGGGGACGTCGGGCGACCAGCTCAAGCGGATCCCGTCGAGGTAGCCCCGGTTCGTGCCCGCGCTCGCGCGCACGCTGATGGTCTTCGCCGCGTCGGCCTCGGCGTAGCCGACCCAGGCAAGCAGGTAGCCGCCGGCCTCGATGGCGATGCCGCAGACCTGATCGAGGAGCTCCTGCTCGGACTGCGCGCGGACCAGCGCCACGTTGCAGCTCGACAACAGCCGCAGGGCGCGGTTCATGCGAGCGAGGTCGTGCTCTGCTCGCTTGCGCGAGGTGATGTCGTGGCAGGTGCCAAGCGCCCGGACTGCTCGGCCTCCCTCGTCGAAGAACGTCTGCCACCGCTCGTCGACGACCTTGGTCCGCCCTCCAGGAAGGAGGAGCCGGTGCTCGATCGAGCATGGCTGGTGGCCGCGCGCCGAGTCCTCGAACGCCGCGTCCACCGCGGCGCGATCCTCCGGGTGGACGCACTCGAGGAACACAGCGTGAGTCGGCCTGAACGTCGCCGGGTCGGTCTCGAAGATCCGGTGGGTCTCCTCCGACCAGAGGACCTCGTGCGTGGCGAGGTCGGTCTCCCAGCTCCCCACCTGGGCGACCCGCTGCGCCGCAGTCAGCCGGGCTCGCTCGCCCTCGAGCTGCTGCGCGAGGAGCCGGAGCTCGCGCTCGCTCTGGTGCAGCGATGCGTCGGCGCGCCGGCGGTCGGTGATGTCCTGGAAGGCGCCCTGGATCTGGACGATCCGATCGGTTGCATCACGCACCGCCTCGCCCACGGCACGCACCCAGCGCCGGTTACCGCGGGCCGTGTCGATCTCCAACTCGACGTCGAAGGGCGTCCCGTGCTCGATGCACGCCGTCACGACGCGGAGGATCTCGGGACGACTCTCGGGCGCGTAGAACTCGATCCCGGCCTCGAGCGGGGGCCGAAATCCCATCGGCACCTCGTGGATCGCGCACACCTCGTCGGACCAAGTCACCTCGCCATCGGCGAGGTTCAGGCTCCAGCCGCCAAACTTGGCGGTCGCGCCGGCAATGCTCAGCAGGCGTTCGTTCTGCCGCTGCTGGTCGAGGTACTGCTTCTGACCA
>JBBQJJ010000138.1:0-19226 GCA_038325805.1 Haliangiales bacterium
TTCCTCCCGATCGACGTGATCGCCTTCGCGGTCGGCTACTCGATCTTCATCGCCTCGATCGTCATCGAAGGCATCTACAGCGCATTGCGGCCCACGCCAGCGAGCGAGAGCAACCATGGGTGAACACGGCACCTGGTTCGATTATCTGAACCGGTTCGACTGGTGGGTCGGCTTCGACCACTGGATGAAGAGCAAGCTCGGGCGCGAGTCGATGCTGACGAGCATGTTCCCGAGTGGTTGGAGCATGACGCACGTGCTGATCACGCTGGTCGTCGTGATCTTCACGGCGCTCGGCGCGAAGGCGTTCCTCTCGGGTCTCAAGACTCCCGACCAGGGTCTCGTGCCGCCGCGCACGATGAACTTCCGCAACACGTTCGAGTACCTCGCGGAGTCGATGTACGGATTTGTCGAAGGTGGCATGGGCGAGAAGAACGCCCGCCGCTTCTACCCGTTGATCGGCGCCCTCTTCCTGTTCATCTTCTTCAACAACCTGTTCGCGCTGCTGCCGGGCTTCTCGGCACCCACGGACACGCTGAAGACCAACGTCGGGATCGCGCTCTTCGTCTTCCTCCTCACGCACTACTTCGGCGTCAAGGAGCACGGCGTCGCGTACTTCAAGCACTTCCTCGGACCGATGCCCGCGCTGATTCCGCTGATGCTGCCGATCGAGATCGTCAGCCACGTGGCGCGGCCGGTGTCTCTCGCGATTCGTCTGATGGGCAACATGATGGCCGACCACAAGGTCCTCATGTCTTTCTTCGCCCTCGTCCCGATCCTCGTTCCGCTTCCGTTCCTCCTCCTTGGCTTGCTCGTCTGTCTCCTCCAGGCCGTCGTCTTCTGCACGTTGGCGATGGTCTACTTCGGGATGGCGATCGAGCACGAAGAGCACTGACCAACTTTTTTCTCTGTTCCTCCGCGAACCACCACCCAAAGGAAATCACCATGCAGCGCACTATCAAGATCCTCAGCACCCTCCTCACCTTCCTCGTCGTCCTCGGCCTCCCCGCCCTCGCTTTCGCAGGCGACGTCACCACCGGTGACGTCAACACGATGAAGGCGGAAGGTCTCGCCGAGAACTACGGCATGATCGCGATCGCCGCCGGTCTCGCGATCGGTCTCGCCGCCTTCGGTGGCGGTCTCGGTCAGGGCAAGGCCGCAGCCGCGGCGCTCGACGGCATCGCCCGTAACCCGGGTGCCGCTGGTCAGATCCGCGGCCCGATGATTCTCGGCCTCGCGCTCATCGAGTCGCTCGTCATCTACGCGCTCATCATCGGTCTGCTCCTGACCCTCAAGGTCGGCGCTTGATCCTTCTCTGACCGCCTGGTTCGCGAAGGAACACGGCTCCGGGTACCCGGGGCCGTTTTGCGTTTTCGGGGTGCGTATGGGACCCTGCAAATGGTGGCTGACGACGACGAAAAGGCTCCGGGACTCGACCTGACAGGCAAGTCGACCCTCGAGATCCTTGCCCAGATCGACCTGTTCAGCGGCCTACCCACGGCTCATTTGCGCCGTGTCGTCGACATCGGTGTCGAGGAACAGTACCGGGCGTCGGCGACGATCTTCGCGGAGGCGTCGCCGGGCGACAAGTTCTACCTGATCGTCGAGGGTGCGGTGCGGATCAGCCGCGTCATCCCCGGCATGGGTGAAGAAGCGTTGGCGGTGCTGCGCGCTGGCAACTACTTTGGCGAGATGTCGCTGATCGACGATGCGCCGCGCTCGGCCACCGCGATGTGCCACGAGAAGTGCCGGTTGTTCGTGGTCAACCGGAAAGACCTCGAAGATCTGTTGTTCGTCGATCGCGACCTCGCGTACGAGCTGCTGTGGAACTGGGTGCGTACGCTGTCGCGTCGGCTGCGGTCGACCAACGACAAGATGACGTTCCTCGCGACCACGTCGAAGTTCTGATGCGGTGGTTGCTCGCGCTCGCCTTGCTGCTCCCGAGGAGCGTTGCGGCGGAGCCCTTACCGTCGGGCTCGATGGGTCTGTTGCTCGGTGGGTTTGCGGGGACCGGCGCCGATGCGAAGGCACTCGGCTTCGGCTACCTCGATCCATTCAGCTTCTACGCGGCGTGGCACCCGATGACGACCGAGAAGCGGGTCGGCTGGGAGGTGCGGTGGAGCACCATCTTCACCACGCACTACAACGCGGAGGCCGCGCAGGTCACCGACCTGCAGACCATGCAGATGGATCTGACGATCGGCGCCCGGATCCGACCGGCTGCGAATCCGCGCCGCTACCTGGTCGTCCGTGCGGGGCCGGGGCTGCTCCGCGCGAACCAGCGCATCGAGATGCGCCGAGCGTTCGTCGGTCCGGTCGCGAGTGTCGGGTTTCAGCAGTACCTCGTCGGCACGCTGCTCAAGCTCGACATCGACGTGCGCTACGGCCTGATCACCAACGGTCCGTCGCAGATCGTCTTCACCGCTGGGATCTCCATCAACGGTCCCTGATGCCGGCGCTCGTCACAGATCGCTTGCGCCTGGTCCCGATCACGCTCGAGGCGATCGAGGCGGTGCTCGATCACGACAAGGCGCGCGCCGAAGCGATCATCGGTGCGACGTTCCCGCGCGCGTGGCCCAACGACGAGCTCGTCGGCCAGGGCTTCCCGTTCTCACGGGAGGCGCTGCGTGCGAACCCCGACGTTCGGCTGTGGGGCGACTCGCTCGTGGTGCTCCGCGACGAGCCGCGCGTCGTCGGCAGCGTGGTCTTCCACGGCCATCCCGAAGACGGAGTCGCCGAGGTCGCGTACGGCATCGCCGAGAACTGTCGCCGCAACGGCTACGCGATCGAGGCGACGTCCGCAGCCGTCGAATGGGCGCTCGCCCAAGCAGGCATCGGCGCCGTCCAGGCGACCACGTTCCCGTGGCACGCCGCGTCCCTCGCCGTGATCAGAGGTCTCGGCATGCAGCAGATCGGCACGCGCGAGCACGACACGCTCGGCGAGTTGTTGTTGTTCGAGCGGCGAGCCCTTTCGCGTTAGCGGCGTCACACACAGGTCAGTTTTTTGAGCCGTCGACGCCGAGGATCTCGCGGCAACCGAGGGGGAGCTGCGTAGTCTCGTGATTTCACACGGGTGCTGGTCGGCACGCCGGCTGCTCGAGCGCCTGCCATGTCTAACTTCACTCGTTGTCTTGTCCCGTGTCTGATCGCGCTGACCGCCTGCGTGGCGGATGACACCGACTCCAAGCAGTCGCCGATCGGTGACGAAGATCCTGTCGCCTGCATCGAGATCGCGGTCGAGTGCCCCTACGGCGAGGCACCAGCGGATGTCGACGGCGATGGCTGCGCCCTCGAATGTGCCCCGGTCGTCTGTCCGGCGATCGCCGTCGAATGCCCCCGGGGTGAGCAACCCGCCGATCTCGACGGTGATGGCTGCGCGCTCGAGTGCGCGCCGGTTGCCTGCCCCGAGATCGCGGTGGAGTGTTGTGAAGGCGAGGCTCCCGCCGACGTCGATGGAGACGGCTGCGCGCTCGAGTGCGCACCGATCGTGGTGTGCCCCGCGGTCGAGGTCGATTGTCCTCCGGGCTACGTGCCGGCGGACACCGATGGTGACGGCTGCGCGCTCGAGTGCGTCGAGACCTGCGGTTGAGCGGTCAGTCGGATCGCCCTTGGCTGACCTGACCTGCGGTGGCAGCCGATCCTCAGCGACGCTTGCGGCGCCAGACGAGCGCCACGAGTCCGATGCCGAGCAGCATCGTCGCCGCGGCCGTTCGGCGGAGCCTGCACGTGAGCTCGACGTGATCGGGCGTCTTCACGCGGCTTTCTGGAAGAGGACGCGATGCAGGTCCTGCTCGTCCTTGTCCTGGCGGCGTCTCCGCTGATCGCCGTCGCGGAAACGAAGCACGATCTCGTAATCGAGGATAGGCGGATCGCTCGCAACGCCGCGGCCGCTGGCAACTGCGACGTCGTGCGCGACCTCGGCGACGAGGACCGTACGGGACCGACCGACTGCGATCGAGTCGCAACCGTCCCGCCCGTCGGACTCCCAGCTGTTCAACGACTGCGTCCTGCATCACCGCCCATCTCTGGTGGACGGTTCATCGGCCAGATCGCCGTCGGCTATCTCGCAGGCGCGGTCGGGCTCGTGGGTGTTGGCGCGATCTGGTTCTGGACGTGCGCCTGGGGACGAAACCCAGATCGTTGCGGCCTTGCGTTCGCTGTCGCCGGAGCCACCAGCACCACCCTCCTGCTGTCGGTCGGAGTCTACGGGGTCGGCAGGTCACGCCAGACCACGTCCTCCTTCAGCAGCACACTGCTCGGTACGACAGTCGGCGGCGCGGTCGGCCTCTTGACTGCGCTCGGGCTCTCGAATGATCAGCCAGGGTACCGAGCGAGACTCGCGACCATTGCGTTCATCGGCGCACCGATGGCAGGGGCATTGATCGGGTTCTACGCGAGTCAACGGTGGCGTTCGAGCGCGCCCGCGGTCGGCTCTCTGTTGCACCTCGATCGCGGCAAGGTCTCGGTCGGCGTTCCGATCGTGGCACATGGCGAGACGGGCGGGTCCGCGATCTCGTTGGTGTCGTTGGTCGGGGGCTCGTTCTGAGTGAACTTGCCGCGGTGCCCTCGAGCATCGAGACCTGCTGATTAGACCCGACGTTTGCGGCGCCAGACGAGCGCGACGAGCCCGATGCCGAGCAGCATCGTCGGCGCACCGCGACCGCTCGCATCACAGCACCCACCGTCGTCGATCAGATCCGACGGCCAGCACAGCCCCGACGTCGCGCCTTCGCCGGCGAGACATTCGAAGCCCGCCGGGCATGCGCTATCGGCGCCGGCCTGGCAGGCCGCGGTGCACAGGGTTCCGCCGGGGCCGGTCGCGCACGCGCTGGTATCGCACTCGTCGGGGTTCGAGCAGGTCGTACCGAAACCACCACCCGTGAACGGCGCATCGACGCACGTGCCACTCGTGCAGACCTGGTCGACACCGGCACACTCGCTGTCCAGGACGCAGCCCGCGAGCGCAGGGACATGCTCGAGGAGGAACGCCTTCTCTGCGTCGGGGCGGGTGTCGGCGCCGAACTGCGTGCAGTCCTGATCGCCGAACGACGTGATGCCGACGACCTTGCGGACGCCACCGATCGTCGCGAACGACGGACCGCCGGAGTCGCCCTCGCACTTGCCCTTTCCGTTGGTCTGCGAGAAGCACAGCAGGGATTGATTCGAGCCACCGAAGCTCTGACAGGAGATCGCGGTCTGCCCGTCGACCTTGAACATCTTGCCGACGCCGCCGGTCTGGGTCTGACCGAAGCCGACCATCAAGACCGGCGTCAGGCCGACCGGCGCCGCAGCGGCGTCGAAGTTGACCGGAATCGGCTCGATGTCGGTGACCGGCGTTACCAGCCGGACCAGGCCGACGTCATTCGCGCCGAGCGCGTTGACGTTGAACGCCGGCTTCTTGATCGTCTCGGCGGCCCTGATCACGCGGCCGGCCTTCTTGAGCACGTCGATGGTGTTGAAGTGGACCTTGGTGCCGGCGGTGACGGCTGCTTGCGATGGTTGTCTGAGCACGGCGGGATCGACGCAGTGTGCGGCGGTCAGCACCCACTCGGGATCGACGAGCGTGCCTGTGCACAGACCGCCACCGACCTCGAGTACGACGACGGCAGGGAACTCGCCCTCGACGGCTGCGGTACCGCCGAAGATCTTGAACGGATTGTCGTCGGGCGCCGGGAGAGTGCTGCCGGCGTCGTTGTCGTTCGCGAACGCGGTGGCCGCCACGAGCGAGAGCGACATCAAAGCACCCGCGATTTGCGACCCTCTGGGACTGCGCATGCGGTGGAGCATCGCTGATCTACGAACCACCCAGGCCCGACATCACTAACGCCTCTTGTCAGGGACTGCGACCCGGCTGCGAGGTCGACGCACCTCGTCAAGCTCCGCTAGCTACGCTTCCACGTCCCTGATTTCCCCCCACGTTTCTCGTCGAGCCGGATGTTCGAGATCGTCATCCCTCGATCCATGGCCTTGCACATGTCGTAGACGGTCAGTGCCGCTGCCGAGACCGCGGCGAGAGCCTCCATCTCGACCCCGCTGCGATCGAAGGCCCGCACGGTGGCCGTGATCGTCACGATAGTTCCAGCCAGCACCAGGTCGACGTCGACCCCGGTCAGCCGGAGGGGATGGCACAGCGGGATCCAGTCGGCGGTGTTCTTGGCCGCCTGGATGCCGGCGATCCGGGCGATCCCCAGGACGTCGCCCTTGCCGATCGAGCCCCCCGCGATCGCCTTCGCGGTGCCCTTCGACACGGTGATCGAACCGCTCGCGATCGCGGTCCGCTCGGTCTCCGGCTTCGCGCCGACATCGACCATGTGGGCCGCGCCGGCGTCGTTGAAGTGCGTGAGTTTCTTCGCCACTACTCGACGGTAACCGACTTCGCCAAATTTCTCGGCTGGTCGATGTCCGTGCCTTTAAAGTCGGCGACGTAGTAGCTCAGCATCTGCAGCGGCAGCACGGTCAGCACCGGCTGCAGCTCGATCGCGGTGTCGGGGACGAGGATGACGTCGTCGGCGTGACCGCCGATCTCGTTATCGCCCTTGGTGGCGACCGCGAGGACCTTGCCCTGGCGCGCGCGTACCTCGGCGAGGTTCGAGACGACCTTCTCGTAGTGCGGCCCGCGTGGGCACAGCACGATCACCGGCAGGTGCTCGTCGATCAGCGCGATCGGGCCGTGCTTCATCTCGCCGGCGGCGTAACCCTCGGCGTGGATGTACGAGATCTCCTTGAGCTTGAGCGCACCCTCGAGTGCGATCGGGTGCTGGGCGCCACGACCGAGGAACAGGAAGCCGTTCGCGTGACCATAGCGGCGGGCGATCGCCTGCAGCTGCGCGCCACTCTCGATGACGTCGCGCATCTTGTTCGGCAGCGCGACGAGCTCGGAGAGCAGCACGCGCGCCCGCTCCTTCGTCAGCGTGCCGGTGCGGCGACCGAGGTGGATGGCGAACAGCACCATCGCGATCAGCTGCGTGGTGAAGGCCTTGGTCGAGGCAACCCCGATCTCGGGACCGGCGTGCGTGTAGAACGCGTAGTCCGACAGGCGCGGGATCGAGGCCTCGATCACGTTGCTGATCGCGAACACCTGCGCGCCCTTCTTCTTGGCCTCGCGAATCGCCTCCATCGTGTCGATCGTCTCACCCGACTGCGAGACCGCGACGACGAGATCGCCGGGACCGACGATCGGATCGCGATAGCGGAACTCGCTCGCGAGGTCGACCTCGACGGGGATCCGCGCCAGCGACTCGACGAGGAACTCACCGACCATCGACGCGTGATACGAGGTGCCGCACGCGATGAAGATGATGCGCTTGATCTTCTTGTCGTCGAGCTCGATGCCGTCGAGCGAGACATCGTCGTGCTCGAGATCGATGCGACCCACCAGCGTGTCGGCGACGGCGCGCGGCTGCTCGTGGATCTCCTTGAGCATGTAGTGCTTGAAGCCGCCCTTCTCGGCCTGGACCGCCGACCACGTGATGGTCTTCGGCTCGCGCGTCTTCTCCTTACCCTCGAAGTCGGTGATCTTGACGCCGGCGCGCGTCACGATGACCATCTCGCCCTCGTCGATGAAGATCACGCGGCGGGTCTCGCTGAGGATCGCGGTGACGTCCGAGGCGACGTAGTTCTCGCCATCGCCGAGCCCGACAACCAGCGGCGAGGAGTTCTTCGCGGCGACCAGCGTGCCCGGTTCCTTGTCGCTCATCACGACGAACGCGAAGCTCCCGCGCACCTTCGACAAGGACTTGCGGACGGCGGTCTCGAGGTCCGGGGCGCCGCCCGTGAGCGCGCGCTCGACGAGGTGGGCAAAGATCTCGGTGTCGGTCTCCGACGAGAACTTCGCGCCCTGCGAGCTCAGCTCCTGCCGGAGCGCCAGATGGTTCTCGATGATCCCGTTGTGGATGACGCTGACCGCGCCGACCTTATGCGGGTGAGAGTTCTCGTCGCTCGGGCGACCGTGCGTTGCCCAGCGGGTGTGACCGATGCCGATCGAGCCCGGCGCGGGCTCCTTGATCAGCTTCTCCTCGAGACCGGACAGCTTTCCTTTGCTGCGGACGACGCGCGAGACACCGTCGTTCCACACCGAGACACCCGCCGAGTCGTAGCCTCGATACTCGAGCTTCCGAAGGCCGCCGATCAGGATCGGCGTTGCTTGACGATGACCGACGTAGCCGATGATGCCGCACATAGTTCGAAGAAGCTTACGGCTTCTTCGCGGGCGTGGCTGGCGCTGCAGGCGCCTTTGCGGGTGCCTTTGCAGGGGCCGCACCGGGCGGTTTCGCCGCGGTCGGTTGAGCAGTGGGCGCGGGTGCAGCAGCCGCAGCGGTTGGTGCCGGTGTGGGTGCAGCGTCGGCCTTCGGCTCCTCGGGCGCCGGCTCTTCGGGCTCGTCCGAGACCCCCGAGAGCTCTTCGATGTCGGGTGCCTTGTAAGGCAGCGCCGGCGTATCGACCATCAACGTGCCGCCCTTCTTCGGACCGCATCCGATAAGGGAGCTCAAGGCCAACATGAGAACGAGCGAGCGCAGCATCGGCCGGACGCTAACACAAAGACGACGGAAGACGGCCACGTATGCCCGGTCCAGCGCGGAGGTCAGGTAAACTTGGCTGCAGTGTCGGTGGTTCGCGCTCCGATCGGCGAGATCCTGGTTCGCCACGAGCACCTTCGTCCCCGCGAGCTCGCGCGGTTGTTGACGGAGGAACGCAAGCACCGCTTGGTGTCGATGCTGATCCTGCGTGCCGAGATCGAGATCGACGACGGCACGCTCGCGCTGTCAGAACAGTCGGGCTATCCGGGGGCGCTCGAACGCCACCTCGAGCAGCGCGACACCTCGCTCGCGCGAACGTTTCCCCCGGCGCTGATGCGCAACTTCGGCGTCGTGCCGATGACCAAGACCGCGGGCGGAGCGCTGGTCGTCGTCGCGCGCGATCCGTCGCCGGCACTCGCCGACGCGTTGGCTGCCGAGCTGGGTGTGATGATCGAGCTCGCGATCGCACCCGCGATCTTCCTCGAACGGTTGATCCAGCGTCTCGCCGGGGGCGTGCCGAGTGTCCTGCCGCCGGAGTTGCCCCCGATCGATCGCGCGCCGCCGTCGCGGCGCCGCAAGTCGGTCTCGTCAATCATCAACACCATCGAGCCCGCTCCGATCATCGTCGAGCCCTCGATGCCGATGGTCGAGCTGCCGACCGAGCTGATCCAGCCCGGCCAGCCCGCCGTCGGGATCGCGCTCGAGCTCGACGAGGAAGACCCGCCGCCGGAGCAGCGTCGCCCTAACCGACCGACACGTCCGATCCCGGGGTCCGAGCTCGAGCCGCTCCTCGCCCCCTCGCACGAAGACATCAGCAACGCACCCCAGGATCGTGGGGCGGAGTCGACCCGACCGACGCGCCCAATCTCCGTGCCGATCATCCCCGAGGAACGCCCCTCGGCTCCGCATCGTGCGACGCCGAACATCATCAAGCGCCCGACGACGCCGTTGCCCATGGCATCGCAGCCGATCGCGCGAAAGATCGCCGAGGTCCCGGAGGTCGATCCAGATCCGGCGCTGGCGTTGGTTCGCCCGACATTCCCGAAGCTCGAGCCGCCGCCGCCGAGCTCGGTGTTCGACGCGGAGACGGCGCGCCCGCACAAGCCGGCGAAGTCCCCACCTCCACGCCCCCCGACAACACCGCCGCCGATTCCCCAACGCCCACCCACCACACCGCCGGCCACGCCCCGCGCGCGAAGCACCACCGACAACTGGGAAGACTTCGAGGACTCGAAGGTCGGGATGGGCCTGCCGTCTCCCGAGGTGCTCGACCAGATGAGCACGATCGGCATCACGCCGCCGCCCGTCGAGGTGCCACCCGCCGAGCCACCGCCGATCGGCTCCGTGGCGACGCCGACCCGCGTCTCGCAACCGATCGCCACAGGACCGCAGCACCCGCGCGCGGGCTCGGCGCCGGTGATCCCGCCGATTCCGGGGATGCCACCGTCGAAGGGCAACATCACGACGGACATCGAGAGAGCGATGTCGCGGGCGACCGCCGATCGCTTGCTGATGAAGTACGCGGCGACGCGATGGAATTCGCTGCTGCTCGTCACCATCGCGGCCGATCGCGCGAAGGGTACGCGCGGTCATGGGAGTCGACTGCAGGCCGGTGTCGAATCGATCGACGTCGAGATCGCGTCGAGCAGCTTGCTCCAAGCCGCGGTGGATCCCGCGGCCGCCCTGCCCGACGGCAAGGATCCGCTGTTCGAGCTGCTCGGCGGGCCCGCGCATCCGAGCTCCGCGGCCGTCGTCGTCGATGCTCAGGTGGTCGCGGTGCTCGCCGCGGGCGATGAGATCGAGGGTGGCAATCCCGACGAGCTCGCGTCGCTGGCCGGCGCCCTCTCGGTCGCCTACCAGCGGTTCCCTAGATGATCAGAGACAGGTGCAGTTGCCGCTGTCCATGACGCAGCCACGCGGGCCGCTCGCCGGGAAGTAGTAGCCAGTCATCATGCACATCTCGTCGGTCTTCGCGCTCTGACCCGCGCGGATCGTGCGGTCCTTGTTCTCGCCGAGGTTCGTATACGTGCACTCCCAGGTCATCTCGCCCGACGAGAACGTGTGGAACTCCGGCGCCGACCACCGCCGCTCGCCCGGCTTCTCCCAGTCGAGGCTCTCGAACACCATCGACCCACCGTCGCTGATCTTGGTCGCGACCGCCTGCTTGTGAGAGTGCGTCGACATCTGCCAGATGTTGACGTCGGCGATCGCAGGGCACGACGCACTGATCTTCAGGTCCATCGCGTTCGGCGGGATCGCGATGTCGTTGTTATACGTCGCCACCAGATCGGTCTTCGTGTAGTTGCCGACGCTCTCGGCGATCTCCGGGATCAGCGCGAACGCGCTGACGGTGACCTTGGCGACCACCGGCTCCTCGGTCGCGTTGAAGTAGTGCATCTCGAAGTGGCCCTTGATCTTGAAGACCTCCTGGCCGAGCGGACGACCGAAGCCGTCGTCGTCGGGGAACAGCAGTTCCTGATGTGGAATCTGGGTGCCGTAGATCGGGAGGGCGATCTCACCGTCGCAGTCGTCGACCGTACCGTCGGGCGGCTGATTGCCGCTGAGCGAGCGATACATGATCATGTGGTGGCTGCCCGGGGTCATGTCGGACACCCACTTCGCGATCACGACCTTGTCGGGGTTCGGCGTCGAGAAGTAGAAGCACTTCGTGAATTCCTGGCCGGGCATCACGGTGACTTCCGAGCTCTCGATCGTGAACGCCGGCGTGGTCTCGACGATCGACTCGTCGGGACCATCATCATCACCACCCGTAGGGTCGGTGCCGCCGCAAGCCACGAGAACAGACGCGAACACGAACGCAGACGTGCGCATAGAGCCTCCCCGGAGAATGGCCGCAGCGTACTGGCGACACACGGCTCGAGTAAAGGCTAACGCTGTCGACCGGTGTTCGATAACACCTACATGTGACGCGAACGACGACTCCTCAGACGCGAACGCGTAAGGCCTCGTAGACCTCGGCGTACTCGTAGCCGCTGATCCGCCCCATCGCGCGGGCGAGGTCTCGCGAGGACTCGAGGCCGAGCTTCGCGACCTGCGACGAGTGTGCGCTCATCGCCGCGAGCTTGAGCTCCATCGTCTTCGAGATGTCGGCGAAGCACTGACCGAACGCGCGCGACTGCGCGTTCATCTCCGGCGACGACAGGAACGCGAGCAGATCGCAGGGCGTGCGGCGCAGCGCCGAGACCGTCGCGCGGTTGACGAGGCCGTGGTCCCAGTGGAGGTCGCCCGCCGAGTGGGTGATCACGAGATCGGGACGCACGTCGCCGACGATGTTGTCCATCCGGCGCACCAGCTCGTGCATCGGGATGTCCTCGACGCGGCACGGGCGATCTTCGTAGAGCACGAACAGATCGGCATCGATGATCTCGGCGCCCGCCATCGCTTCGCGCTTGCGGAGCTCCGTGTTGTTCGGGATCGAGACGACGACCATCGTCACCTCGGCACCCTCTTGCGACAGCCGCGCGAGCAACCCGCCTGCGCCGACCTCGAGGTCATCGGGATGCGCACCGAACGCGAGCACGCGTCCGTTCTCTTTGAGCAAGCGGTTCATGACAGGCCTTTCTGACTACGACGAGACAACCGCTCGCCCTGGAATACCGCCGCGGCATCGGGGCCGGTGTTGAGCACGAGATCGAGGAACCCGAGATGCGAGGCGAACCCGCCGTAGCGCTGCGGGTACGTCGGATGCGCGAACTGCTGCCACAGCGTCGACACGCCGCCGGCGGCGAGGCGATCGGTATCGAGGTAGCCGGCCGAACCACCGCGCCCCGAGAGGTAGACGTTGGCGCCGAGCCTCTTGCACATGTCGAGGATCCGATCGGTCTTCGCGCCGGTGAGCTCGAGCGACGACGCGCGAATGATCGGCGTCTTGATCGAGAGCCAGCGGCGCGCGAGGTCGAGCATGTGGAGATCGAGCTCGAGCAGCGAGTCCCAGCGGCGCAGGAACACGTCCTCGAGCTCTGGAGCGTACGCGGCGAAGTGCGGCGACGAACCGTAGTGAACTTGCAGCGTGCGCCAGATCCGGTGCTGCCAATGATGCCGGCCGCCACGACCGCTGTTGTCGATCCTGCGATCGCAGATCAGATCGGTCTGCGATGCGGCGAGGAGCGGCACGACCATCCAGTGGGCGCCGTTGTTGAGCTTGAGGCGATTGCGGTTGATGAAGTTCTGCGCCTCGTACTGGAGGTCATCCATCACCACGAAGACGTCGGCCTTCGCCAGCTTGTCGAGATAGCCAAGCCACGGCAGGAAGGACGGCTGATGGGCGGCGACGATCGTCATTTGGGTTCGGCTCCCACCGCAGCGATTGGGCTGATGTGCGCGTTGCCGGTGCTCGATCCGGCGTGACCGCGGGTCTCCCACGACGACGTATCGAGCGTGAACAGACCGAGCGGCGTGAGCAGCAGGTATGCGACCGGCATCAGCACGGCCATCGGCAGGAACGCGATCGGGTGCACCCGCAACCACGGTGGCAACGCGCGCACACTCGGGGCGAAGTAATAGATCATCCCGAACAGCGCGATGATCGCGACGTGGAACATCGCGAGCTCGAAGAAGTCGCCACGCGTGACGTGCGTGATGATGACGAACGGATAGACGAGCAGCAGCAACAGCATCGACAGGTACTGCAAGCAGAGCAGCGGATGGAGCTGCCACGCGTGAGGGAGGCCGACGATGAAGTCGACGATGTTCGAGCGCTTCCAGCGCAGCTGCTGATTGAAGTAGCCGCCGAGTGTCGGCGCGGCCTTGGTGAAGCACATCGCCTTCATCGTCATCACGGTGCGGTAGCCGTGCTTGACGATCTGATGCGTCAGGAAGCGGTCCTCGCCGTACTTGATCGGGATACCGAGCAGGTTGCGGTTCTCGAGGATCGGCTCGAGCTCGATCAGCACGTGGCGGCGATACGCCGTGAGGCAGCCCGACAGACACATCACGGAGCGCAGGCCGCGCTCGAGGTTCTTCAGGTGCTCCTGACCGAAGTAGTACTTGATGGTCTGGAGGCGGGTCAGCCAGTTCTCGTTGGGGTTCGAGACGTGGACGCGTCCGCCGACCGCGGCGATCTTGGGTTCGACGAACCGCTTCACCAGCTCCTTGAGCGCGGTCGGGTAGATGATGACGTCGGAGTCGACGCTGACGATGATCTCGGCAGTCGCCTCGCGCACGGCGTAGTTGATGCCCTTGCGCTTGCCGACATTCTTCGGGTTGCGGAGCACCCGGACCTGGGCCCCACCGGAGCTGTGCGCCGCGTTGCACTCGGCGGCAGCGCGACAAGCCCACTCGTAGGAATCATCGGTCGAGCAGTCATCGACGATCGTGATCGACAGCTTCTCGGCCGGGTAGTCGAGCGCCGCGAGCGCCTTGATCGTGTCGTAGATCGAGCGGCCTTCGTTGAACAGCGGCACGACCACCGTCACGGTCGGCTCGTAGCCCTCGATCGTTTCGTCGAGCTTCTTCTTGCGGATCACCGTGAGGTAGAACCCGAACACGTAGCGGTTCAGGAACACGATGAAGATGAAGAGGAAGATCGGGAACGTTTCCACGGCGTGACCGCAGCCCTGTGGAGCACGGCGCGTGCCGCGTGTAGATCACCGGGTGTGCGCAACTTGCGCATTGGAATCGCTGCACTTGCACGCGCTGGCTAACCGACAAGACCGGGGAACTGCGGGACTCAGTGGGGTGCGCTTTCTCAGGCTATTCGAGTTGTCAGCGCTGAACACCAACGGTTCTTTGGCGTGATCCCGCTGGCGAAGCGTTTGCACCTCTTGCTCGCGCCAACATGAGCAGCAAACGACACGGCACCGCCGAACACCGCGCTCAGCCGCTCCGCTCCATCCCGAAAGTCACTCGCGCGTTGAGCGACTTCGGGATCGAAGAGCGGACGCAGGTCGATGTCGTTGTCAGCGCGTCCACGCGCGGGCGCAACGAAGGACTGATTCCGTCGATCACGGGGAAGGCTGCTCGCGTCGCAAAAGGCACGACGCCGCCTCCTAATGTCATTCCCTTCACGAAGCCGCGCGCGATGGCCGCTGTCGCCGCTGCGAACCCCAAGGCGCTCGTGATCGAAGCGTCGGCGCAGCACGCGCTCAAGAACTTCGACAACACGGTGTTGCCGCCGACCCTGAAGCCGGCCCGCGATGAAGCGACCACACCGTTCTCTGCGCCGCCTTCGTTCGCGCGAGGAAGCAACGAGTGCCCGCCCGTACCCAGGGCAGCGCCAGCTACAAACCACCGCACGTCGACTGGGTGGACTCCCCCCGGTGCAGTGCCGACAGTCCCGGTGGGGGCGCAGACCTTGTACGTCACACCTTCAAGATCGGTGGGGCCTCCCCCCTCGGCGAAGACCGTCGTCCCCGTTCCCAACCTGACCGCGCAGAGCCCGGGTCACGCGATCGCGCTGCCTCCGCTGGAGGCGCCTGCCGGTGCGGCGCCGCGCCTCGTTGCAGCGTTCCCGGTCACATCGCCGGTGGCCGCGTATCCCGTCGCGAAGCCCCCACCCGTCGCGCCTGCGCCTGCATGGGCGCCGCCTGCGCCGGCCCCTGCCCCCGCACCCGTCGCGTGGTTCACCCCACCCGCACAGGTTCAGCACGTCCAGCCGATCGTGATGCCGATCGCGCAGGTGCCGACCCCGAGTGGCCCGGTGAGCGACTTCTCGATTCCGCAGCCCGAGCCGATGCTCGCGCAACCCGCGAACAAGTGGGCCGTGTTCGAGAAGCTCGGGCTCGGGGCGCCGAAGATCAACACTCAGAAGCTGATCGTCAGCGCGTACCGCATGCTCGGGTTCGCGATCCTGACGATCATCGTCGTCGTGCTGATCGGCTACATCGCGAACACGATGTTCTTCTACCTGTCGAGCAGCTGGGTCGTGCCGATGCAGGTCTCGGCGACCGACGAAAAGGTCGTCGCCCTCCAGGCGCAGCTCTCCGAACAGCTGAACACCCGCGACCGCCTCGCGGACGAGCTCAACCAGGCCGAGCGCTCGATCGCCGCGCAGCAGAGCTTCCAGCTCGAGTTCGCGAAGGCGATCAAGATGGATCTCGATGGTCGCAAGGCGGCACTCGGTCGCGTGCGCGAGCTCGCGAACAACGCGGCGTCGACTCGCCGCGCGATCAAGAGCCAGAACGCGGCGTACGCGGGCAACACGCGCCGTCGCATGAAGCAGGAGTTCGAGGCGGGCCTGATCGATCGCAACGCGATGCTGTCGGGTGGCGTGCAGCTCGCGGCGCTCACCAGCTCGAACCTGTCGCTCGCCGAGCGCCAGGCCGAGTTCGAGACCCGCGCCGCCGAGCTCGAGGCAACCACCCGGTCGCTCGACGCGATCCTGTCGAACGTCGATGGGGACTCGGCGCTGTCGTACGAGGTGCTGCGCATCAAGCAGGAGTACGCGGCATCGCGGCTCGACCTCGCGAAGGCGATCGAATCACGCAACACGATCAAGTCGAGCCTGGGTCGCCAGGACAAGATCGTCTCCAAGCTCAAGGGCTCGTCATACCTCCGCGCCGTCGAGGACGGTGCCGCGGTCGCGTTCGTGCCGTACTCGAACCTGTCGAACGTCGAGAAGGGCACCGGCGTCTACGCGTGCAAGGTCGGCATGGTGTTCTGCCACCACGTCGGCGACGTCATCGAAGTGCTCCAGGGCGAGGTGCAGTTCAAGCACCCGCAGCGCGACAAGATGCTGCGCGGTCAGATGGTCGAGATGAAGCTCGACGAGGAAGACGACGACGCCGCAGCAGGCGACGTACTGTACGTCGGTGGCAAGCCCCTCTTCATCTAGTATGCGCGCCGTAGTAATTGCCAGCGTGCTCCTGCTGTCGTCGACAGCGTACGCGGATGACAAGACCAACGACGGGTACTGCGAGTTCGTCGAGGGTGTCGCGTCGGCTGAATCGGCCGTGCTGATGAGCCCGACGGTGTTCATGCAGATCGGGCGGCTCGAGCAGTCGTCGCAATCGGTGCAGCCCGGCGATCAACCCGGGAGCGCACGGTTCATCGGCGGCGTGCAGTGGAGCCTGTCGCGGACGTACGAAGGCGTCGCCACGCGCGGCCGTGCACAGGCGGAGTGCAAGCGGCACTCGGCGCTCGAGCAGATCCGCGGCGAGACGCTGTTCCGTGCGTTCGAGGCGCGCGCGAAGGTATTCGACGACGCGTTGCCCGAGGCCGAGAAGATCGTGCGGTCGACCTCGGCGGACTTCGAAGCGCGTCGACTCGGCGTGCAAGAAGCCACGGCGAGCCGGCTGCGACTCGAGGAGCTCAAGCGGCTGTCGACCGAGACCCATCAAGCGATGAGCATCCTGCCGCGCCCGACGGGTGGCGCCCTGACGCTGACGGCGTTCCAGGACGCCGACGACGATGTCGAGCGTCACGATGCGAAGATCCGTCGCGCGAAGGCGGTCGACGTCAGCGTGCGGTTCGGCGTCGACGAGTTCCTCGACGGTTCGGTCAACTCCGACACGTCGTCGCCGTACTTCGCGGTCCTGCAAGTCGGCGTCAACCTCGGGCTGATCTTCCAGAGCGGTGGCAACTCGCGCGCGCGCGAGGCCCGGCGGCGCTACATCCGCAGCGGACGTGATCCGTTGTCGGTCGATGCGACCGCGGATCGGCTAAAGCAACTCGTCGACACGGCGACTCGGCGCGCGGCGGAGACGTCGGCCCTCGAAGCCGACCTCGCCAAGCAGATCGCGATGCTCGACAAGATCGGCGGCGAGGACAGCAAGCGCTACAAGCAGACAGTGTGGTTCGATCTGATCAAGATCCGCGCAGAGCGCGCGTACCACGAGGCCCACGCCGCAGCGCTCAACCAGATCATGGGAGGCAACAAGTGAAGGTGTTGCTGCCGCTGCTGGTCGCGTGCGGATCGTCGAGCCAGGCGGCGCCCGAGCGTGCGCCGCTTGGAAAGCTCGAGCCGATCAAGAATCCTCTATGCGTGACCAAGGGCGACATCCAGCTCGGCGGCGAGGTCACCGAGCCGACGTCGCGATCGGTGGCGCTCGACACCAACGGCGATGCGGCGGCGATGACGTTCACCTATCGCGGCCCGACAAAGAAATCGCGCGAGCTCGCGAGTGGTCAGGTGCGCAAGCAGCTCGGCCTCAAGCTGCGCGCGGCGAACGGCTGCAACCTCGTCTACGTGATGTGGCGGACCGACGAGGGCAAGGCGCCGGTGATCGATGTCTCGGTGAAGTCGAACCCCGGTGCGCGGACGCACGCCGACTGTGGAGCAGGCGGCTACGAGAAGGTGAAGGCCTCGAAGGACGGCCGCCTCGGGCTCGTGCCGGTGTTCGCCGCCGGCGAGACGCATACGCTGCGCGCCGCGATCGCCGGCGATGACCTACGCGCGTGGATCGACGACAAGCTCGTCTGGCAGGGCACGCTGCCCGAGAGTGCGCGCGCGATGGTCGGTCCCGCCGGTGTGCGGTCGGACAACCTCGCGTTCGACCTCGTCGCCTTCGCAGCCCCGCAGGGCCCTGCATCGACGGCCAACTGCAAGACCGACGACGGTGACTAGTGATATGCCGAGGGCATGGCGCGCAACCTCGAGCTCGAAGCCCTGATCGCGAAGGCCCCGGATGACGTGGGCAACTACAACGTCTACGCCGACTGGTTGATCCAGCAAGGCGATCCACGCGGCGAGCTGATCAACGCGCAGCTCAAGCACGAGACCGCGGCGGCCGCGGCGGATCGAGCCGCCCTCGAAGAGCGCCTCGGCGAGCTCCACGACAAGCACGATGTGGAGTGGCTCGGCGAGCTGGCCGCGCAGAAGCAGGGCTTCAGCGTCGTGTGGCGCCGTGGCTTCCTGGATTCGGTGACGCTTGGCGACGACGACTCGGCTGACATCGACTTCAAGGACCTCTACGCGAAGCTTCGTCCGCTGCCCGTCGCGCAGCTGTTCCGCAGCATCACGTTCGGGGCCTTCCAGGACGACGACCAGCCGACGTGGGATGGCGGCGTCACCGCGATGGTCGAGCACGGCGTCCCGGCCACGCTGCGCAAGGTGGTGTTCGATCGCGGCGGCTACTGGGATATCTCCGGGACCTACCTCAACACGCTCGAGCCGCTCTACGCGTTGGCGCCGCAGCTCGAGCACCTCGAGATCATCCTCGGCAACATGGAGCTCGGCACGATCGATCTGCCGAACCTCAAGCACTTCGAGGTGTGGACCGGCGGCTTCACCAGCGACAACATGAAGGCGGTCGTCGCGGCGAACTGGCCGAAGCTCGAGACGCTCCTGCTCCGCTTCGGTGGCTCCGAGGACTACGGCGCGAACACCTCCGTCGACGACGTGCTGCCCCTCCTCTCGAGCACCACGATCCCCAACGTGCGTCACCTCGCGCTCGCGAACTCGCCGTTCCTCGACGAGCTGATCCCGCACCTCGCGAAGTCGCCCCTGCTGAAGCAGCTGACGACGCTCGATCTCTCGCTCGGCGAGATGACCGACGCCGGCGCGAACGCGATCGTCGAGCACGGTGCCGCCTTCAAGCACCTCGAAAACCTCAACGTCCACCGCAACTACCTGACCGAGGACGCGGTCGCGGCCCTCAAGGGCGTGGTCGCCAGCGTCGATGGCGGTGGGCAAGAGGATCCCGAGGAGGACTACCGCTACTGTCAGATCGGGGAATGACGCCGCGCCCAGCTCCCCTGGCCTTCCGGGACGTTGCGCGCGTCGTGGTCCAAGAAAGTCCACGATTCGATCGCGGA
>JBBQJJ010000139.1:0-19215 GCA_038325805.1 Haliangiales bacterium
GAGCGCGGCGAGGAGCGCCTGCGTGGCGTGGGGCGGGCGCTTCGGTCGCGCCGCCGCGAGGAAGCGTAGCGCGAGGGGGGTGATCAGCTCGACGCGCTCGCGCAGTGGGGAGATTCGCAGCGTCACCCCGTCGAGGCGAAAATAGAGGTCGCGACGAAACCGACCCGCGGCGACCTCCTCGGCGAGCTCGCGATTAGTCGCGGCAACGAACCGCACCGAGATCGCGATCGGCTTCGTCGAACCGAGGCGCAGCACCTCGCGTGCCTCCACCGCGCGCAGCAGCTTGGCCTGGATCCCGAGCGGCAGCTCGCCGATCTCGTCGAGGAACACCGTGCCGTCCTCGGCGGCCTCGAGCAGGCCCGCACGGGTCGCGATCGCCCCGGTGAACGCTCCCTTGTCGTGCCCGAACAGCTCGCTCTCGAGCAGCGTCTCCGAGAGCGCCGCGCAGTTGATCCGGACGAACGGCCCAGTGCGGCCCGACAACTCGTGCAGCGTCGACGCGAGCACCTCTTTGCCGACGCCGGTCTCGCCTTGGATCAGCACGTTGATCGGGCTCACCGCGATCTCGCGCACCAGATCCGAGACGCGGTCCGGCATCGGATCCTCGACGACGAGCGGATGCGCAGGCTCCGCGCTCCGCGCCGGCGAACCCCCGACGACGACGAACGTGTACGGCCCGATGTGAAAGCTCTCGCCGAGCTCGAGTGCGACCGGCTCGCCACCGCGGATGATGCCGCGCAGGGTCCGCGTGCCATTGGTGGAGCCCTGATCGTGCAGCACGAGCTCGGGCGCGCGCCGGACGACCGCGTGCCTCCGCGAGAGCGCGCGATGATCGATCGCGACATCGCAGTCGGCCGCACGACCGATGATCAGCTCGTCGCGGTCGAGCGGATGCGTCGACAGCCTGCCCTCGCCCGCCACCACCAGCACCGGCTGGGTACTGCCGGCGATCTCGTGGAGATGGTCGATCGTTCGCGCAAGCTTGTCGGGCACTGTGGACGACGCTGCTAACCGTGTGCCGCCCGTGAACGCGAGTGATTTGTGCGGTCTGCGCGGATTGTCCGGGCACTTCGACCGGTCGATCTGCCCGCAGACTGGTCAACGATCGTAGCCAACTACATGGACCGAGGCGCTCGAGAGTCGGCGTGATGCTTGCGTGACGATGCCTTCGTGATCGGGGAGATCGTAGGCAGCTACAAGATCGAGACGAAGCTCGGGCAAGGTGGGATGGGCGTCGTCTACGTCGCGGAGCATCCGCTGCTCAAGAAGAAGGCGGTCGTGAAGTTCCTGCACGCCGAGCTGTCGAGCGACGGCGAGCTCGTCGATCGCTTCTTCAACGAGGCGCGCTCGGCGACGATGATCCGGCATCCCGGGATCGTCGACGTCTTCGACTTCGGGCATCACGTCAGCGGCTGCGCCTACATCCTGATGGAGTTCCTCCACGGCCAGGCGCTGTCCGATCGGATCAAGCAAGACGGTCCGTTCGAGGCCTCGTTCGCGATCGCGATCGGCAAGCAACTGGCGAGCGCGCTCTCCGCGGCGCACGAGCAGGGCATCGTCCATCGCGATCTCAAGCCCGACAACGTCTACCTGGTTCCGGATCGCGAAGCGCCCGGAGGCACGCGCGTCAAGGTGCTCGACTTCGGCATCGCGAAGCTGGTGAACGAAGCGGCTGGCGCCGTCCAGACGCAGGCCGGGGTGGTGATGGGAACGCCGACGTACATGGCTCCCGAGCAGTGCCGCAGCGCTGGTGAAGTGGATCATCGCGCAGACATCTACGCGCTCGGCTGCATCCTGTTCGAGATGGTGACCGGCCGGCCGCCGTTCCGCTGCTCGAGCCTCGGGCAGCTGATCGCGGCGCACATGTTCGAGCCGCCGCCGTTGCCCACCTCGTTCGTGTCGTGGGTGCCCACGGATCTCGAGGCGGTGATCTTGCGCGCGCTCGAGAAGTCGCCTGATGACCGGCAGGGCTCGATGTCGAATCTCGCCGTCGAGCTCGCGAGCTGTGACGGCGCGACACCCACGCCGGTCCCGCAGCGCCGGAGTCAGCCGATCGTCACGCCCGCCGCGCTCGACGAGACCATCGCGCCGATCCCGATGCCGATGCCGATCACGGTGCCGCTCGCGCCCGCAGCTGCACTCACCACGCTCGGCAAATCGACCGGGCAGTTGACGATGCCCCCGATCGAGCAGCCGCGCTCGCGCACGTGGATGGCCGTCGCCGCGGGCGTGGTGCTCCTCACCGGTGCCGCCGTCGCGTGGAAGCTCGCGTCGAGCACGCCGGTCGCGACCGCCCCTCCATCGCCGACTCCGACGACCCAGACCGTGATCGTCGAGCGTCCCGCTGCGCCGCCCAAACCGGTCGTGCTGACGCTCGACTCCGAGCCATCGGGCGCCGAGGTGATCCAGGAGCACGACGGCATGCGGCTCGGCAAGACGCCGTTCGATCGCACGCTCGCGCCGGTCGCGCATGGAACGCTCGTCTACATGCTGCGGCTCGACGGGTACGAGGACTACCGCGTGTCGCTCGCCGCCGATCGCGACAACCTCGAGAAGGTCGTCCTCAAGGCGAAGCCCAAGCTCAAGCCAACGCCGCCGAGCGGTCGCCCTCGCCCACCGACGACACCGCCACCTCTCACTCCACCACCGAGCGGACCCACGTCCGACGGAATGCTGCGCCCCAAGATCTAGGAGTCACTCATGCTGCGTTCCATGTTGTTCGCGATGGCACTCGCGTGGCCGCTGGCCGTGCACGCGCAACCGAAGACGCCGTCGGCCGCCGACAAGCAGGCCGCGGTGCTGCACTGGGAGAAGGCGCGGAGCGCGTACAGCTTCGGCAACTACGACATCGCGATCGCCGAATACCAGGCCGCGTTCGATCTCACCGGCGCCCCCGAGTACATCTTCAACATCGCGCAGACGCAGCGTGCGAAGGGCGACAAGCCAGCGGCGGTCGCGTCGTACAGGCGCTACCTCGAGCTCGATCCAGCCGGCGATGGCGCAGCCTCGGCGAAGCAGCACGTCGAGGCGCTCGATGCCGAGCTCGAGAGAGATAGCGACCTTGCCGCGGCGCGCGCGAAGGCACAGGCGGATGCCGAGGCGAAGCGGAAGCTCGAGGCAGTTGCTGTCGGCGAGGCCGCGCGTCGCGAGGCCGCCGAGGTCGCACGCCGACGCGTCACAGATGCCGAGCTCGAGCAACGCCGCTCGACCCAGCGTACGTTCCGGATCGCCGGGCTTGCGACCGCGGGTGCCGGTGTCGCTGCGCTCGGCGCTTCGATGTTCTTCGGAATGCGTGCGCGCTCGCTGAGCAACGATGCGTCGAGTGTCAGCGGTCAGTGGACCGAAGAGGCGCAACGAGACGTCGACGACGCGAAGTCGGCGCAGACCGCGATGTATGTGCTGCTTGCTGTGGGCGGGGGCGTCGTCGTCACGGGTGGCATCCTCTACGTTGTCGGCGCACGCTCGATCGAATCACCGACGAAGGTCGGCGTGATCCCCACTCGTGGTGGCGCCACCTTCTCGCTGGCGAGGCGATTCTGATGCGCGCGATGGTCGTATTCGCGTTCGCCCTTGGTGCATGCACCGACTTCCAGTTCGCCGAAGATCTGAGCTGCAGCGACTTCGGCACCTGTCCGCCGGGTCAGTTCTGCGATCCGGCGGGCGATGTCTGTCGCATCGATCTTCCGGGCTGTGGCAACGGCGAGCTCGACGCCGAGGAAGTTTGCGACGACGGCAACCGCACCACCGGCGACGGCTGCCGTGCGGACTGCGCGAAGGCCGAGGTGTGCGGCGACGGCGTGCTCGATCCGCAGGAGGCCTGCGACGACGGCAACACCAACGGTGCCGACGGCTGCGCGGCCGACTGCAAGCTCGAGGGTTGCGGCAACGGCGTGATGGACGACGGGGAAGACTGCGACGACGGCACCGACAACGCGTTCACGGCCGCGTGCTTGCCGAGCTGCAAGCGCGCGAGCTGCGGCGACGGCAACGTGCGAGCCGGCGTCGAGGCCTGCGACGACGGTGTGAACAATTCGAACACCGGCGCCTGTCTCGAGAGCTGTGTGACCGCGACGTGTGGCGACGGGTTCGTGCGCGCCGGCATCGAGATCTGCGACGACGCGAACGACATCGAGACCGATGACTGCCGCGACACCTGCGTGCGGCCGACGTGCGGCGACGGGCAGGTCCAGATCGGCGTCGAGCTGTGCGAGCCGAACCCGCTCGTTCCCGAGGCATGCAACTCCGACTGCACGACCGACAAGATCCTCGAGGTCGCCGCGGGTCTCGACCATACATGCGTGCTGCGCGCGGGTGGCTTCGTCCGCTGCTGGGGCGAAGGCTCGAGTGGTCAGCTCGGTCACGGCACGACCGAGAGTCTCGGTGACGACGAGAGCCCGGCGCTCGCCGGCGACATCTCGCTCGGCGCAGTCGCGACCACGATCGCCGTCGGTGATTCGCACAGCTGCGCCGTCCTCGCCGGCGGGACCGTGACGTGCTGGGGCAACGGGGCCGACGGCCGGCTCGGCTACGGCAACACTCAATCGATCGGCGACACCGAGTTACCGTCGAGCGTCGGGACGATCTCCGTCGGCGGCACTGTCAAGCAACTCGCCGCCGGCGGCTCGCACACGTGCGCGCTCCTCACCTCCGGAGCCGTCCGTTGCTGGGGGAACGGAGCGAACGGTCGCCTCGGGTACGGCAACACTCTGTCGATCGGCGACACCGAGACTCCGGCGAGCGCAGGTGATGTGACCGTCGGTGGCACCGTCACGCAGCTCGTCGCCGGCGATGCGCATACGTGCGCGCTGCTCACCACCGGCGCAGTGCGCTGCTGGGGCAACGGGGCGGACGGTCGGCTCGGCTACGGCAACACCCTCTCGATCGGCGACACCGAGAGCCCGGCGAGCGCCGGCGACGTCCCGCTCGGTGCACCGGCAAGATCGCTGGCTGCCGGCACGCAGCACACCTGTGCCGTGCTCGTCACCGGTGCCGTGCGCTGCTGGGGTGCGGGCGCCGATGGCAGGCTCGGCTACGGCAACACGACGGCGATCGGCGACACCGAGCCACCGTCCGATGCGGGCGACGTCGACGTCGGCGGTGCGGTCATCCAGCTCGCGGCCGGTGGACGGCACACCTGCGCGCTGCTGACGACCAGCGACGTGCGGTGCTGGGGCGCCGGCGTCGATGGCCGGCTCGGGCTCGCGAGCACGACCACGATCGGCGACGACGAGCTTCCGAGCACCGCACAGAACCTCAAGCTGTCCGGAGAGCCGACGCGGATCGTCGCCGGACCGACACACACGTGCGTGGTGCAGACCGACGGCAACGTCAAGTGCTGGGGCACCGGCGCCGGCGGCCGGCTCGGCTACGGCAACACCAACAACGTCGGCGACGACGAGCTCCCCGCCGATGCCGGTGACGTGTTCGTGATGGGCGCGGTGCTGCAGGTTGCCGTTGGCGATTTTCACACCTGCGTGATCGGCGATGCGCATCAGGTCCGGTGCTTCGGCACCAACAGCAGCGGCCAGCTCGGATACGGGAACACGGAGCCGATCGGCGACGACGAGCTGGCGAGGGCGGCCGGCGATGTCGACGTGGGCGGTCCGGTCATCCAGCTCGCGCTCGGCAGCGGCTTCAGCTGCGCGCTGCTCGAGGGTGGAGCGGTTCGGTGCTGGGGTGCAGGCGGTGCCCGTCTCGGCCACGGCACCACCGAATCGATCGGCGACGACGAGACGCCGGCGTCCGCGGGCGACCTCGACCTCGGCGGGGTCGCCGTGCAGATCGCCGCAGGTTCCCAGCACGCGTGTGCCGTGCTGGTCGGCGGCAAGCTGCGGTGCTGGGGCAGTGGCTCGTTCGGCGAGCTCGGCTATGGCAACGTCGACGACATCGGCGACGACGAGACGCCGGCGAGTGCTGGCGACGTTGACGTCGGCGGTCCCGTCGTCGAGGTCACCATCGGGTTCAGCCACACATGCGCGCGGTTGACCACCGGTGCGATGCGTTGTTGGGGCTTCGGCGGTGATTCGTTCGCGAACGACGGCGTGCTCGGTCGCGGCGTGTTCGGCTCGATCGGCGACGACGAGACGCCGTCTTCGATCGCACCTGTCGATGTCGGCGCGAACGTGAGCAACATCGATGCGGCGACCACCACGACGTGTGCGGTCACCACCGCCAGCAAGGTGCGCTGTTGGGGGCGCCCACTCGACGGCAAGCTCGGCTACGCCAACAACCTCACGATCGGCGACAACGAGGTGCCATCCGCGGCGGGCGACGTCGACGTCGGCGGGACGGTCACGCAGATCTCCGCAGGGTCGACGAACACCTGTGCACGGCTCGCGACGGGCGCGGTCCGATGTTGGGGCAGCGGCTTCAACGGCCGCACCGGGTACGGCACCTTCAACCCCAACAACCCGGCGGCCTCCAACATCGGCGACAACGAGACGCCCGCGACCGCCGGCGACCTGCCGCTCGGAGGTCCGGCGACGCAGGTCTCCGTCGGTACGCAGCACAGCTGTGCAGTGCTCGCGAGCGGACGCCTCAAGTGCTGGGGCTCGAACGGCATCGGGATCCTCGGCTACGGCAACCTCGACAACATCGGGGACGACGAGACGCCGGCGGCGCTGGGTCCGGTTCCCGTGTTCTGAGCTATCGTGGCGCGGTTGGACCTCGACGGCCGCATCCTCGGCGAGTTCACGCTGCGCGAGAAGATCGGCGAAGGTGGGTTCGCCGCGGTTCATCGCGCGGAGCAGAGCGGGCTCGACCGCGAAGCGGTGGTCAAGGTGCTGCACTCGCGGTTCGCCACCACACCCGAGGTCGCGCAGCGCTTTCTCCGCGAAGCCCGTCTCGCGTCGCGGATCGATCATCCGTACGCCGCGCACGTCTACGCGTTCGGAGCCGAGGCCGATGGCCTGCTGTGGATCGCGATGGAGCTGGTCCGCGGCACGCCGATGGACAAGCTCCTCGAGCAGGGGCCGTTGACGCTCGAGCAGCTGGTCCCGTTGTTCGAGCGGATCTGCGAGGTCGTGCAGAACGCGCATGATCACGGCATCGTCCATCGCGATCTCAAGCCCGGCAACGTCATGGTGATGACGCGCGGCAACCGGCTGTTGCCCAAGCTGCTCGACTTCGGAATCGCGCGTGCACTCGACGATGTCGAGCCCGAGCCCGGCGAGCCGATCGCCGTGCCGCCTTCCGATCAACCGATCGATCCGCGCGCGACGACGGCGTGGGTCGAGGTCGAGCGCGGCGGGACGCGGCGCGGTCAGGTGATGGGGTCGCCGTCGTACATGGCTCCCGAGCAATGGATCGATGCAGGCTCCGTCGGGCCGGCGACCGACATCTACGCGCTCGGCGTGCTCGCCTTCCAGGCGCTGTCGGGTCGCGTGCCCTACTCCGGCACGCTGACCCATGTTCGTGCCTCGCATCTCGAGGCCGCACCACCGGCGCTCGGTGCGAGGTTTCCACCGGCGGTCGACGCGCTACTCGCGCGCGCGCTCGCGAAGCGGCCCCTCGAGCGCTACGACAGCGCGACCGAGCTCGCCGCCGCGATGCGCGCTGCAGCGGGGTTCGAAGACGGTGCACTGCCGCAGCTCGCGCCGGCGATCCGGGACGCGGCACGCTCGTCGGTCCAGCCGATCGCCGAAGCCGTGGCTGCGCTCGACAGTGCGCGCAACCTCGATCAAGGCGCCGCGCTGATCGGCGGGGTCGTTGCCGTCGCGATCCGCTGGCTCGCGATCGTCGCGCTCGCGGCACGCACCAGCATCGGCCCTGGCGGTGACACCGACGGCGAGCTCGTTCGCGAGCGACTCCGCCAGCTCGGGCGCGGCCGGCTCGATGACGCGGGCTGGTTCGCGCTCGCTTGCGAGCTGACGCGACCGTTCAAGGACAAGCGTGCGGCGTATCCGGTGCCCGAGCTGATCGGTCTACTGCACGGCGATCTCGCCGAGGCGCTCGAGCAGCTTCGCGAGCTCCAGGATCAGCTCGATCGTCGAGTGCAGCGACCGATCGTGGAGCGTCGAGCACTCTACGCCGATGCGGTTACGTCCCTCGCACGCGTGCTCGACGCACTCGCACCGATCGCGGCGTACACCGTGATCGTTCCCAGCGGCGGGCGCGCCGAACGCTGGCGCGGCGTGCGCCGGCAACCACGCACCACGGCTCCGTTCGCGGGCCCACTGATCGATGGTCGTGCGATCCTGCTCCGCGACGACACCGCGGTGCTCCAGCTCGCGCCGCTCGTCCAGATCGCGGCACCCACCCCAGGTCGCGAGCTCGAGATGTTCTGGTTCGACGGCAAGGGCTCCCGCGCCGCACGCCTCGTCGCGATGCCTGCAGGCTTCGAGCGCTCGGATCCCTCGCTCGACGACATGTTGCGCGCCGAGCTTGGCAACCTCGACGAGCCGGCGGCCACCCTCGAGCCGGAGTCCCCGTATCGCGGTCTCGCCCCGTTCACCGAGGAGTTCGCGTCGGACTACGTCGGGCGCGAGCGTGAGGTCGAGGCGTTCGTCAATCGCTTGATCGCCGAGCCGTTGCTTGCCGTCGTCGGTCCGTCGGGTGCGGGCAAGAGCTCGTTCGTCCAGGCCGGCGTGTTGCCCGAGCTACCGGCTTCGTGGCGCGCGATCGTCGTTCGCCCCGGCGCGTCGCCGCTCGCCGCCCTCGAAGCGCACCTGCAAGCAGCCGGAGTCGAGGCACGCGAGCTTCGCGACGACCCGAGCACGCTCGCCGAGGCGCTGCGCGACGCGGCCGCGCGCGAGAACGCGACGCTCGTGCTGGTGATCGATCAGCTCGAGGAGCTGTTCACGTTATGCAAGGACGATCGCGAACGTGCGGCCTTCGCGGCGGCGCTCGCCGATGCCACGCGCACCGAGCTCGATCCGTTTCGCGTGGTGGTCACGCTGCGCGACGACTTCTTGATCCGCGCCGCCGGCATGCCGGTGCTCGGCGACCGCCTCGCGCGCGGGCTCCAGTTGCTCGCCACGCCCGCCCCCGACGATCTCGAGCGGATCGTCGTCGAGCCGGCGCGTCGAGCAGGTTACCAGTTCGACGATCCCTCGCTGACCACCGAGATGATCGATGCCGTGGCGACGCAAGCCGGTGCGCTCGCGCTGCTGTCATTCACCGCCGCCGAGCTGTGGAAGCTGCGCGATCGGCATTTTCGCCAGCTGACGCGCAAGGCCTACGTCGCGATCGGCGGCGTCGCAGGTGCGCTCGCGAAGCACGCCGAAGCCACGCTGTCCGAGCTGTCCGTCGAAGATCAACGGTTGGTGCGGATCGCGTTTCGCCACCTCGTCACCGTCGATGGCACCCGCCAGGTGCTGACCATCGACGAGCTCTACCAGCTGCTCGAGCGAAACCCGCGTGCGCGGGCCGTGGTCGATCGGCTGATCGCCGCGCGTCTGCTGGTCGCCTCCGAAGATGCCGGCGGCCTCGCGCGGATCGAGATCATCCACGAGGCGTTGCTCGCGGCGTGGCCCCGCCTCGTCGAGTGGCGACGAGAGGATGCCGGAGGCGCGCGCCTGCGCGATCAGCTGCGGATCGCCGCGCGCCAGTGGGAAGCTCGCGGTCATCCACGCGGCCTGTTGTGGCGCGACGACGCGCTCGCCGAGTACCGGATCTGGCGCGCGCGCCATCCCGGGATGATGACCGAGGTCGAGGAAGCGTTCGGGCGCACGAGCCTGCATGCCGAGCGGCGCGGCCGGCGCGTTCGCAACATCGCGTTAGGCGCAACGTTCGTGATCCTCGGCGTGATCGCGGCGGTGCTGTTCCGCCTACGCGAGCACGCGTCGTCCCAGCAGGAGATCGCCGAGATCGAGAAGCAGCGCGCCGAGAGTGAGCGAGCACGCGCCGAGGCCCGTGCCAACGAGCTCGTCTTGGTCAATGCCGAGAGCTCGCTCGACCGCGATCCGACGACGACGATCGGCCGCTTGAAGCAGTACCCGATCTCCGCGCCGCACTGGGACAAGGTCCACGAGCTCGCCGTCAAGGCTCAGCAGCGCGGCGTCGCGCGTCACGTCCTACGTGGCAGATCACCGCGCTGGCTCGCATTCACCCACGACGATCGTTGGCTCGTCTCTGCAGGCGAGCACGCGATCCAGACCTGGGACGTCGCGACCGGTCGCTTGCTCGGCACGATCGAGCACGATGCGCGGATCGGGGTCGAACCCGTGGTTTCGAGCTTCGAGATCTGGCCCGACGACTCCGCGATCGCCTTCGTCGACGAACACGGGACAGTGTCGGTGGCAGCGCTTCCTGGACCGACGAAGCCACGTGCAGTCATGACGGATAAGCGCGGCTATCCCGCGGTATCTCCCGACGGCCGCTACCTGGTGTCCATTGGCGAGCGGGGCCAGATCTACGACACCCGCGATGGCAGCGTGCGCGTGCTCGACCCTCGACCAGGCATGGTGACCACCGTGGCCTTCGCGAGCGATGGCCGGATGTTCACCGGGCACACCGACCAGGTGCGGAGCTGGGACCTGCGATCCTTTGAAAGTCGCGTGGTGATCGCGCAGCCGGTCAGCGACCTCGCGGTGTCACGCGACGGCAGGACCTTCGTCCTGCGGTCGAGCGATCGCACGATCTTGGTCGAGCCCGACAAGCCAGCTCGTGTCCTGACGCGCGAGCGGCTCGCGACGCCGCCAACGTTCTCGCCGGATGGCCGGCGGATCGTCGCGATGGATTTTGGTGCCGTACGAGTTTGGGATGCGAGCACCGGTGCTGCGATCCGTGGGCAGAGGGAGGCCGCCGGGATCTCCGGCTTCGGCCTCGGCCTCTCGGGAGATCGTCGCGTCGCGGTCTCGAGTACCGCCGAGGGACTGCTCGAGATGGAGTTGCCGCTGGGCGCACGGCGGATCCTGCCCGCGGATCGGACGGTGTTCGCGGTCGCCGTGTCCTCGGATGGGTCGAGGACGGCGGCGATCGGAGGCGATGGAGTGATCCGGCTCTGGGAGCGCGAGGGTGCGTTGCCGTGGCTGATTCGCGACCATCCCAGCGAGACGATCGGCATCGCGTTCGCTCCCGATGGCGCATCGGTCGCCACGTCGAGCGGCGATGGCATGGTGCGGGTCACCGACCTGGCGACGCGGCAGGGACAAATAATATCGACCAGCGAGTTTGCGGTAGCCGAGGTCTCGTACTCGACAGATGGCCGGCGACTCGCCGCCACGACCATGGGAAACCAGATCACGGTGTGGAATGCGATCGATCGTCGATCCATCACGCTCGAGCTCGGAGAGAGCCTGTCCACGTCGCGCTTTACTCCCGATGGCAACACGTTGATCGCGACGAGCGACGGGTTGATCCGGATCTGGAACCTCGAGACGGGCTCGGCGCGCACGCTGACGCAGCCGGGCGCGTCGGTCATGGATCTCTCCCCGGATGGCAGATCGCTCGTGGTCGGTGGGAACGGAAGCCTCGTCGTGTGGGATCTCGCCGGCGGGACGCCGCGGACGATCGGTCACCACGTCGACTTCGACGAGATCGGTGATGTTCGCTTCGTCGACAACCGGCGTGTCGTGTCGCGCGGCGCTCGGCGAGCTAAATTCGATCACTCGATCCACGTCTGGGACGTCACGACAGGCACGGAGACGATCGCGCTGAACAGCCAATCGCCGCTGGTGTTCGCGGTATTTCGCGATGGCACGATCGCGGCCGGTGGGAGAGACGGCGTGCTGCGGCTCGTCCGCGGAACCACGGTGCACGAGCTGCGCGGTCACACGCGCGGCGTACGGGCGATCGAATTCTCACCCGACGGGCGTTGGCTCGCGAGTGGTGGAGACGATGGCACCGTTCGGCTGTGGAACGTCGACACCGGTGCGAGTCAGATCCTGCACCACCACGACGATGCCGTTCGAGCCATCACCTTCTCGCGCGATAGCCGGCACATCGGCTCGACGAGCAACGATCACACCGTCTGGATCGGCGAGCCGCATCCCGAGCGCTGCGTCGAGCAGGCCCCTCCTGCGCTCGTCAAGCGGCTCGACGAGCTCAGCACAGTCGTGATCGACGACCAGTAAGCGCTCATAGGTGATCACTGAGCTCGTACGACTAGTACGCGTTTGCTGCGGACCCCGCACACATCCTCGACGAGCGTTCGTTATAACGACGGTTATAGCGAGATTGGTTATAACAATCGTTATAACGATTACGCTTGGTGGGGTCGCGAGGACCTTGATCCCGACTCGCGCCGAGTGCAGCCCGGCAGAAACACCACCCGAAAGCGCTAGACGCAGCCGGGGGCGCAGCTGCAGCTGATGCCCCGCGAAACCGTCTTCCCGCCACACTCTCCGCCGTTCGAGGTGGTGGGGGAGCCGCCCGCTGCCTGTGCCAGCTCGATGGTGGAGAGCTGCTTGATGGTGGTGGTGGCGAGCGTGAGCTTTCTAGAAGACTTGGCCTTGAGCATGACGACCAGCGTTAGCACAGGCCACGCCAGCGCCAGCAACACAAACGTCGGCCTCTTACACCGTGGCCCGACGAGATGAGCGGCCGAACTGTCCGGTCAATTTGTGTGGTCACCCGCCCACGCACCCGTCCGTGAACTTGGACTATCGTGGAAGCGTGGGGAACCAGGAGACCACCGTCGAGGTGGGGCATGTCGGAGGCGGTCCTGCCGACACGCTCCTCGTTGCCGGCCCGGGTCAGTTGATCACCCATCGCCTGGTCAAACCGCAGATCGTGATCGGCCGCGCTCCCGAGTGCGACCTGGTGATCGACCACGCGGCATTCTCTCGCCGCCACGCCACGCTGACGCTACGGCCCCTGACCATCCAAGACCTCGGCTCGACCAACGGCACCCGGCTCGGGGCCCGGGTGCTCACCGGCGGCGAGCCTGCGGTGCTGCAGACCGGTGACACGTTTCACATCGGCCCGTTCTCGTTCATGACGATCGCGAGCAAGGCGGCGGTCGAGAGCTCCGGCGGCGTCGATCGCCTGGTCATCGAAGATCCGACGCTGACGGGCGTGTCCTCGCTGATCCGCGAGATCGCAGCGAGCGGTGCCAGCATCCTCGTCCTCGGCGAGACCGGCGTCGGCAAGGAAGTGTTGTCGACCACGCTGCACGAGCTGTCGGGCCGCAAGGGTCCGCTGATGCGGATCAACTGCGCGGCGCTCAGCGAGTCGCTGCTCGAGAGCGAGCTGTTCGGTCACGACAAGGGCGCGTTCACCGGCGCAGTCACCGCGCGCGCCGGTTTGCTCGAGGCTGCGGGTGGCGGTTCGGTGTTCCTCGACGAGGTCGGCGAGCTGCCGCTGTCGATCCAGGCGAAGCTGCTGCGCGCCGTCGAGGCTCGCGAGATCCTGCGGCTCGGTTCGACGAGGCCGGTGCAGATCGACGTGCGGTTCATCGCCGCGACCAACCGCGATCTGCCGCGGGAGGTCTCGGCCGGCCGGTTCCGGCACGATCTCTACTTTCGGCTCGACGGTGTCAGCCTCAAGATCCCGCCGCTGCGCGAGCGCCCCGGCAAGATCGCGCAGCTCGCCCTCGGGTTTCTCGAGGAGGCCGGCAAACGCACCGGCCGCCCGGTGCATGCCTCGCCGGCGCTGATCGCGGCGCTCGAAGCACACGCGTGGCCGGGCAACGTGCGCGAGCTCAAGGCGGTGATCGATCGCGCGGTATTGCTGGCGTCGGGCGGTGAGCTGTCGCCACGCCACCTCGCGTTTTCACCACAGGCCGAGACGCCACGACCACCGGCTCCGGTTGCCGAGGCGCCTGTCGCCGACGATCACGTCGACCTGTCGTTCCTGACGCCAGAGCAGCGCGATGACCGTGAACGGGTGCTCGCCGCGCTCGAGACCTGCGTCGGCAATCAGACCCGCGCCGCGAAGCAGCTCGGGATCTCGCGCACCACGCTCGTCAACAAGCTCGGGCTCTACCGGATCCCGCGACCGCGGATCTGACCCGCGGATCGCGCTCGTTCGCCGGATCGAAACGGTTAACCAGGGTTCGCATGTGTCGATCCTTCGACCAGGCGAATGATGGGGAACGGGGTGGGTGAGCGCGATAGCGCGAACTCCTACAGCCTGGAGGACAACCGAGGTGAGCTCTGGGGTTAGTAGCTGCTGACGAGGACATTCTTCAACTGGTAGACGAGGTACACCTGCTTGTCGGCTGGCTTGACGGCGTCCGCGCCACCCTGCACGTTCGGGAGGTCGGTGGTGGAGAGGGTACGCATCGTCAACTTGGTAGAGAAACGTTTGGTCATGCCGTGAGGAACAGCAACGCGAGTGCCAGGTTCGAGCAGCGCGATCGCGCGGAGTTGCACCCGTGCCGAACGCTCCGGCGCACCGATCGTGTGGTCGATTCGTCTGCGCAACCGCTGGTGCTCGCATTGCTGCTCGTCGCCTGCAAGCCGATCGCACCACCGCCGATGGTGGCGATGCACGCCGACACCTCCGCGGCGCCTCGCGAATCGACCACGTTCATGCTGATCCTCGGGACTGCGGGCACCGTGCTCGGCGGTGGCGGCTGGGGCTTCGCAATACGCGGCGAGTATCAAGCGACCAATCGCACCGCGACCGGCCTCGAGCTGACGGCCGGGCTCGGTAGCGAGGCGGACGGCGACAAGGACCACCTCGAGACCAAGCACAAGCTGTTCGCGGTTCGCGGCTACGGTCGGTTCACGCCGCGCACGCATGACTGGATCGCCGCGACCTACAGCCTCGGATTGACGGCGATGGACACCGGGTTACTGGCGATGACGGCACACGGCGGCACCGCTGTGTCCTATGTCAACGACTCGGCGTCGCCGGTCCTCCACGTCGGGTTCGCGACCACGATGTTGCTCCACGACGGCACGCCGTTTGGCGAGCCCAAGAAGACCCCCGAGACCGACGGCTTCGTGTTCGTCGATGCCGGGCTCGTCGGCAAGGTCGAGAACGGCCGGCTGACGCTCGATGCAGGCTTCGCGGGCGCGCTGGAATCCGGAGAGATCGTGATCGGTGCGTCGATCGGCGCCGGGAATCAGTTCTAGCCCCGCCACAACCGGCGGATCGACTCGGTCCACTCGACGAGGTTCTGCGCCGCGGCGCGCAGCATCTCGAACACGCTGCCCTTCGAGTTCTCGACCGGAAGCTCGGACGGCGTGACGTTCGGCAGCGGCAGATCGATCGTCATCACACCTCCCTCGACCTCGATCGTGCGCTCCGGCGAGATCTGGGAGAGCAATTTTGTCATCGCAGTGTTGGAGCCGAGCACCTCGCAGCGAAAGCGTTCGATGCCGCGCTCGGCGGCCGCCGCACACAACCGCAGGAGCAACAGTCGACCGAGGCCGCGTCCCTGCATCTCGTCGGAGACGACGATCGCGGCCTCCGCACTCGTGCCGTCGGGGAGCCGGATGAAGCGCGCGATGCCGAGACCGATCGGGTCGCCCTCCTCGGGGATCACGCCGAGCGCGAAGTGATCGTGCTGATCGATCTCGGTGAGGTAGCGGAGCTCGTGATCTGCGAGCGAGGTCTTCGGACCGAGGAACCTCGCGTAGCGCGACTTCGCCGACAACTTCGCGAAGCCGGCGGAGAGCAGCAGCTTGTCCTCGGGGGTGAGCAAGCGCAGCCGGACCTTCGAGCCGTCCTTGAGCTCTGCACTCTCCATGTAGTCAGCCGTGAAGTGCACCTAGCCCTCTACGTTGCGCATGAAGTCCGCGACCTCGGCGAAGCGTCCGTCGAGGAACTCGCGCAGCGGCCCGGCGATCTGCTTCTCGTCCATCGCGGCCTGCATGCAGCGCAGCCAGGCGTCTCGCATCGCGAGATTCACGGCAACGCGACCATGGCGCATGCGTAGACGTGGATGGCCGTGGCGCTCGACGTAGTCGTCGGGACCACCCAGCCAGCCGACGAGGAACAGCGCGAAGCGATCGCGGGGGCCTGCCTCGATCTTGCCGCCGGTCATCGGATGCAGCTTCGCGAGCGCGGGCTCGTGTGCCTCCATCAGGTCATAGAACCGCTGCGCGAGGGCGAGCACGGCCTCGCGTCCGCCGAGCTGTTCGTACGGAGTGACCTCAGGTGGCATTCGCGACCTGGTGCTTGATGAAGGCGAGCGCCTGCGGGAAGCGCGTCATCAGGTCCGGTTGGCCGAGCAGCGCCTGCTGCACCACGCCTTCGAGGCGGAAGCTCGTCGCCGCATCGGCATCGGCAGAGGCGAGGCACAGCGTCTTCGCGAGTCCGAGCGCGGTGCTCGAGTGCTGTGCGAGTTGCTCGGCGAGTGCGGCGACGCGTTGCTCGAGCGAATCGGAGACCTCGTGGATCATCCCGTAGCGCTCGGCGGTCACAGACTTCAGGAAGCGACCGGTGAGGATCAGCTCTCTCGCGCGCGGTTCGCCGACGGCGCGGATCAACCGCGTGGTGCCACCGACATCGGGGACGAGCCCGAACGCGATCTCGGGGAGACCGAGCACGCACTCGCTACTCGCGATCCGGATATCCGCGGCGAGCACGAGCTCGAGCGCCATGCCCGCGCAGACGCCGTGCAGCGCCGCGATGATCGGTTGATGCAGCCGGCTCATCCGATGAAAGGTGTCCTGGAGCTGGTGATGGAGATGGAGGAATGGCGAGGACTGCGTGGCGCCGAACACCTGCGTCAGCAGCGAGTGATCGATGCCACTCGAGAACACCGTGCCGCGGCCGCGCAACACCACCACGCGCACGCCGCGATCCGCACCGACGTCATCGAACGCCGCGCCGAGCTCCTTCATCAGCTCCGCGTCCATCGCGTTGCGCTTGTCGGCGCGATCGAGCCAGAGGGTCGTGATCGGGCCGCGGTCGACGGTGATGCGGGGCATGCCGGGACTCTACTTCGAACTGCGATACGCGGCCGGTGTGACGCCGGTCCACTTGCGGAACGCGCGCGTGAAGTTCGGGAGCTCGGTGTAGCCGAGCCGCGTGGCGATCTCGCCGATGGTGAGGCGGCGATCGCCGAGCAGGAGGAGGGCGCGCTGACGACGCACGTCGTCGCGGATCGTCGAGAACGTGGTGGCTTCCTCGGCGAGGCGGCGCTTGAGCGTACGCGGCGAGACGTGGATCAACTTCGCGATGTCCTGGAGGGCGAGCTCGGGACGAGCTGCGAGCTGCGCCCGGATCCGCCCCGACAGCCCTTCCTCGAGCACCGCGAGCTCCTTCTCGCACTGCTGCTTCGCGAGCTCGGTGGCCACGGGGTCCGCGGTGCCGAGCGGCAGGGCGAGGATGTCGGACGAGAACACCATGCGATGCACCGGTTGCCCGAAGCGCAAGCGCCCGGCGAGCGGCAGCGTGGTTGCCCACGCGGGCGCGGGGAACGCGCAATCGCCCGTGCCGTCGAGCATCGTGCCGGTGAGCTGCCGACCGAGCTGCCAGAACCCGATGATCAGGGCGACCACCGCGAGCTCGCGCACGCCCCCGAGCGGCGCGCGCTCCTCGATCACGATCGACGCCGTGTCGCCCTCGACGAACAGCGCGAGCCCGAGCGCGCTCGTGCGCGTGCTCGCAAACCGACACGCCAGCTCGATCGCTTCGCGCGCCGTGCTCGCGGTCATCGCCGCGAAGCCGAGGAAGCCGTGCGACGACAGCTTCATCTCGAACCCGAGCTGGAAGGCGAGCGCGGGTTGCTTCGTCAGCTCGTGGGCACGCGCGACGATCGCCTCGCAGACCTGGAGCGGCACGCGGGTTCGGGGATCCGCGAGCGCCTCGTAGCTGATCGGCAGTCCAGCCAGCACGGCCTCCGGCGTGACGTCCCAGCGACCGCACAAGGCCACGAGATCACGGATGTTGGCGCCGGGCAGGTCAAAGTCGTGCACGGGTGGCCCCAAATGATAACGACTCGGCACGTGCTGACCTACGGCAATTTCAGCCTCCGACCCACCATCGAGCCATGCCACGGCGCGTCGTCGACCTGACCTTCGATCCGCAGACCGTCCCGCGCGACTGGTGCGGCGGCGATCCGTTCATGACCACGTTCCTCGGCGCGCTGTCCCTGCTGTTTCCGGAGGGCGAGACGTTCTTCGTCCAGTCCGTCAAACAGCATCGCGATGCGATCACCGATCCCGAGCTCGCGCGCGAGGTGGTTGGCTTCATCGGCCAGGAAGCGATGCACGGCAAGGAGCACCGCGCGTTCAACGAGCTGCTGCTCGCACACGGACACGCCGAAGCACCCGCGATCGAGGCGCGTCTCAGGAAGTTCCTCGAGCTCGTGAAGCGCGTGCTGCCGCCGAACTCTCAGCTCGCCGTAACCACCGCGCTCGAGCACTTCACCGCGATGCTCGCCGAGCAGCTGCTGCGGCGTCCCGAGCTGCGCGACGAGCTCGACCCGCGCGTACGTGCGCTGTGGATGTGGCACGCGTTCGAGGAGGTCGAGCACAAGTCGGTCGCGTTCGATGTCTACCGCGCTGCGGGTGGTGGGGCGATCTCTCTCTACTCGCGGCGGGTGGCGATCATGGTGCTGACGACGATCGTGTTCTTCGCCGTCCAGATCATGGTCCATGCGCGGCTGATGGCTCGCCGAGGGATCCTGTGGAAGCCCTGGACGTGGGCGCGGGGTTTGACGCGGATGTGGATCGCGCCCGGGCTGTTCGTGCGATTGATCCCTGCGTACCTCTCGTACTTCCGTCCGAGCTTTCATCCCAGCGACCGCGATTGCACCGCGCTCCTCGACGAGTGGAAGCAGCAGCTGTTCGGGCCAGCTGGGCTGCTCGCGGCGTAACACCAAGTCAGCCGGGCCGGCCCGACCGGATAGATTGTGAGAAACGAAGGGCGTGTCCATTACCTGAGGTCATGTCCAAGACCCTTCCGATCGTCCCGCTGCGCAACACGGTGTTGTTCCCGGGGGCGAGCCTGCCCATCACGGCAGGACGACCGCAGACGCTGAAGGCCATCGAGGCCGCGATGCGAGATCCGGAACACCTGGTGTTCGCGGTCGTCCAACGCGAAGACGGTGACGAGATCGATCCGGCCAACCTCTACACGATGGGCACGATCGCCACGATCAGCGCGGTGCAGCGCGGGCTCGGTGGCGTCCGACTCGTGCTCAACGGTCGCGACCGTGCGAACGCGATCCGGATCTCGCAGGTCGATGGCCACCTGGTCGCGACGGTGCAGCCGGCGATCGAGCTCGCACCCCTCGATGCCAAGGACTCGACGTTCCAGGCGCTGCATCGCGAGGTGCGTGCGCGCTCCGCCGAGCTGGCGAAGAAGCGCGGGCTCCCCGACGAGGCCGTCGAACAGATGATGGCGCAGATCGACGAGCCCGGTGAGCTGACC
>JBBQJJ010000140.1:0-19000 GCA_038325805.1 Haliangiales bacterium
GCCATGCGCCGTCTGGAGCCGCTCGATCTCGCGCGCCGCATACGCGATCGCTTCGTCGTACGGCATCGCGCGGAAGCCACCCGAGGCCGCCGGATCGCGGCGCATCGCGCTGACGAGGCGATCCGGATGCGAGCCCTGGAGGTAGCGCTTGACGCCCTTGGGGCACAGCATGCCGCGGTTGAACGGGAACTCCTCCCACGGCTCGAAGCCGATCACCTCGTTGTCGCGAACCTTGAGCTGGATCCCGCACTGCTGGCCGCAGAAGCAGCAGTGGGTCTTCACGAGCTTGTCAGGCACGCCTGCGGTGCCGCCACGCGTGCCCACGGACAGGTGAGGTCCGAACGCATGCGTGATCGCGAGCTCGTCGACGGGAAGCTTGGCCATGGTTCAGTCCTTCTCGCTCGCGACCCAGAGGCTGCCCTGGGCCAGTCCGAACAGCGCACGCCGGCAACGTGGGCAGATCTCCTGGTAGTGCGTGGCTCCGCCCGCGGTGGTCTCGTACCGGAAGCCGAGCTCGCGCTCGACCGCGATCAGATCGCGGATCATCATCGCCGACGCGAACGGTTGTTCGCAGCGCTTGCAGCGCGCCTGCTCGGTCAATGCACCTTGGTCTTTGTAGAACGCGACTCCGAGCTGTGCGGGCCGCTGGAAGATGTGGAAGAACTTGCCGAACGGGAGCCAGAGCAAGGTCACGATCACCGTCACCGCGTGCAGGATCGCGATGAAGTCGTAGCCATACCCGCGCAGCCACGTGTAGCTGATCGTCAGCATCAGCCCCGTGATGCTGATCGCGCCCAGCAGCACGAGCGGCAGGATGTCCTCGCCGAACTGCTGCACCGCCTGTGCTCCGCGGTCGCGCATGCGCCGCCGGAACGCGAGCATCACGCCCGCGAGGACAAGGAACGAGGCCCACACGAGCCCGTGGAAGATGACGAACGCCAGGACCGAGTCGACGGGGAAGTCGCCTGCCGCGAACCCGAAGACGTACGTGCGATAGGTGTCGAGCTGTCCGGGCACGGTCTCGAAGTGGATCCAACCGAACACGAGGGGAAACGTGATCGCGGCAGCAAGGATGCAACCCCACATCAGGAGGAGATGCGTGAGACCGCGCATCGCGCCACGTCGAAAAATGAAGCGATTGGCGACGACGTCGACCACAGCTCGGCGGACGAGTCGGAAAGCATTGGCCGGTAGCCTGCGAGGCGAGAGGAAGGCGCGCCAGCCGCGGCGCCAATACATCCGCGTAGGCGGCCGCTGGAGCCACATCGCGTAGCGGTAGGTGATCCCGAACGTGGCGAACAACATCGCGAACGTGTAGCCGACCAACGCCGCATCGAAGTGCGCGAGGTTTCTCGAGCCGACCACGATCGAGACCCCGAGGACGATCGTGAAGACGGTCGCCCAGACGGTCGCGCGAACCCGATAGGACCTCATGCTACCGGGCTGCTGGATGCACGGCGCATCACCGACGCGACCCGCACGCGTTCGGCCGGAACGGCGATCGCCTGCATGAAGTAGGTCTTGAAGGTCGTTGCCCAGGGTTGCTCGTCGACCGCGCGCGCCATGCACAGGAGCCACGCATCGCGTGCCGTCTCGTCGATCGCGAATCGCGCGTGGAATTTGGGGATCGAGATCGGGCCGAAGCGTTCGCGGTACTCGTTGGGTCCGCCGAGCCAGGCCGCGAGAAAGACCGCGAGCTTCTCGCGGACCTCGGTCAGATCGGCGGCATGCATCGCACGCATGAGCTGCGCCTCCGGAAGCTGTTCCATGGACTCGTAGAACCGGTGGACGAGCTTGGCGATGCCTGGGCTCCCACCGGCGGCTTGGTAGGACGCGTCACCCGATCCATACGCTGTCGTCACGCAGCGCTCCGGGCCAGCACGAGTACGAACGCGCTGGGTTCGACCGCGACGACATCGTGGGCGACCCCACGCGCGATCGGCAGGAGATGATCGGCGCCGAGCTCGACGACGCGATCGCCCAGCCGTACTCGCAGGTGCCCGTGCAGCACGTGAACCGTCGCCGTATCCCCGGTGTGGTGCTCTGCGATCGTCGAGCCGGCCCGCATCGCGATCACCACGACCCGGAGATCGGGCTCGCGAACGATCGTGCGGGCCGCGTGGCCGACCGATGAGGACTCGGCGTCTGCGTGTAGCTCGCGCGCGACCACGGCGAGGTCGATCAGGGTGCCGACATGGGCAGCTTCGGGTTGGGACTTCATGCGTACGCTCCGATCGCGCGCTGCTCCCACGCCATGAGGTGCTCTTCGAGAGCGATCTGCGCCCGGACGTGATCGTCGAGCCGAGCGAGCTCGAGATACAGCGCGCGTTCGGCCGGCTCCGCGCCATCGCGCGCTTGGTAGTCCCTGCCCGCGACGGCGCGGATCTGATCGATCACGATACAAACCGCCAGATGATCGGCGTGCATCCCTTCGCGTGCCCGAGCGCAAACCGAGGTAGCCGAGCGAGCGACGAGCATGGCCTCCTCGCGGTCGAGGTGACCGAGGAGGAGCGGCTGGAGCATGCGAACCAGACGCGCGAGCTCGCGTGCAGCGCTATCCCCTCGACGGCGTGCCGCGGCGATCGCCATCGGTACGAGGAACGGCAAGCGCGCCCACACGTAGTCGTGATGGTTGATGACCGCGTGGTCGAGCAGCGTCGGCCGCGCGCGGAAACCGTTCATCCGGCCCCCTGCGTTGCGCGCGCGAACAGGATGTTGTTCTCGAGATGGATGTGTTGCATCAGGTCGGTCTCGATGGTCTCGAGACCCTGGTAGAGCGCGGTCCACGTCGCGCAGGCGTGTGCCGGCAGCCGCAGATCGTCGGTGAGCTCGCGAATCTTGATCAGTTGTTCTCGGTGCGAGTCGTGCTCGCTCTCCATCACCCGCACGGGCATGTAGACCGCATCTCCCCGCTCGCCGCGACGGATCATCGGGAACAGGATCTTCTCCTCCTTGCCCATGTGGCTCTGCATCTCCGCGAAGAACTCGGACAGCACGTCGGCGAGGCCCGATGGCACACCGGGCTTGGTCGCGTGGACTCGCTCCACCTTGCGAGCTGCCTCGATCAGCGGCGGTAGATCACGTCGAAGCGCGGCGTGGTAGTGGCCCTCGATGTGATCGGCAAGCTCGACGAGCGAGCGCTGCTCCCATCGGGGAGACGGATCGCCACGTCGCGCTTCCTGGTCGAGCTCGGCGACGATCTCCGCGGAGTTCAGGCCGGCGCGTTCGCATGCATCCTGGAGCGAGCGTCGCCCCCCACAGCAGAAGTCGAGGCGATGCCGCAAGAAGACCCGCGTCGCCGAAGGCTCGGACGCGGCGATCTCACCGATCGGAGTAGTTAGCGCCTGCATGCCGTCACACAGTGCACATCCACGTCCAGCGCTAACGCATCGAGATCGTGGAAGGTAGGTTCCCGCGACAACACACCGCGTTGTGATCAGCACAACGCGTTGTACCAATCACACATGGAGCCCTGGCCCGCACTACAGCGCATCGCGGTCGACCTGACCGAGAGTTTGTGTTCGGCCGATCGGTATCACCGCCTCCTCGAGGTCGTTCGTTCCGCGATCCCCTGTGACGCGACCGCCTTGCTCGCGCTTCGAGATGGCGAGCTGTGCCCACTCGCGGTGCATGGCCTCTCGCCCCAGGTGCTCGGGATGCGCTTTGCACCCGTGGACCACCCGCGCCTCGAGACCGTGCTGCGAAGCGCGACGCCCGTGCGCTTCCCCGCCAACTCGACGCTTCCCGATCCGTTCGACGGGCTGGTCGAGGGCGATCCCCACGCGCTCGCCGCCGTCCACGACTGCCTTGGATGTCCGCTCCTCGCCGAGGGCCAGGTGATCGGCGTGCTGACCGCGGACTCCCTCGCGACCGATGCGTTCGATGGACTCGACGAAGGCTTCCTGATCGCGCTCGGTGCGCTTGCCGGTGCAGCCCTCCACACGGCGCGTCTCATCGAGACCGTCGAGGCAGTCGCCGAGCGGCGCGGTCTCGTGGTCAAGGAGTTGATGCGCACCCAGGGCAACGCGAGCGGGGCGCAGATGCTCGGCGTCAGCCCCGCGATCGAGCGGGTGCGGCAGGAGATCGACGCCGTCGCGATCACCGAGTTCCCGGTCCTGATCCTCGGCGAGACAGGCGTCGGCAAGGAGCTCGTCGCGCGCGCGATCCACGATGGATCGCGCCGTCGCGAGGCACCGCTGATCCAGGTCAATTGCGCGGCGCTGCCCGAGGGAGTGATCGAGAGCGAGCTGTTCGGGCATGTCCGTGGTGCCTTCACCGGCGCGATCGTCAACCGCGCTGGAAAGTTCGAGCTCGCCGACGGCGGAACGTTGTTCCTCGACGAGATCGGTGAGCTTCCGCTCGGCGCGCAGGCCAAGCTCCTGCGTGCTCTGCAGGAGGGCGAGGTGCAACGCGTCGGCGCCGACAAGCCGATCTCCGTGAACGTGCGCATCGTGGCCGCGACCAATCGAGATCTCGCGAACGAGGTCGCGAACGGCCGATTCCGCGCCGACCTCTATCATCGTCTCGACGTGTTCCCACTCCGCGTCCCGCCACTGCGCGAACGTCGCGGCGACATCGCGATCCTCGCGGGCTTCTTCCTCGATCGCTACCGGGCCCAGCTCGGACTCCCGAAGGTCGTGCTCGCGGCGGCGGCGACCGTCGCGCTCGAGACGAGCGACTGGCCGGGCAACGTGCGCGAGCTCGACCACACGATCGCGCGCGCGGTCCTGCGGGCACAGATGCGCACGCCCGCCGGCCAGCCGATCAAGATCGACGTGATGGATCTCGATCCAGCGGCGGTCGTGGCGAGCGCAAGAGAGCCTCGGCTGGATCCGCTGGCACGCAAGGTCGCGCGTGGGCAGCTATCGCTGCGCGATGCGGTCGAGGAGCTCAAGCGTGCCGCAGTCGCACAGACACTCGACGAGACCGCCGGCAACTGGGCCGAGGCTGCGCGCCGGCTCGGGATGGATCGCTCCAACCTCCATCACATGGCTCATCGGCTTGGCCTGCCGGGTCGCTGATCGATCTGTGCTTCGCGTCGTGTAGGCTCTACCACCATGGACCTCAAGCCTTGCGGTGGATGTCGACGGCACGTCGCACTCGCAGAGACCACGTGTCCGTTCTGCGGGACCGCGTGTGCCGCGATCCCGACACCCAGACCGATCCTCGAGGGACGGGTGTCTCGTGCGGTCGTGTTCGCCGCGAGCGCCGTGATTGCCACCCCGGCGTGCGTGGTCAGTAGCCCGCCACCGCAGTACCAGCAGCAGCAACAACCGCCGCCACCACCGCCACCACCGCAAGATCCACCGCCCGATGATCGACAGGGCAACTTTGCGCAGCCACCTGATCACGTGCAGGCTCCGCCACCAGCGATCGCCGATGCGGTGATCCGGGGACAGGTCACGAATGTCGATACTGGCGCGCCGTGGCCCGACGCACCGATCGAGCTGCACGGCGGCCCGCAACCGATCCGGACGACCACCGATCGCAACGGCGCGTTCGTGCTTGCCGGGCTGCCGGCTGGGCAGTACGTGCTCGTCGTCGCGGTTGGCGCGCGCGCGCAACGCGCCGTCCAGGTGCTCCAGGGTCGCGACCAGATCGTCAACGTCGACGTGGCAACTTATGCGCGGCGAGAGATGCCGAAGCCATACGGTGCGCCACCGGCTCGCCGACGGTTCGTCTAGCCATTGAAGAGCCCGTCAGCGATCGCCGATGTCTTCGACGATCAACTCGAACCGACCCTGATCGAACGGCAGACCCGGTGCACGCTCCACCTGGACGAGGCGCTCGCGCTTTCCGACGCGCTTCATCTCGAGTGCACGATGGTGACACCAGGGGTTGTTGCCGGGCTTGCCGAGGATCGCCTCGGCCGTCCACGTGCATCCTCCTTTGCAGACGTCGGCGTAATAGCAACTCCGGCAATATCCCCAGAGCGAATCGACGGTGCGGTCGCGATTGAACCGCATCGGTTCGGCCCGCTCCCAGATGTCGACGAGACGTGCATCGCGCACGTTGCCCGAACCCCAGGTCGCGGTCGCCATCGACGGGCATCCCTTGATCGTGCCGTCGGCCTCGATGCCAATGCCCCACACCCCGGCGCCGCAGCCAACGTGGTGACCGCGCGGCAACGTCCCGCGCAGCGTCGTCTCGTAGGGTCCGAAATATCCGACGTTGTTGCCGGGCCACAGCACGACATCAGCTTCCTTGCAGCGTGCGGCGAGCTGCTCGAGGAGCGGGAACAACTCGAGCAGATCGTCGGGCTGCAGGATCCAGTCGGGATGATCGGCCGCGCGACCCATCGGCACGGTGAGCTGGATCTGCCAGCTGTGGGCACCGTGCTCGATGATGGTCTCGAGCACGTTGCCGAGCTCCGGTAGGCTGAGCTTGTTGATCTGCGTGTTCGCCGAGACCGCGACGTCTGCGCCGCGCAGGTTCGCCATCGCGTCGAGCGCCGCGCGCCACGAACCTTTCACCCCGCGCTGCTGGTCGTGCGTGGCCTCCATGCCGTCAACCGACACGCTCGCGCTGAGCAGCCCGGCTCGCTTCGCATCGATCGCGCGCTCGGATGTCATACCGCGGCCCCCAGTCGTGATCAGCGGCTCCATGCCACGCTCGGCGATCCGCGCGATGATCTGGAGCCAGTCCTCGCGGAGGTACGACTCGCCGCCGATCAGCACCACCTCGATGACGCCGAGGGCGGCGAGTTGATCGACGAGATCGAGCGCCTCGTCAGTGGAGAGCTCGTCCGGACGAGCGCGGCCGGCACGCGAGCCGCAGTGACCACACGCGAGGTCGCACGCCAGCGTGATCTCCCACACCGCGAGAATCGGACGCGCAGCCGTGTCCAGCTCGCGCACCTGATCGGCGAGCGGAAGGTTGCGCCGCGCAGGAAGCGCCTTCGGTGCGAGCGGCAGCTTCTTCACCGACGTGTTCTACACCCGATCGATCCGCCCTGCCCGATTCGTTCAGCGGCATCCGCTGAGGCGTCAGCGTTCAACGCTCGACTTGTGCGCGATCGGCAGTGATATCCGAAGGACCCGTCTCGACGATGCTATCGTGTGCAACATGCAATTGCGCGCGTGTGACACGTGCCGTCGCCACATCGCGACAACCCTACCCTCGTGCGTGTTCTGCGGGGCGGCGGTGACCCCGATGGTGCGTTCCACCGTCGCACCGTTCGGCCGGATTGGCCGTGCTGCAGTGTTCGCCGGCGCCGTCCTCGTGAGCCCGACTTCGGCGTGTCACGTGAACACGCAGCCAACCTACGAGCGCCTCCCTCCACCGCCCGGTGGTGAGTCGCAGCCCAGCATCAGCCAGGTCAGAGGGCGCGTGGTCGATGAGGATGGTGTCGGCGTTTCGGGGCAGCTCGTGACGCTCTATGGCGAGGCGCTACGTACACTCACCGGGAGCACGTCGATCATGGCCACGTCCGATCAGACGGGCGACTTCTTGTTCGACAAGATCCCACCTGGCGGCTACCACCTCGCCACCTCCGGATCCGACCGGCGAGCGATCGACGCGCGACCGAACGAGGCAGTCAAGATCAACCTCGTCGTGCATCCGCGACCGAAGGCCGACCCGCATCACATGGCGAAGCCTTACGGCGCGCCGCCGGCACGCCGCCGCCATGTCTGAGACAAGCTAGATCACTCGCCGGCGAGGGTGCTGCCGATCAGGATGCCGTCGGCCAGATAGCTGCCGGTGGCGCCGGCTGGGCGAAGATCAAACAGGGCTTCGCCATCGTACGGTTCGTCGGCGCGGGTGACGACCCAGCTGCCATCGAGCTCGTCGCCGACCCGCAGCGCGCCGAGCGTGCGTCCGTCGGAGGTAGGGTGGACGCCGGAGGCGCGCAGGGCGCGACCGTCGGCGAGCACGAGCTTGACGATGTGGTGCTGGCCGAGGACCTCGCGCCGGACTCGCGCGATCACCGGTGCGGCGATCCGGCGACCGTCGCGATCGACGGTCCAGACGATCGTGCCGACATCGACGGCCGCGATGTTGACGGGGCCGCTCGGCGTGGCGATCGAAGTCCCTTCGATCAGGCACCGACAAGCGAAGCACGTACCGTCGGAGCCGCGGCACGTGGCCGGTGCATTACAGCGTTCGCCGGGGCGCGAGAGCTGGCCGCACGGCTCCACGAGCTTGCCCTCGGTCGTGCAGCACTGGTTGGCCTTCGCGGCGCAGCGGGGCCGAGCCGCCGCGCATGTCGTCTCCGGGATCCACTCCCCGGCACAGGTCGCGTTGGTCGCTGGAGGCGACACAGCGGGGCACGAGATCGAACCGGTGTGCCTGTAGTCGGCGTCCGTGGTGCGCGGGACGGTTCCATCACCACGCGTACACACGAAGTACCCGTTGCGCGCGCCGCCGCCCGCGCAGGGAGGACACGCAGGACTCGTCGAGATCCGAGCCACCGGCGCCGCATCTGGGACTGCGTCGAAAACCGCCACCTCGGCGGCCGCTGCATCGCCCGCGGGTGACGGCGGCGGCGCAGCGTCCGGACGTCCCACGACCGTCGGGTTCGGAGGCTCTGGTGTCCTCGATCGATCGCACGCCGTGAGCGCGACGAGCCCGAGGACCGTCAGCGAGATCGCCGTGTGCTGCATCGCTCCGACGTTACCGCACAGGTGCATCGACGGCTGGGGCGATGCGCCGACAAGCGCACCGAGATGTCAGCGGCAGCAACGGCGATGATCGTAGATGGACCGACACTCGTGCCGAATGCTTCACGGGTGGGAAGCATTCGACGGACTTCAGCCTTGCTGGTGCGTCCCTCGGTGCTGCTTCAGGATCCGTTCGTAGTCCCTCGCTGAAGCCGGCGGATCGGGCTCGGCGCACAACTCGGCGACACGTGCTTCGAGGTCGCGCGTCTCGTAGGACGCGATCGAGACGTACTTCAACGTGTCCGGGTTCAGCGCGCCAGCAGCCCCCGTCGCGACCTTCCGCTCATGGATCACGTTCCGGTTATACGCATCGGCAAACGCATCCGCCGTCGCCGCATCTGGAAACGGTCCGAAGCGAGTCCGCTCTCGATCGTAGCGATCCTCGACGTATGCCCAGACGGGCGCACCCTCGCGAGCTTGGAGCGCCCCGACGTCATCGGACAGGGTGGACCGAGCGCGAGGTTGATCCGTCGCCAGCCCTGCAGCTGGATCGTCATGTGGGAGCTCGGCCATCGCAGCTGTCATGAACTCGACGAATTCGCGATCGAATAGTGCCGCGTTCTTTGCGAGTTGCTTGGCCCACAGGATCCGGAAGGCGCGCTTTCGCAGCAGCGGTCGAATCCTCGCATCGCAACGCCGCCACAGCCGCGGATCGAACTCCTCCAGCATCGGGCGCATCTGCCAGATGTCCGCGACGATGTCGAACAGCTGAAAGAACCGGAACTGATAGGGCCGGAGCTTGTCGAGGTCCGCTGACTTCAAGATATCCTTGTCGACCTCCAGGAGCTCGTAGAGCGTCTCCTGAAGACGCTCGTTGAGCCCGAGATACATGCTCGTCACGCTGTCCTGGCGCGCGGCTCGCAACGATCGCTGATTGTAGACGACGGTGATCAGCAACCCGATCACCGTCAACGTAGCGACCATCGTTTGAATCGCGTCCGCGAGGCTCATGAACTCGACGATACTCCGCGCGACCGTCACGGTCAGCCACCACCAAACGGGTCGAGCCCGTCCGGCGACTGGTCGAGGATAGTTCTGCGTCGGCAGGCTCGCATCTGCGAACCACGACGGCGAGGATCGCCCTGATGAATCGCGTGGTCCGTGTCGCCTTGGTCGCCCTCCTCTGCTCGCCCCTCGTTGGCGCGTGTTCGAAGAAACAGGAGAGTGAAATCAACGCCCGGCCGTCGAACGCAGACTCTGGCGTGACCGCCAAAGCCCCGCCACAGGCGGCGACTGCGGAGAAGGCGCCATCCGGCGAGCCGCTCGGTGCACCGAGCTGGGAGGTCGACGCGGCGCCGGGCATCACATACTTCGCGATCGACGGTGTCGGCGTGGTCGGACTGGAGGCCGGCGAGTTCTTCACCGCGATCACGAACACGTTCTTAACCAAGGATCTCCACCTCGGCGGCGACGGTGCCGTCTACGCGTCGCTGATCGGCGGAGGGACCTACAAGATCGTCGGCCGCAACGCCGTGAAGCTCTCGGCCACGTACTACGACCAGATCGCCGCGAGCAGCGACGGCGACGTCTGGGCCGGCGACCTGCGCAATCTCTACCACTACGACGGTACGGCGTGGACGACGACGGAACGTGCGACATGGGGAGACCAGGACATCCTCGGCGACCTGGCATTCGATACCGCCGGCACGCTGTTCGTCGCGTCGTCCGAGCGGATGCGGCTCAAGCCGCGCGATGCGGACTGGACGCTCGCCGACTACCGCGCTGTGTTGGCAACACGGCCGTTCTTCCACGCCGTGACCCCGACGCCCGACGGTGCCGTGTACGTGAGCCATGTCAACGGCGTGTTCCGGTGGAAGGACGGCAAGGCAACGGCGATCCGGACCGCCGGCAGGTGGTTCGGCGCGAACCTGCAGATGTTGCCCACCGGCTGGTTGGCCAGCGGCAGCGGCAGCACGTTGACGATGATCGGGCCCGGCGATGCGAGCATCGACGCCGATGCGGAGATGCTCGGCTTCGATCCAAAGGCGTTCTCGGCGATCGCTGGTGATGGCCAAGGTCGCGTCTGGCTCGCGACCGACGCCGGGGTCGCGATCGTCGGTCCGGGTGCGAAGCTCATCCAGCACTGGAAGCCGGGGACGGTCGCCGCGATCACCGGCCGTGTGTCGAAGATGGTGATCACCAAGGGTGGCCCCAAGCTGCCCGTGGTCGGTCCGGTTCAACAGGGCACGGTGGTAGGCAAGGCGCTCTGGGACGACGGACAGCCGATCGCGGGCACGTCGATCCAGATGTGCGAGCGGCCGCGGATGATGTTCAAGAACACGCCGTGCGCCGACGCGGCGTTCGGGCTCACGGCGCAGACTGGCGCCGATGGCAGCTTTCGATTCGAGCACGTGCCGGTCTGGCAGTACGGGTTCTCGATCAAGGCGACCGACACGTGGAGCATCACGTCGGGCTCGATGACGTGCTGCGCGAAGCTCACCAACAACGGAACGATCGATCTCGGTTCGCTCGTGCTTCGACGCGGGAAGGCCGGGAAGTAATGCGTGGAGCCCGTGCGGGCATCGTTATCGCCCTGCAGTGCAATTCGTGGCGCGACCGCGGCTGCGCCCACATTTGCTGCGTGATTCTCGCGCCCTTCAAGCGTGTCGGCGAGCTGCGCGACGGCGACTGTAATGACACGGCGACCGCTGCGTCTTCTCGGTGGAGCGCAACGACGCGCTTCGATGAAAAAGGAGACTCAGATGACCAAGACGAACGAGACCGAGACCCAGTGCCGTTGTCAGACCGCCGATTGCGGATGTGGTGGAGACGCAGGACGCTGCACGTGCGACGCACCCTGCCCCTGCAAGGATTCCTGCGCCTGCGGGAAGAGCTGCGGTTGCGCCGCGAGGAAGTAGGTACGCGCTGAGATCGACGGGACACGCTGCGGCGTGACTCTTCGCGGTTTCGGGTCTCTCCACGCCCGTCTGGCGTGGGTGGCCTTTGCTCGCACGCCCTGATGCAGTGATCCTCTCGATCACCATAGAGACCTCGATGCGTACGCGGGCGTCGGACGCGTTGGAGATGATCTGAACCAGCGCTTCGACGTGATCCTCTCCGACATCATGATGCCTGAGATGTCGGGGATTCAGTTCTACCCACAGCTCGCCGCTCGCTGTCCGGACGCTACGAAGAAGGTCGTGTTCATCTCGGGCGGGACCTTCACGAACGTGGCACATGAGTTTCTAAATTCGATTCCCAACGAACGGCTGGAGAAACCGTTCGTTGCCAAAGCGGTGCGGACCTTGGTCCAGCGCTTCGTCAACGAGAAGTGCTAGCCCCGGAACCGGCTGACAGTGTGGCCCTTGTTCGCGCGCTCACCTCACAAGATCTCCGACCGTGTAGACCCCGTTCGGGCAGGCGTGCCAAGGACTCGCACGAACCTGCGCCGCCTGCTGCCGCACGAGATCGACCCCAGCACGTTCAAGTAACGCGCGGGTCTCATGAAAGTCGTTTGATCACCAACGATTCGTGACTTGCGACCTCGAGGGAGTCACCTGCCTCGCCGTTGCGAGTTCACCCGATGAGCTTCACTTACCGGTCGTGGCGGTGGCAAGACCACCACGTACAAGGGTCGGGCCGCCGATTTCGTCCGCGATGCGCCGATCGATGCGCCGATCGATGCGCCGGCCGTGATGGTCGATGCGGCACCGACGCAGAAGGTGCCCGCTGCGAAGCCCAGACCGCTGCGGTCCGCGCCGACGCCTGTGAAGCCGACGCCTGTGAAGCCGACGCCCGTGAAGCCGACGCCCGTGATCCCCGAGCCAGTAAAGCCAACACCCGGAAGCCCCACGCCAGTAGACCCGAGCGTCAAGCCGCGGTGCACACCACCGAAGAATCCGGTGGGCTGCCCGGCGACAGAGCCCAACGTCAACCGGCCCTGCGACGCCGAAGGTGTTCAATGCGTCTACGGCACGAGCTGCTGTCCCTTCATATACGTCTGCGAGCACGGCGCCTTCGCGGCCTGGTTCTCGAGCTGTCCGTGACGCGCGCGCTGGGTCGCCCAGAACGCGTTCGAGATCGTCCGGTGCATCGACAAGCTGCCCCACTCGTCGCGCGGGCTGAAAGGGTGGCGCGGACAAGCGGGTCCGGCTGCTCCTTCCATCGTGATCGCGATCGTCGTCGCGGCGACCGACGCGCGCACCCGGCCGCGACTCGAAGCGCCCGGAGCGCACACTGCCGTGCTCGTGTTGATACGCTCGCGGGTCATGATCACCGATCCGGAGGTCGGTAGCGTGCAGACGAATGCACCGCCGGCGCCCCGCGAGCTGTCCGATCACCTTCGCCTCGCCCTCCCCCTGACCGTCGGATACCTCGGGCAGATGCTGATGGGGCTCGTCGACACGGTCATGCTCGGTCACCACAGCGAGACCGCCCTGGCCGGTGCGGGCATCGCCAACAGCCTGATGTTCGCGTTCATCGCGTTCGGGATGGGCGTCGTCATGGGGCTCGACTCGTTGGTGCCGCAGGCGATCGGCGCCGGCGAGCGTGAACGCGCGCGGCGTCTGTTCGTCACGGGTGTGCGCGTCTGCGTCGTGCTCGGCCTACCGATCGTGCTGGTGGTCCTGGTCTCGCCCGAGCTACTGACGCTCCTCTCCGTCGATCCGGATGTCGCCGCCGAGGCCCGGGTCTATGTCTACGGGCGGCTGCCGTCGCTCGTTCCATTTCTCATCTTCGTCGCGCAGCGTTCGTTTCTCCAGGCAGCCGGTCGAACCCGGCCGATCGTCGTGGCGATGGTGGTCGCCAACCTGGCGAACGTGGGCCTCGACTACGCCCTCATCTACGGCGCCGATCCGATCGGTCTTCCAGGTCTTGGATCGTTGGGTGCCGCGCTCGCGACAACCGTCGTCTCGTTCGTCTCCATCGCGATCGCGGGGCTGGCGATCGCCGCCGACAAGCGCCCCGAGACCGCGGTCTTCGACCCCGCTCTCGCGAGGAAGATCGTGTCGCTTGGCCTCCCCGTCGGATTGCATCTACTCGCCGAAGTTGGCCTGTTCTCGATCGCGCAGGTCCTGGCCGGCCGACTCGGGAAGACGCCGGTAGCCGCCCACCAGGTCGCCGTCATTCTGGCGAGCTTCTCCTTCTCGATGGCGCTCGGGGTTGGCGCGGCGTGCTCGGTGCGCGTGGGTCAGGCGATCGGCTCGGGCGATCCGCGGCGTGTCAGGCGCGCGGGAACCGCCGGTTTCCTCCTCGGAGCGAGCTTGATGAGCTGCTCGGGCATCGTGTTCGCCCTGTTCCCGCGCGAGCTCGCGACACTCGTCTCGAGCGATCCCCACGTCATCGAGGCCGCGATTCCGCTGCTTCGGATCGCTGCGGCCTTCCAGCTCTCGGATGCGATCCAGGCCGTCGCGGCCGGTGCGCTCCGGGGCGCCGGCGACACGCGCTCGACGTTCCTCGGCAATCTCGCGGGTCACTACGGCATCGGCCTGCCGCTCGCGATCATCTTGGCGTTCCCGCTCGGCATGGGCGTACCAGGCCTCTGGTGGGGGCTGGTCGCTGGACTCACCAGCGTCGCCATCGGACTGACCTGGCGCTTTTACTGGCTCTCCGGACGTCCCATCGCGCGGTCCTAGCCGACGGAGCTCGCGCACGGATCGCGTTCGATCACGGCTAGCGCGCGGACTCGCGAACACGAAACTGGCGATCACCGCGGCAGGCAGCAGCCCCATCAGCGAACCTTGCGGTAGAAGCGCGCGAGCGTCTGCGACGACACCCCGGCCCGATAGAGGAGCGGGAACATGTTCACGAGCGCGGTGTGAACGATCGGACGCGCGACCCAGCGGCGCCCCGACACGCGGACACAGGCGGCGCACGTGTGGATCCGCCCGTGCTTCGACAAGCGGCGAGAGAGCTCGAGATCCTCCATCAGGGGCAGGTCCGGGAACCCACCGGCGGCGTGGAACACCGAGCTCCGCACGAACATCGCCTGATCACCGTACGGATAGCGCGTGATCCGCGAGCGAATGTCTGCGAGGTGGAGGAGTGGCGCGAACCACGGACGCGGCTCGTCCACGATCGTCCACGTGCGGAACGCGCCCGCGACGACGCCTGGTCGTGCGAGCGCGTCCACGACGTGACGGGATGCGTCGTTCGGCAGCGTGGTGTCGGCATGCAAGAACAACAGGACGTCTCCGGTCGCCGCGGCGGCGCCGGCGTTGAGCTGAGGTCCTCGGCCGCGGGGCGCGGTCACGATCCGTGCACCTGCGGCGCGCGCGATCTCGATCGTACGATCGGTGCTGCCGCCATCGACGACGACGACCTCGTGCAGCCCGCCCAGCGCTTCGAGGTCGGCGAGCGCGGCGCCGATCCGACGCTCCTCGTCGAGCACCGGCATCACGATCGAGATCGAGCTCAGCGCGCGAGCTGTCGCGGGTGCCGTCACGACATGCGCGGTGAGCAGTCCGCGAAGCCTCTCTAGATCCGCGGGGCGATCGACGTCGAACCACGGGTCGAGGACCACCGTCGTCAGCCCGCGCTCGCGGAGCCGTGCGACGGTCGCGGCGAACGTATCGGCACGACTCCACGGCAAACCGGCGAGCAGCCCGTCGGGACACGTCCGCAGCGCGAGCAGGTAGAACCCGCCATCCTCTGTCGGGCCAATCGCAGCGTCGGCGGTACGCAGCGCCTCGCGTGCTCGATCGAGTGATGCGGACGGGAGCCCCGGGGTGTCCGCGCCCATCGCGATCGCGGCAGAAGCGGACCCCAAAGCGCGCCGGAGCACACGCTCGATCCGCGCGCCGAGGTCACCTTCGCCCTGCATCCAGATCGGAGCCGCCAGCTCGGCGTCGAGCGCCGGGTCGATCGCAGCCGTCGTCGCGAGCACCGGGTCGGCCCACGTGAGCGAGCGGAGCGCTGCGAACGTGTCGACGAGAAACGCGCGCGCGAGCACCGCTGCGCGTGCCGGCGGTGCGAGCCGGGTCTTGACCGCGCCCGCGATCGGCGCCTTCGCGAGCACGACGACGGTGCTGCGCTCCACGGTCACCGCCTCCCGGACGCGATGGTCACCGCGATCCCTTGCACGGTGACGCGGATGCGGTCGCGCACCGACAGACGATCAAGAGGACCCTGCGAGCCGACGTGCGAGCACCACCGCAAGACGGCGCCGCGCCTCGGGCGCGATCGCGTCGATCGGCGTCACGAGAGCGACGTCGAGACTGCGCTGGCACGGGCACGCGACGCCGGGCTCGATCGCCGCCAGCGCCCGCCCGAGGATCCGCTGGGCCATCGCCACGTTCGCACGCAGCACGGCCATGGCATCCATGACCGTCACCTCGTCACGCGCGCGCCAGCAGTCGTAGTCGGTGGGCAGCGCCAAGGTCGCGTAGCAGAGCTCGGCCTCACGCGCGAGACGTGCCTCGGGGAGGTTCGTCATCCCGACGACATCACCACCCCATACGCGCATCATCTCGGACTCGGCGCGCGTGCCGAACTGCGGACCTTCGATGCAAACGTACGTCGCCGAGGCGTGGACGCGCGCGGACTCGGCATGTCCCGCCGCGACCAACACATCGCCGAGACGGCCGCAGACCGGATCCGCGAGGCTGACATGCGCGACCACGCCGTTGCCGAAGAAGGTCGCCGGCCGGCCGGCCGTGCGATCGATGAACTGCCGCGGCACCACGACGTCACCGGGCCCGATCGCCTCGCGCAGCGAGCCCACCGCGGACACCGAGATGACCTGGGTTGCCCCGAGCTGCTTGAGCGCGTACAGGTTCGCGCGCGCGTTGATCTCGCTCGGCAGCAGATGATGGCTGCGACCATGGCGCGCCAGGAACACCACGCGCTGCTCGCCGAGCCGACCCACCATGAGCGTGTCCGAGGGCGGGCCGAACGGGGTGTCGACCTCGACGGTCTCGGCGTCCTGCACGCCCGGCAGGTCGTAGAACCCGCTGCCGCCGAGGACGCCGATCGCGTCCGCACTCATGCGAGGCTCCCGCCGCAGCTCGAGCCGCTGCCTGCCGTGCACGCGAAGCAGTGTGCACCGGTCGCGATCGACTGGCCCTCGAGCGCGAGCGAGTCGAGCTCGAAGATCGTGCGCGCCGCAGCGAGGGGTAGCTCGAGCATCTGGTTGAAGTCGCAGTCGTAGACCGCGCCATCCCAGCCGACGCTGATCAGCGAGCGGCACATCAAGCCCGACACGGTCGCGGGGTTCATGTGCGCCGCGAGCAGGCTCATGTACCCATCGTACTCGCCGCGCTCGTCGAGATAGTCGGCGTAGCGTGCGATCGGGACGTTGGTGATCGTGAACAGGTGATCGAACACGATGCCGAAATCCTCGGCGAGCCGGTCCTTGTAGGTCGCCTCGAGCCCGGCCTGTGCAGGCGGAAGGAACGCGCCGTTCGGGTTGTAGACGAGGTTCAGTGTGCGCTTGCCGCCGGAGCGCCCGTAGCCGAGTGCGTTGAGCCGTTGCAGACCGGCGATGCTCTTCGCGAACACGCCGTGGCCGCGCTGCTCCTCGACGTTCTTCGCGCTGTAGCACGGCAGGCTCGCGACGATCTCGACGTCGCGCTCGGCGAGGAACGCTGCGAGGTCGTCCATCCCGGGCTCGAACAGCACCGTCAGGTTGCAGCGATCGATCACGTGGCGGCCGAGCCGGCGCGCCTCGTCGACGAGCCAGCGGAAGCTCGGATTGAGCTCGGGCGCCCCGCCGGTGATGTCGACGGTCGTCACGCCCGGACTCTCGGCGAGCAGCGCGATGAGGCGCTCGGCCACCCCGCGTGTCATCACCTCCGTGCGCTTGGGACCGGCCTCGACATGGCAATGATGGCAGGCCTGATTGCACAGCTTGCCCACGTTGATCTGGAGTGTCGTCGTCGCGGCGCGCCGCAACTCGAGGCCGTGACCGACGAGTGCATGGTCGAAGCTCGGAGCGTTGCGCTCGGCGATCGGTAGGCGTATGCGAATGGCCGGCATCAACCGCAGTCTCCCAGCTTGCCCGAGTTGGCGTCGGTCGTGAGCTGGTCGTCGTCGCCCTTGGTCTCGCGTGGATCGCGGCGCAACGTGCCGACGGCGCACGAAAGCGGCGGCGCCTCGGTGAGGGGAACGTGGACGTAGGGCTGCACGAGATCCAGCTGACCACGAGAGGGCTCGCGCGCGTAGGCCCCGAACGTCTTCTCGCACACCGCGGTCCGACCCCCCCGACCCAACACGTGGCTGTCGTCGACCTCGGGCGCTGCACCGCGAGCGAACGCGAGCATGTCGTCGTTCATGTCCACGCCGATCCGAGCCGCCGCGACGTCGATCTTGCCGGTGCCACCGTAGCGCTGGCGCACGGCGGCTTCGAGGTCGACCGTGGAGTTGGTAGGTGGCAGCTCCGACATGGACGCTGGTCTCCTCGTGCCCGGATTCGTTACGCCGAGATCATCGATCTCGGTCTTCGAGCGCGATCTCGTTGCCTTCCTCTTCTTGCTCGTGAGTGGCGGCGGCTCGGCCTCGATCGATCGCTTCGTGTTGCGACGGAGCGGTGACCTCACGCCAACCTCCATCGTTGGATAGCGGACGCCTGGATGCCGACTGGATTTGGGCGCGCGACCCGCATACCGTGCGCACGCAACCCGTGGCGACTCCCGAGGAGACCCAGCTCCTGGCTCGACTTCGCTCGGGCGACGCGGACGCGTTCGAGGTCCTCGTCCGGCGCTATCACGCTCCGCTCAAGCGCCTCGCGCGAGCCTTCGTCTCTACCGAAGCCTCGGCCGAGGAGGTCGTCCAGGACACCTGGGTCGCCGTCCTCGACGGCCTCGATTCGTTCGAGGAGCGATCCTCGCTCGGTACGTGGATCTCCCGGATCCTGGTCAACCGGTCCAAGACCAAGGGTGTTCGCGAGGCGCGGATGACGCCGTTCTCCGCGATGGGTGGTGAACACGACGCGCCCGCGGAGTCCGTCGTCGATCCCTCGCGGTTCGATGATCGCGGTAAATGGAGCGCCCCGCCGGACCGGTGGGAGGATGAGACCCCGGAGCAGCTGGTCGGGAACCAGGAGGCGATGGAGTTGCTGGACGCCGAGTTACGCCAACTCCCCGAAAGACAACGCGTCGTCGTCGTGCTGCGCGATACGCTTGGCTGGACGGCCGAAGACGTGTGTAACGCTCTCGAGATCAACGAGACCAATCAGCGGGTGCTGCTCCACCGTGCTCGATCTCGTCTCCGCGCTCGGCTCGAACACCACCTGGACAAACGCTGATGCTCAGCTGCAAACAGATCACCGAGCTAGTCACCGACTACCTCGAAGGGAGGATGGGATTCGCCGAGCGCATGCGGTTCCACATGCACGTCGGCATGTGCAAGCACTGCCGTGCGTACCTGCGCCAGATGAAGGCGACCGTGGCTGCGGTAGGCCAGCT